>DAIUFK010000008.1:25748-49446 GCA_036844615.1 Candidatus Dormiibacterota bacterium | reverse complement strand
GCCCTGGCCCCACCACGAGGCAATTCCGGCTTGAATGTTGGCGTACTGCATCGCCTGGATCTGCGCTCTGACGGTAGCCACATCGGTGGAGTAGTAGCCGAGCGATGGCTTGTAGTGGGAGAAAGGGCTCATGCCCTGTTGGCTCCAGGCTTCCGGGAACCACGGGTAGTAGAAGGCGGCTCGGATGGGAAAGCTCAAGTCGGGGAGACGCGGGGAGGGCGACGCCGGCCCACCGGTCGTAGGGCGTGTCGTGAGGCGGGAGCCAAGCGGCGACCAAAAGATCCCGATCAGCAAAGCGGCCACGACGGCGACTGCCGCCAACAAGCCTGCAACACGGAGCCGACCCGACCTTTTCCATCCGCGAGCAGACGGTGGCGGAGTTATTTGCTTACCGGCCAAGGGCGGAAAGTCGTTTTCTCCCACGACCGTGCATTATCGTCGCCGGCACTTGTGCTCCGATGCGCCAATCGGGGATCACCGACATCCCGGAGAGCGGTGATCGTATGTCCCGATGCAACCGGACGAACGTCCCATTGACCCGGGGCTGCTAGAAGGACCGAGCTGCGCCTGATCGTCTCCTGGTGAGTTCGACATAGCTCAAAAAGCGGCTGGCCGGCCTCACCTCGCACCAGGGCCTCAGAATCGCGGCTATCTGACACCCATGTTCAGGTACTGCATCGCCCGTTGGATGTCCCGGGTCGTTACACGAACATCCCATTGATCGGGCGGGTTAAGGCCGGGTTAAATCGAGACGTCGCAAACGGGCATTAAGCCCGCGGGCCGATGGCTTCAATCGAGAGGCAGCCGGGCGGAGCGGGCAGGGCCCGGTCTCACCCGGCGGAATTGACGGCACCGCCGATTACTGCTGTTTGCGTGCGCATCCATGCCACCGGGATTCAAGGAAACGAGGGAGAGATAAGGATATGGAGGCCGTTCTGGAGGTAACAGACACCGCGCCGTTGACGCTCCCCGTTCGCCACGCATCCACGTTGGTCCGTCGCGAGAGCGCATGCGAGTTGTCGGTCGTGATCCCAACCCGGAACGAAGCCGGCAACGTCGGTGCTTTGCACGACCAACTGTCCAAAGCGCTCGACGGGCACGACTACGAAGTGATCGTCGTCGACGATAGCGACGACACTGAAACCCGGCCTCTCCTCCGCGCTGTTTGCGCCGCCGATCGCCGTTGGAGGCTCATCGAGCGACCGGCCGATGAACAGACTGGGCTCGGCACAGCTGTGACAACCGGATTTGCGGCGTCCCGCGGGGATGCGGTCTGCGTCATGGACGGAGACCTGCAGCATCCGCCCGAGATCATTCCGAAACTCTTGGCTGAGACCCAGGGAGGCGCCGACCTTGCTATCGCCTCGCGATACATGAAAGGTGGAAGTCGTGCCGGCCTGGCGGGGCCATCTCGTCTTTGGGTCAGCCGCGCCTGCACCTGGCTTGCGCACCTGATCTTCCCGGAGACGCAGCGCACGAGCGATCCCTTGACTGGCTTCTTTTGCTGCAAACGGCGCTACCTGGCGGGCCTCGAGCTGCGGCCGATGGGTTTCAAGATCCTGCTCGAGCTGCTGGTGTGCACGCCGACGCTCAAGGTGGCCGACGTGCCTTTCGTTTTTGCCGCCCGCAATGCCGGTGAAAGTAAAGCCAGCACGAGACAAGGCATCCTGTTTCTCAGACACCTCCTGTCCCTCTTCGTGTATGTGCCTGGCAGTGCTCGCTGGGTCAAGCTCGCGGTTGTCACGGGTGGCGGGTTGGCCCTCTTCTCGGCACTGGTGTTCACGCTGCTTCGCGGTGGCCTGGGCCCCATCTCGTCCTGGATCATCGCCTCGGCCGCCACCATCGGTTGCGGCATCGCCTTTCAACAGCTGGTAACCTTCCGCGACCTCGCCAGGCGGGCACAGCCCCAGCGAATCCACTATCCGTTTGCAATCGTTGCGGCCCTCGGCTCCTTCACCCTCCTTTCCCTGCTCACGCTGCAGGGCCGGCATGCGCTGCTCGCACTCGCCGTACTGGCACAGGCCTGCGGAGTTCTGCTGACCGCAGGCCTGGACCATCCCCGAGTGATGGCCCTTGTTCGGTCGCGCCTTCCGCTGCCGATGCTCGACCTGCCTCGGTTGGCAAAGCGACTTGACGCCCAGCGGGCGTTCTGGGTCCCGGTCGGGGAGATGGTCGACCCGGACCAGTTGCGTGGACTGGGCAAGCTCCTGACCGCAGATTTGATTGCGGCAGCAGGCCGAAGCGGTCAGCCGCTGCTGGTCATCGAGCGGCCATCGTCGCGCCCCCAGCCCCGAGTCAACATCGAGAGCAACAGCGCGTTGCTGGTCCCCAGGCTGGACGATCGAGGCGAAATCGTCGCTGTTGCCGTGCTCGCCAGGCGCGGCCGGCGCCCGTTTGGCCAGCGGCAGCTCGATGAGGCCATGGCTTGGATCGGATCCACCAGCCGATGGGCGGACCTCGGACTTGCGTCGGTGGCGGCCGAATGAGGGCGGCCGAGAGGATCCGCGACGACACTGCCGTCATTGTTGGCGGAGCTTGGGCGAAAGCGGCCCACTTCTCCCGCTTCACCGCGGTCGGTGCGGCAGGCCTGATCGTCAACCAGGGCTTGTTTTCGCTCATGGCTTCCCAAGCGCCGACGCAGTACCTTCTCGCTGCCGCGCTGGCAACTGTGGGATCGACCACTTTCAACTTCGCCGGCATCGAGGCGTGGGTTTTCCGTGGTCGCAGCCGGCCGGGTTTCGGAGGGTTGGCTCGACGCTTCGCGGCTTACGGCGCGGTCAATGGCGTCGCCCTGCTTGTGCGGCTACCGCTGTTGTTCCTGGTCACGTCGGCCCTTGGCGGCAACTACCTGCTCGCCAATCTGATCACCCTCGCGGCCCTGACTTTCGCCCGATTCGCACTATCCGACCGTCTGATCTGGCCGGGCCGGCGGACGATTCCAGCGGAGGCACCATGATCAAAAACGGACATCGCCACCATTACGACATCGACGGCATCTTGAAGATTGCGTCAGCAGTCTCACTGCCGGAGCTGAAGTTCTTCAAGGTCGAACAAGTCGACTGCCCCGACCTGGTCATCGAGATCGCTTCGGTCGGCGGAATTCGGCCGCGGGTTCGCTCGGCTCTTGTCGCCAAGGGATCTGGGCTGCTGTATCGAGAGCACCTGGGCGGCCTTTTCGCGAACTTCCACATCGAAATGGGAAACCCGGTTCACGTCAAAGCAGGCCCGCTCCTGGCGCTTTCCCCTCACGTCCTGTACACGAACGTCGTCGAGCCGCTGTTGAGGTTCCTCCTCGTCAGTCGTGGCTTCATGCTGCTTCACGCTGCATGCATCGAGATCGAAGGCCGCTCGATCATGCTCTCGGCGCAAACCGACACCGGCAAGACGAGCACGATTCTTTCGTTGCTGCGTCGCCACGGAGGCACCTTCTACTCGGACGACATGGTTGTCGTCAGCGACCAGGGGACGGCGAGCCGCTATCCGAAGCCGCTCACGATCAGCGCGCACACGCTGCGCTCGGTGCCCCAGCATCGGCTCGCCCCGGTTCAGAGGCTGTCTCTGGCGTGGCAAAGCCGGCTGCACTCGCGATCCGGCCGTGCGACAGGCAAGCGGATGGCGCAGTTCAACGTGCCGATGATGGCCCTCAACGCGGGGGTTCAGATGGTGATTCCGCCCCCGAAATACATGATCACCGAGCTGGTCGATTGCGAGATCGGCGGCAGGATTCCAATCCGCAACGTCTTTCTGATCGAGAGGGGCAGCCCAGCACTGGTCGCCGGTGTCACGCCGTCAGAGGCGCTCGTGGAGCTCCTCGCGAACACCGAAGACGCCTACGGGTTTCCACCGTACGCGCAGCTGGCGCCCCAGCTGGTCATCGATGGCCAAGGTTATGACGACCTGCGTTTGAAGGAGAGGGCCATCCTGAGCTCTGCGCTGCGTACGGCGGAAGTCACCCGGCTTCGTGTGGATGATTTCAGCTGGCCGGAGATGATCCGGTCGCGTTCCGATGCCACGGAAAGAGCTTCCCTTGGCAGCCAACCGATCCTCAGCCCGGCTCGAATCCCGGTCGCGAGCGGCCCCAGTTGACGGCATCCTTAAACCGACCCTTGCGTGACCGTGTTGCGGCATGGCCTGCCATCGCGGTAAGGCTTGAGAACCAATGGATCTTCCTTGCTCTGGCTGGGCTGATTCTCGTGCTCGCAACTGCGGTGCGCCTCTTCAATGTCGACCGGTTCGGCTTCAACTCTGATGAGGCGGTTTATGCCGGCCAAGCGGCAGCGCTGGCCGGCCACGCCGACTATGCCCAATTGTTCGGGATCTTCCGGGCGCACCCATTGCTGGTCCATTTCCTCGTCTCGTTGGTGTACAGGGTCACTGGCGTCAACGATCTCGCCCCGCGGCTGGTCAGCGTCGCGTTCGGCGTGGGTATGGTCGCAGTGGGCGGTGCCATCGGAACCGTCGTGCGAGGAAGGCTCGTAGGCCTGCTCACCATGCTCTTCATCGCCATCTCTGCCTATCCGGTGATTGTTTCGCGCCAGATGCTTCTGGACGGCCCGATGGCCTTCTTCTTCTCTCTCACGATGCTGTTCCTTGCGCTTTACGTGCGCCGGCCGCGAGGCCGCACTCTCTACGCCGCCGCTTGCTCGGCAGGCCTGGCCTTCCTGTCCAAAGAGACCGCGATTCTGATGGTGCCTGCTGTTCTCGTGTTCTTCATGCTGGCACGGGACGTTCCGCTCAAGCTTCGTGATTTCGGAGTCTCGGCACTCGTGTACGCGCTTACCATCGCACCGTTTCCCCTGTCTCTTTTTCTAACCGGCGGCAGCAAGCTCGCTCAGGAATACTTCATCTGGCAGCTGCTCAGGCGCCCCAATCACGACTATGGCTTTTACCTGACTGTGGTGCCGACCGTGGGCATTCCGCTTGTTGCACTCGCTCTTGTCGGACTGGTGATCGCGCTGCGCCGTCGGCAGGGCCTCGACGTGCTGATTGTTTCGCTGAGCGTTGTGGTGGTGGCCTTTTTCGAGGCCTGGCCGGTCAAAGGCTTCCAGTACTTGATTCCGCTGATCACACCGGTAGCCCTGCTGGCTGCCGATGGCACGGTTTGGCTCAGCGCGTTCTTTGCGCGAACCCTCGCGCGCACGCGATTCAAGCTGCCACAGGCCTCGGTGTCAGGTTGGTCGAGGCTCGCCCTGGTCGCCACGTGCTCCGTGGTGCTCGGCGTCGGGTCGATCGGGGTTATAGCCACCCCGGCCACAGCGATCCTCGCGACCGACAGCGACCAGTCAGCACCCAACTCTTCCCCCCCGGCCGGCATCCAGTTCACCGCCGGGACGGGTGGTCTCGAGGCGAGCCGCCCAGTGGGCAAATGGGTCAGGCAGAACACGCTCCCCGAGGCGCGCTTTTTCACGATTGGACCGTCCTTCGCAAACATCATCCAGTTCTATGGCGGGCGACGTGCGTGGGCTCTGAGCGTCAGCCCCAACCCACTCCATCGCAACCCAACTTATGTACCGGTCCTCAACGCGGACCTGGACGTGCGCACGAACGTCGTCCAGTACCTCGTCTATGACTCATATTCGGCTGGGCGTACACCATTTTTCGCGCACCGGCTGATGGCCTTCGTCCATAAGTACAACGGCATCCTTGTTTACGCAGACTATCAACGGGCGGACGGAAAGGATGGGAGCACGGGCCAGGTGCCGGTGGTCCTGATTTACGAGGTCCACCCTTGAGGACGGCGAAGCTGGTCGCAGGTTTTCTCGCCAGCCTGATACTGGTCTGGACCGGGTCCGTCGTTGCGAGCGCCTCTGGGAGTGCACCGGCACTGCCGCTTTATTACACGGTCCGAGCGGGAGACTCGCTATCCAGCATCGCGAAAGCCCGTCTGGGTGACATCTCAAAGTGGCGGGAGTTGTATCAGCTGAATCGGTCGGTGATCGGCAACAACCCCGACCACCTGGTTGTCGGCGAAGTGCTGATATTGGTCAAAGGCACCAGCAGTCGCCGAACGAAGTCCGCGTTGCCGGGGCCACAGCCGTCACGCAGCGGTGCCGCTCTGGTCGACCCGCAGGCCGCCGGGCATATCAAGCATGTGTTCGTGATCATGCAGGAGAACCACACATTCGATAACTACTTCGGCACGTATCCAGGGGTTGACGGCCTGGTTGCCGGCATGAACGTACCGGTCACCCCCGGAGTAGCTGGAAAGGTGGTTCAGCCGTACCACTTGCCGGCCCTCAGGACCCAGGACCTCGACCACAGTCAGATCAGCGCGCTGGCCGCATTCGACGGCGGTCGCATGGACGGCTTTGTGGCAGCGCAGCAAGACCGCAACCTTCCCGGATCTCTGGCGCTCGGCTACTACGACGGGAGCGACATCCCGCTGTACTGGGACCTCGCCAACAACTACGTCCTGGCCGATCACTTCTTCTCCTCGGCGATGGGTGGAAGCCTGGCCAACCACCAGTACTGGGTCGCTGCCAAGGATTCTGGCCTGGGCGAGAGCATCCCAGCCCAGGGCTTCCAGATGACGACCATTTTTGATCGGCTGGACAGCGCCGGGTTGAGCTGGAAGTTCTACGTCAAGAATTACGATCCAACGCTCAACTTCCGCCACATCGACCCGACAAACCCTAAGGACTCAGAGGTCGCGTGGGTGCCGCTGCTGACCATCCCTTCCGTTGTCGACGATCCCGCAAAGATGGCGAAGATTCAGGATCTCGGCAACCTGTACCAGGATCTCGCCGACGATGCGGTGCCTTCGGTGAACTACATCATCCAGGGCGGTACTTCGGAACACCCTCCGGGCCAGGTGGCGAACGGTCAAAACGCGACTGTTGGAATCATCACCGCGATCATGCGGAGCCAGGCGTGGAAAGACTCGGCGATCTTCGTCACGTGGGATGACTGGGGCGGGTGGTACGACCACGTGGTCCCACCGCAGGTCGATGGTGATGGGTATGGCTTTCGAGTTCCGGCGCTGATCATCTCGCCTTACGCGAAGAAGGGATACGTCCTGAATCAGACGAGCGACTTCACCTCGATCCTCAAGTTCATCGAGCGCCTGCACGGCCTGGCTCCGCTGACAACAAGGGACCAGGCGGCCAACGACCTCATGTCTGCGTTCGACTTCGCGCAAGCGCCCAGGGCTCCAAGCCAGCCCGCTGTCAGCGGTCCTCCTGTAACTGCTGCGCGCGGTCCGTCGGCGATCGCTCTCGTCGAGATGTATGGAGTTGTCGGCGGGCTTGCGGTGCTGCTCCTTGCGTTCGCAGCACTGACCGGCCGGAAACGGAGATTCGCGCGATGAGGCGCCAAGCGATGCTTCTCGTGCTGGTGTTTCTGGGCGCTCTTTTTTCGCTCTCGACGCCGGCGCTTGCGAAGAATCCGGCTGCCGACCCAGCGCCACCGCCCGGGCCTACATACACCGCGCTGCCTGATGGAATCACATTGCACGCCCCATCGGTCGTCAAGGCGGGACAGGAGATCGACGTAGACGCCATCCTCGCGATCGGCGGGGTCCTGCGGGCAGACGCCGGCCTCCATTTCATCATCGACGACGTCGAACGCCGGATGGTGCGCACAGACGGTGCGGGAACTGCCCATTTCCGGCTGCGCGGAGTCTTGGCCTCGGGAGTCCACCAACTCTTGGTGAAGTACAACGGCACCACTCAGTATTCCTTCGCGGCACCCGCCTCCGCGACAGCGACATTTGATGTGGCTCCGCTGATCATCTCGGTTCGTACCGTGCCCGTAGTGCCCGGGGTAACGCTCAAGCTCGACGGCGGCAGGGGAGCGGTTTCCGATGCCAACGGAGAGGCTGTCATTGGCGTGGCGCGGGCGGGCATTCACACCCTGGCAGCCAGCCTGCCTCCACCAGATCCGACATCTCAGATCAGTTTCGTCCGATGGTCCGACGACAGCTGGAAGCCGTCGCGAACCATCAGAGTCGTCAAGGACATTTCGATCTCTGTCGGGCTGAGGGCGTCGTACCTGACGCCGATCCAGTTCGTCGGTCTGGATTTGAAACCTGTCGATCCAACCCAGGTCTCCGACGTCGTTGTCTCAGGGCCGAACGCTGAGGTGATTCAGCTTCAATACCCCTACGCGCCGATCTGGCTGCAGACTCCACTGCCTGCCAAGCATTCTGGCGAGGGCGGCCTGCACGTCACCCCCGCCCCATACTCGCTCAGCTTCGCCAAGTACAACCGCTTGAACGTCGCCAGCGTGGGCCAGTTTCGGTACACCCCAGCTCCTGGAGGCATATGGCAGATCAAGCTTCTCCTGTTCACCTTGCAGATGGGCGCCAAAGATGCCATCTTCGGCACCGCCCTCAACAGTCCGATCAAGCTGACCGGCCCGACGGGCCGAGTCCAGGTCGTGACTCTCGATCAGCAAGGCCAGATCAGCCTCGTTTTGAGCCGCGGGAACTACGCCGCTCAAGTGCTGACCTCCGGAGTGACCCCCATCGCCACAATCGCTCTTTCGCGAAGCCAGGAGGTGATCGTCCCGGTCATTACGCCGGCCGATCTCACACTCATCACCTTCACTCTCCTGGTCATCATCGCCGCCGTATTTGTTGCCGGTCGTGGTCGGCTGTGGGCGTTCGGCCGCGTAGCAGCAGTCCGCGTGAGGTATGGGGAGCGGTTGGTCGGACGGTGGGAAAGTGGGTCGTTGCAGAGGTCGGCCTTCCAGGGCGCGGCCGAAGGTAGGCGTTGGTGGCCGGCACCCCAGATGCTGAGCTCCCGGCCTCAAGAGGTCGTCGCTGACAAGCTCAACGACTCCGACGGCCCGAGCGACGCGCAAAGGCTGCGGATTCTCGACGACGGGTTTTCAATCGACAACCGCCCTGACGCTGGTATCCCAGTGGCGGTGGAGGCATACCGACCGCAGCAGACAGCGATTGCGATGCGTGCAGTCTCTGGGTTCCCACGTGGCGGCTTGCTTGGAGGCGAAGCCGGAGCGGGCTCGATCGTAGACGTGGGTTTGATGACCCGTGGCCTCCTCAGCTCAGGCAAAGCCAAGAGCTTCCTGCTCCTGGTTCACCAATCGGCGATCCGGGAGTGGCAACAGGAGCTGTATGAGAAATTCAACCTCCAGATTCCGAGGTTCGAGCGGGGCAGCTTCTTCAGCCATCAAGATCGTGAAATGGTGTGGTCGGGCAACCCTTGGGGTGCCTTCCCGGTGATCCTGGCCAGCTCGCACCTGGCTCGCCGCCGGGACCGGCGAGCCGAGCTGATCGCTGGCGGCCCGTGGGATGCGGTTGTCGTCGGCGACGCGCACGAAGCACGCCGGTCGGGTCGGATGCCTCAAGCCGTCCCCAACAAGCTGTTGGCTCTGCTGCAGGCCATGAAGTCGAGCCATTCCTGGAGAGCTCTATTCCTGGTCTCGAGCACCCCAGGGAAGCTGCGCCTGCACGAGGCGCTGGAATTCATGGATTTGGTTGGCTTGACCAAGATGCCGGCCGATGCGGCAAACGACATCGCTCGCTATTTCACCATCCCTTACACGCAGCGACCCGAAGGCGATTGGGAGTTCCTCCGGCAGATGTGCGCGGACCACTTCAGAGAGAGCTGGCGCCGGTGAAGGCTCGGGAGCGCGCTGATGGCGGCGTGCCCCGCAAGCGACGGTCACGACGCGTCCGGCGCCTCGCCCCGGAGAGCTTGCCTGGCGCCCTGGCCGTGGAACGGGCCGCGGAGGTGCAGCAGTGAAGTCTTCGCGGCCCCGAGCGGTGTCGATCACCTTGGGTCTCGTGATCCTTGCCCTCACTGCGGGTGCCGGTTTCGGTTTCGCGTTTGCACGCGCAAACGAAGCACAGCCGCCGTCCCTTGAGCGGCCAGTATCAAGCAAGGTATTCCTCCGCGTTCCCTACCTCTTGCAGCCGCGGACCGACTCGATCATCGTCGCGTGGCTGACTCCTCAGGGGATTGTCGATGGCAGCGTTGCGTATGGCCTCGGCGGAAACGAAGACCTCTCGGCGCCAATGAGGGTCCACCCGCAAGAGGACGGAGTCCTCCACAGCGCTGAGCTTGAAGGCCTTCGGCCGGGAACCTCCTACACCTACTCTGTCCATTCAGGCGGCGCCGTCATTCACGGCAGCTTCCGAAGCTTGCCCGACAGCGGACGGATCAGGTTCACAACTATGGGAGATTTCGGGGGCGGGACCGCAAATGAGCAAGCGGTGGTGAACCTGATGAATCAGCAGGATCCGGACCTCTTCATAACCCTAGGTGACAACACCTACGAGCGAGGCACGCTGACTGAGATGGATCAGAACGTCTTCCCTCAATATTCGGACTTCCTCGACTCACACGGAGTCATCTGGGTGCTCGGTAACCACGATCACACCACGCAGCAAGGGGGCCCCAGCCTTCTCAACTTCTTCATGCCGGACAGGAACTACTCATTCGATGCGGGCGAGGCCCACTTCATCGTGCTCGAAGGCGATGGGTCACGTGGATATATGCCGGGGCAGCCGTACTACGAGTTCTTGAAAAACGATCTTGCCGCACATGCAAGCGCGCGTTGGAAGTTCGTCTTCTTTCATTACCCCGCGTACTCATGCGGCCAGCACGGATCCACAGCGTATGTGGACCAATACTGGGTCCCGCTGTTTGACAAATATCACGTGGATGCGGTTTTCAATGGTCACGACCACGACTACGAGCGGATCAAGCCATCCGCGGCAGGCGTCCACTACTTCGTGGCGGGGATCGGGGGAAAAAGTGCCGATACAATCCGCCACAACTGCGCCTTCCAGCAGTTCGGCGCAGCAGGTATCTACGGCGATCTCATCGTCAGCGTGGACCATTCAACGGCTCGAGTGGACGCTGTTCTGACCAGCGGCCGGTTGCTCGACACAGTCAGTTGGAGCAAGGACGGATGATCGCTCGCGTAAAACCTACCCGCTTGATAACGAGAGCCTGGCGGGCGGCCTTGATTGGAGCTCTCCTGCTCGTCCTCTTGTCAGCTTCAGGGCACCCTGCAGCGGCCGACGTGCCTCCCTGCGGCACCACCACGACGCCCACATACAGCGTGCAGCTATGCCTGACTCAACCCGCCCCTGACGCGACAGTGAGCGGTAACGTGACCGTTTCGGCAACGACCACCATGCTCGTGAGCGGCAACCTGAGGGTCGTGCGGGCGGTCTTCACGATCGGCCCTGACTACACGCTGACCGATTACCAGAGCCCTTACACCTTCGTCTTGCCAACCAAGTATTGGGTGGACGGGCTGCACACGCTGTCTGCATCGCTTGTAATGAGCGACAACAGCACCACGAATCCTGTCAGTGAATCGCTCACGTTCTCGAACGGGATCAGTGTGGTTCCGCCCAACACCAACTCGCCGACCATCACGTCCGGCACTGCGCCCGCGCCCGGAGCGAATCTTGTGGTCGCCGCGGTCGGCGATGGCGCAGGGGGGGACACTACCGCCACTTCCGTCGTGAACATGATCAATTCATGGTCTCCGAACCTGTTCCTGTATCTGGGCGACGTCTACGAAAAAGGCTCCTATGCGGAGTTTTCGAACTGGTACGACGGCACTTTTGGGGTCCTCAAGCCGATCACCGACCCGGTCATCGGCAATCACGAGTACGGGACTCGCAAAGCGGCCGGCTACTACGACTACTGGAACAACGAGCCCAACTACTACAGCTTCGACGCGGGCGGTTGGCATTTTATCGCGCTCAACTCCACCTCCCAGTACCAGGCCATCAACTGGAGCGGCCAGCTGGCCTGGCTCCAGAGCGATCTGGCTGCACACGCAGGGGCTTGCATCGTTGCCTTCTGGCACCACCCCCTTAACAACATCGGCCCCGAAGGATCCTCGCCACGCGTCCAGGACTTCTGGACGCCACTGGCCAATGCTCGAGCCACGCTGGTCCTGAACGGCCATGACCACGATTACCAGCGGTGGCAACCCCTGGATGCCAACGGCAATCCATCGAGTGGCGGCCTGACCGAGATCGTCGCGGGAACCGGCGGCCACTCGGGTCAGTACATCGCGAGCACCGATCCACAAAATCGTGTCGTTACTTCGAAGAGCGGCGTGTTTGGAGCCCTACAGCTGCAGCTCTCTGCGACCGCGGCACAGTACAAGTTCGTCACCGACTCGGGCAGCACGTCGACAGTGTTCGACTCGGGCAACATTCCCTGCCGCGGTTACGGCAAGCTGGCCGGCACCGTCACGGACTCCGTTACTGGCAACCCAATCGCCGGCGCGACGGTCTCCTACGCTGGGGCAACGACCCTCACAGACATCGCCGGTTCGTACTCCCTACCCACGGCGCCGCTCGGCAGCTATCAGCTGAGCGCCTCGGCTCCGGGCTACAGCGGCGGCAGCCAGACGGTGACTGTCAAGCCCGCCGCGACGAGCACTCAGGGGTTCAGCCTCGCGCCCCTCCCCGGAAGCGTGGGTGGCGTGGTCACCGATGCCGCGACCGGATTGCCCGTGGCGGGCGTCACGGTCTCCTACTCAGGGGGTCAGGTGGTGACCGATTCCACTGGCGCCTACACGTCCACTCCTCTCGCCGAGGGTACCTATGGCCTCGACGCGAGCGCGCCGGGATACGCGGGCCAGTCGCTGACGGCGATCGTCGGTCCGGGCCAGGCTGCAACTCTGAACTTCTCCCTCGCGCCGGCCGGCGTCGGAACGGTTGGCGGGCAAGTGACTGATTCGGTAACTGGTTCGCCGGTGGCCGGGGTCACCGTCAGCTACCTGGGCGGGACCACCACCACCGACTCCCAAGGGATGTACAGCCTCATATCACTTCCGGACGGCAACACGACAGTCACGGCCGCCCGATCCGGGTACACGGCCCAGAGCGCGACAGTGGTCATCACGACCGGCAGCACAACCACACAGGATTTCTCCCTGGCGCCACTCCCAGGCAGCATCGCGGGTGTTGTCACGGACTCGGTCACCGGACGGGCCATCAGTGGTACTGCAGTGAGCTATTCAGGCGGCGCCACCATCACTGACGCGGGCGGGGCATACTCCCTGGCCTCAGTGCCAGAGGGCAGCTACACGGTTGGCGCCGCTGCGGCGGGCTATAGTCCACAGTCAAAGAGCGTATCGGTGGGAGCGGGCGCGAATGTTTCCCAGGGCTTTGCCCTCACACCCCTCCCTGGAAGTGTGTCGGGAACCGTCGTTGACGTCGCCACAGGGACCCCATTGAGCGGGGCCGGCGTCTCCTACTCAGGCGGGGCCACCACCACCGACAGCCTCGGTCGATATTCGTTCTCCACCGTCGTTGAAGGCGCGTACACGTTCACGGCAAGCGCGGCCGGCTACAGCTCGCAGGCGCAGTCTGTGACCGTCGGCCCCGGCGCCGCAGTGAGCCTCGGCCTGAGCCTCGTCAGACGGGTCTTCAGCGACAGCTTCGAGTCGGGGTCGATGTCTGCCTGGACGGCCAACGTCGGCGTGGTCGTGCAGAGCACCACCGTGCACGGCGGGGGATATGCCGCTGAGGCTACTGCCACGGGGGGCGCGATTTACTCTCGAGAAACCCTTGGCGGCAGCTACTCAAACCTGTACGTCCGCACGTACTTCCAGGTGAGGTCGCTGCCTACCAGCACATCCACTCTTGTCGGCTACAGGACCTCGGGCAATGCATCGATAGCCCGGTTGTACATCGACGGCCAGGGCCGTCTCGCGCTTCGAAACGACGTGGGCGGCACGAGCACCACCGGTCCGCTGGTGAGCGTGGGCTCGTGGCACAGCGTCGAGTTTCACGTGGTCGTCAACGGAGCTTCGAGCACCATCGAGGTCTGGCTGGACGGCAACTCCGTAACAGTGCTGACGACCCAGACCGCCAGCCTCGGTTCGAGCTTTATCGGCATGCTCCAGATTGGGGAGAACCAGACAGGCCGCTCGTTCGACATTGCCTTCGACGACCTGGTCGTTCAGACTGCTCGCGTCGGGCCCTGACCCCTCGGGCTTCCCCGCTCCGGGTGGGCAGGTGCTGAACATGCCACCCGTGCCGGAGGTCGATCTACAGGAGTGCGACGGGCGCTCGGACTGGTCAGAAGCATCCTTCGGCGAGCACCCGCGCCGGCGGTCGGCGTGTGCTCGAAATGCGGCGAGCTTTGCAATGAAGGTCTTGGCGATCCCGAGGTAGAGAGGGTCTGCATGGCTTGCGCGGTCATGCTCCAGCTGCAGTGCACGGATGGGGACCCTGAGGCGTGCAAGCATTTAGAGGCGCTAAACGCACTGGCGAGGCGATCGCAGCGTGGAGGAGCGAGCTGAACCCGATCGATCGTGACAGTTGTCCTATCAGTTGGGATTTGCCGATTGTTTGGCAAGGACCTTGTCCGAGGCAGAAGCGCTGCTACCGTCCGACCAGGCGTTGGCCTGACTGCAACTGGCGTGGTTTCAGCCGGTTTCAGAAGTGCGGGCCGGCCCTGCCGTTCTAGAACCGGCCGTCCTCTGGGAAGCCACGGGCACTTGCAAACCGGGACGTTTGTCCTGGTCTCCGTGACTTCGCGCGTTCACTGATCTGGGCGGGCGCGGACCGACTACTAATTCTCGCTTGGATTGGTGGCCAAAGTGCTGTGAAAAGCCAAGGTGCAAGTTAAAGGTTTATTCGTATGGCGGGCTCGAATAACTATAAACTGGCTGTGGTCGCTCGGGAAATTCGGAGCCCGGCAGAAATTAAGGGTAGGCGGCGGGACTTGTACGGTCTCGGTTCGGCGCTCGGAATCGGTTTTATTCATTCAGTTAACAGAGAGAGGGGAAACGGAGGGTTGGCCGAGCAAGCCCAGATCGGGCACGTAATCGAAGGCGCTCAATCGCAAGTCGCAACCATCTTCAAGCTTGACCTCGGGGGATTAACCGACCCGGGGCGCGATGTCCGAGAGGACATGGCACGTGAGCTACACGACCAGGTTGTCCAAACCATGTACGCCATAAAAGTCGAGCTCGCGAACTTCCGTTCGAGCCAATACGGCCGGGAGGCCGTGCTCCGCGAGGTCGACTTGCTCGAAAAGCTGACTTTGGAAGTGCTTCGCAACGTCCGGCGTCTCGTAAGCGACCTGCGTGACGATCCCGCCCTCCAGGAAGGGCTCATCGCGGGCCTCCGAAACCATCTCGTCCC
Organism: Candidatus Dormiibacterota bacterium; assembly: GCA_036844615.1. GTDB lineage: Bacteria > Chloroflexota > Dormibacteria > Dormibacterales > Dormibacteraceae > Palsa-872. Next base: position 34,352 of record DAIUFK010000008.1, on the reverse strand, counting down.
GCGGTTCGAGCGCCTTAGCGGACAGGCCGTTGACCTGCGCGTCTCACCTTCGTGGCCGTCCCGCTTGAACGAGCAAGCCGAAGTAAACGTGTACCGAATCATCCAGGAAGCGCTGAACAACGCGTGGCGTCATGCAGAAGGTCCATCAGTTGCCGTCACGTTGGATTTGATCAGATCCCGTGCTGTTGTCTTGGTGAGCGATATCGGCAGCCCATCGACCGCAGCTCAGGCGTCGCGGGTGCATGGAAACGGAGTCTTGGGCATGCGCGAGCGCGCGGCGCTCCTAGGTGGCCGCATGAAGGTGGACGCTGGTCCGGCGGGAACCATGGTGCGAGCCAGCTTCCCACTGGTCAATCTCCTACCTTGATACCCAACAAGGTGGCGTCAGTGCTGATCGCCGACGATCAGGGCCTCTTCAGGTCGGGTCTGGCGGCGCTCCTGGACAAGGATCCGCGCGTCAAGGTGCTTGGCGAAGCCGTCAACGGAGAGGAAGCCGTACGCATGGTCGATGAGCTGAGACCAGACCTGGTCTTGATGGACCTCAAAATGCCCGTGATGGAGGGAGTCGAGGCGACGCGAATCATCCGCGGAAAACATCCAGAGGTCGCGGTCATCATTCTCAGCAGCTTCGCGGGCGACGGCCATCTTCTCCAGGGTCTGGAGGCAGGAGCGAGAGGTTATGTTTTGAAGGACACCGATGCCACAACGATAGTCAATAGCATGCTGGCCACCCTTGGCGGCACCAGGGTGATGTCGGGCTCGATTGCCGACCGGCTGCTTGGCATGCTCTCGAGTAAGCCGAAAGAGTCATACGACGGCCTCACCGCTCGCGAGGTTGAGATCCTCAAGCTGGTGGCAATCGGGATGGCGAACAAGCAAATTGCGTATCGACTGAAGATAAGCGAGAAGACGGTTCGCAACCACGTCAGCAACATGTACGAGAAGCTCGGCATCCAGGGCCGATCACACGCCGTAATCTATGCGGCCAAGAAGGGACTGATCGAGCTGTAATCGCCGCGCGTAGCAACCAGCCGTGTCAACGCCGGCAGGGTCTCCTAAAGCTCGGGTTTCAGGAAGATCGCTCCGAGAGGGGGGAGGGTGAGCGTCAGGCTGTGCAGGTGGCCGTGGCGGCCGACGGGTCTCGAGTCGACACCGCCGAGGTTGCCCTGGCCGCTGCCGCCGTACATAGGCGCATCGCTGTTGAGCAGCTCGCGCCAATGGCCCGGCACTGGCGCTCCGATCTGGTAGTCGTGCCGGGGCACGGGCGTGAAGTTGAACGCGGCCATCACCACGTCATCCGGCGCCACGCCGCGCCGGAGCAGGCTGACCACGCTCTGCTCGTTGTCGCTCGCGTCGATCCAGCTGAAGCCCGCAGGGTCGAAGTCGAGCTCGTGCAGCGCGTTCTCCTCGCGAAGGATGCGGTTCAGGTCGCCCACCCAGTGGCTGAGGCCGGCGTGCGGCAGATGGTTCAGCAGGTGCCAGTCAAGGCTGCTCTCCACGTCCCATTCGTCCCATTGCCCGAACTCGCTGCCCATGAACAGGAGCTTCTTGCCGGGCTGGGCGAACATCCACGCGAACAGGAGTCGAAGGTTGGCGAACTTCTGCCACTCGTCGCCCGGCATCTTCGCTATCAGCGAGCCTTTGCCGTGGACCACCTCGTCGTGTGACAGCGGCAGCATGAAGTTCTCGTTGAAGGCGTAGAGCATCCTGAAGGTCAGGTCGTTGTGGTGGAACTTCCGATGCACAGGGTCCTCCGACATGTACTTCAGCGTGTCGTGCATCCAGCCCATGTCCCACTTCATGCCGAAGCCCAGCCCGCCCAGGTAGGTGGGGCGCGAGACCATCGGCCATGAGGTGGACTCCTCGGCGATCGTCTGCGAGTCGGGGCGCTCCTTGTAAACCTCGATGTTGAACCGCCGCAGGAAGTCGACAGCCTCCAGGTTCTCGCGCCCGCCGAACTTGTTGGGTATCCACTGCCCTTCCTTGCGCGAGTAGTCCAGGTAGAGCATCGACGCCACCCCATCGACCCGCAGGCCGTCCGCGTGGTAACGGTTGAGCCATGACAGCGCGCTGCTCATCAGGAAGCCGCGCACCTCATTGCGCCCGTAGTTGAAGATCGAGCTTCCCCAGTCGGGGTGCAATCCAAGGCGAGGGTCGGCGTGCTCGTAGAGGTGAGTGCCATCGAAGTTCTGCAAACCGAACTCGTCGGTCGGGAAGTGCGAGGGCACCCAGTCGAGGATCACTCCGAGGCCGCGTTGGTGCAGGTGGTCGACGAGGTACATGAAGTCCTGTGGCGTGCCGTATCTGCTGGTGGGTGAGAAGTAGCCCTCGACCTGGTACCCCCACGATTGGTAAAGGGGGTGCTCCATCACAGGCATCAACTCGACGTGGGTGAAGCCAAGACCGATGGCGTAATCCGCAAGCTTGGGAGCCAGCTCGCGGTAGGTGAGCCACCTGTTGTTGTCCTCAGGCAGGCGCATCCAGGAGCCGATGTGCAGCTCGTAGACGGACCATGGCGCCGAGCGTCCGTTGGCGCGCGAGCGCTCCGTCATCCACTGCCCGTCGCCCCAGTCATAACTGAGGTCCCAGACCACGGATGCCTGGCGCGGCGGCGCCTCGGCGAAGGCCGCGAACGGGTCGGCCTTGTCCACGCCGGTTCGCGTCACTCGCGAGTGGACGTGGTACTTGTACAGCGCGCCGTGGCGCACTCCGGGCACGAAGCCCTCCCAGATCCCCGACTGCTCGCGCGGGTGCAGCTGGTTAGCGGACTTGTCCCAGAAGTTGAAGTCTCCGATCACGCTCACTGAGTCGGCATTGGGCGCCCAGACCGCGAACAGCGTCCCGTCAGGGTCCTTCGACAGGTGCGCCCCGAGCTTCTCGTAGAGGTGACCGTGCGTACCCTCGTTGAAGAGGTGCAGGTCGAAGGGCGTGAGCAGCGAGGGTGCGATCGCTTCGCTCATGTCGTCGTCATCAGCTCAAGGATGCCACGGAGAGGGATGCGCACCCAGTCCGGCCTCATGTTCAGCTCGTAACGAAGCTCGTACAGTGCCTTTTCAAGCAGCATCGTCGTGAGCTGCAGGTCAAGGTCTTCTGGGCTGTGCGGGACGAACGACGCCGGCCCTGCTGCGGTCGTGTAACCGCGCAGGAAGGTCGCGGAGACGCTCTCGACCCAGAATCTCGACCAGGCCTGCAGCCGCTCCATCGCCTCGGGGGGCACCTGCTCCGACTTGAGCGCGGTCTGGCTCGCGTAGTGGAACGACCGCAGCATCCCAGCCACGTCCCGCAGCGCGAGGCGCTTCAGGCGCCGCTCGTAAAGCGTGCGGGTCGGCTCGCCTTCGAAATCGATGATCACGAAGTCGTGCCCTGTGTACAGCACCTGGCCGAGGTGATAGTCGCCGTGCACGCGGATCCGGGTTGTCGTCAGCCGGCGACCCAGGAACGCGCGCAGCGTTGATGAGATCTTCGGCTCGAGCTCCAGCACCTGGCGAGCCTCGTCACGCGCGTCCTCAGGCAGCCTCTTGAGCTGGCTTCTCAGCAGCTCCATCGACCTCAGGGCGACCCCGTTCAGGGATTGGAAGATGGAGCGTTGGTCTTGCTGCGAGATGTGCTCGGGGGCAAAGGCGAGGTCGTCAGGGTCCGATGCGAGCGCTGAATGCAGCTCGGCGGTCCGCTGGCCGAGCAGGCGGGCTGAGTCGAGGTATGCACCAATCGTTCGTGTCGCCAGCTCGGGCAGGTCGACGGTGCTCGCCTGGGCCAGGCTGCGGGGCAGCCTCGGTGGCGCCACGGTCGAGGCGAGCTCGCCGCCCTTGAGGTAATGCGCGAGCGTGGTCAGCGTGTGCTGCCAGGCGTCGCCCTGGTTGGGCACGTAGCCCTGGAGGATCGCGAGCGTCAAGGGCTCGCCCTGGTCGCGCTTCAACTCAAGGCTCCCGGCGATAGGCGCGATCTGGGAGAAGTTCGTGTTCTCGGTGAGGAAGCGGCCGACTTCCAGCTCGGGGTTCAGGCCCTCCTCGAGGCGCCGGGACACCTTGAGGATCAGGCGCTCCCCGAAAACGACGGAGTTGTTGCTCTGTTCGGCCACCGACAGCGCAGCTTCGAGCTTGAGGGTCTCCGGGCCGCGCAGGCGCGTGAAGACCTTGGTGGTCGATCCGACCAGGGTCCCCGGGGGGCCGGTGGACCTGCGGCGTCGCGCGATCACCGCGAGGAGCGCTTCGGCAAAACCGGGCGGTCCCAGAGCGTCGTAGAGGAGGCCCCGCTCGGGTTCCGAGCGCAACCACGCGATCGCCGATTGCGGCCAGCGCTCGAGGATCTGAGGGGCTTCTGCTGCGCTCGCGTACGCCATCGGCACCATGTAGGTGTCGGGGTCACCCTCCGCGTAGGAGACGACGACTGTGACCAGGTAGGCGCTCGGCGCCCCCGCATCTGATTTCCGCCGGTCGCCATTCACGCTTGGAACATTGATCACGTTCTGGATCTGGGCCGATTTCAGGCGGCGTGCCTTGCCCGCGAACCAACGGCGTTGCCTTATGTAGCCGAGCAGCACCGACTCCAACCGCTCGCGCGCGGAGCCGAGCAGCACTGAATCCCAGCCGTCCGTGACCTTGATCTCCGGAAGCGCCGTCGCCGGCACCTGCCCGTCGCCCTGGAGGAGAGGCGCTGCCTTCGGCTGGAGGCTGAACCAGAAGAAGGAATGGGGCCCGAGGGTCAGAAAATACGGCGCCTCGCCGATCACCGGTAGATCGGTGGAACCGAACAGCTCCATCGGCACCATGCCCTTCCACTCCGACAGGTCCAGCTCCACCGTCTGGAGGAAGCGCGACAGGTTGGCGATGACCAGGATCTGCTCGGACTCGTAACGCCGCACGAAGGCGAGAATCTTCCGGTTCTCCGGCCGCAGCAGCTCCAGGGTCCCACGGCCAAACGCGCGGTGTCGCTTGCGGAGGGCGATGACGCGCTTCATCCACGACAGGAGCGAGTGGGGGTTCTGATGCTGCGTCTCGACGTTGACCGTCTCGTAGTGGTACTCGGGATCGGTGATGACCGGCAGGTAGAGCCGCTGGCGGTTGCAGTCCGAGAACCCCGCGTTGCGGTCGCCACTCCACTGCATCGGCGTGCGGACTCCGTTCCGGTCGCCGAGAAAGATGTTGTCGCCCATCCCGATCTCGTCGCCGTAATAGATGACGGGTGTGCCCGGCAACGAGAAGAGGAGCCCGTTCATCAGCTCGATTCGGCGCCGCTCGTTGCCCAGCAGGGGCGCGAGGCGGCGGCGGATGCCGAGGTTGATGCGCGCCGCGCGGTCCTGCGTGTAGGCGCGGTACATGTAGTCACGCTCCTCGTCGGTGACCATCTCGAGTGTCAGCTCATCGTGGTTCCGCAGGAACAGCGCCCATTGGGAGCTGTCGGGGATGGTCGGTGTCTGGGCGAGGATGTCGACGATGGGGAACCGGTCCTCCATCCGGATCGACATGAACATCCTGGGCATGAGCGGAAAGTGGAAGCCCATGTTGCACTCGTCGCCCTGGCCGAAATAGGCGACCGCATCCTCGGGCCATTGGTTGGCCTCTGACAGGAGCATCCGGTTCCGGTACCGACCGTCGATGTGCTGCCGCAGCTCGCGCAGGAAACCGTGGGTCTCGGGGAGGTTCTCGCAGTTGGTGCCCTCTCGCTCGAAGAGGTAGGGCGTGGCGTCGAGGCGCATCCCGTCGATGCCCATGTCGAGCCAGAAGTCGCACGTCTTGAACATCGCTTCCTTGACGCGCGGGTTGTCGTAGTTGAGGTCCGGCTGATGTGAGAAGAAGCGGTGCCAGTAGTACGCGTTGGCGACGTGGTCCCAGGTCCAGTTGGAGACCTCGAAGTCCTTGAAGATGATGCGGGCGTCCTGGTACTTCTGGTTGGTCTCGCTCCAGACGTAGAGATTTCGCAGCGGGCTGCCAGGGCGCGCCCGCCGCGCGCGCTGGAACCATGGGTGCTGGTCCGAAGTGTGGTTGCACACGAGCTCGTTGATGACTCGCATGCCTCGCCGGTGCGCCTCGGCGATGAACTGGCGAGCGTCGGCCAGGCGGCCGTACATGGGGTTGACATCCTCGTAGTCCGCGATGTCGTAACCGTCGTCACGAAGAGGTGAAGGGTAAAAGGGCAAGAGCCAGATCGCGCTCACGCCGAGCTCCTGCAGGTAGGGCAGCTTTTCGATCAGGCCCTTGAAGTCACCGCTGCCGTCGCCGTCGCTGTCGTTGAAGGCGCGAACGTGGACCTCATAGATGATCGCGTCCTTGTACCAGAGCGGATCGTCGTCTAGCTGAAAGTTCTCCAGCTTCCGCCGTTTGCCTGGGTGCTTACGGTCTGAAAGGTCGCCCTGCGCGCGCCCGGCTATCAAAGGAAGTACTCGAAGTCGTGCTCGCTGCGGATGCGGCGGCGGAACCTGAAGATCTGCGCGGGCGCAGCGTGCGGGTTGATCTCGACGTAGTTGCGAGGCCCGTTCCACATGTAGCGCGCTCCGCTCAACAGCTCGTGCGCCTGGTAGCTCTTGTCGCCGTCGAGCCCGAGGACTTGCAGCGGCAGCGTCACCATCCCCGACTGCGTGTGATGCGGGTCGAGATTGACCACCGTGAGCACCACGTCGGCGAGGTCTGCAGTGCTTTTCGTGTAGGCGAGGAGGCTGTCGTTCTCAGTCGTATGAAACCGCAGCCCGCGGTCGCTCTGCAGGGCGAGGTTCTCGTGCCTGATCTCGTTGACCAGCGTGATCAGCTCCTTGAGGCTCTCAGGGGAGTCGATGGGCCAGCTGCGCAGCTGGTACTTCTCCGAGTCGAGATATTCCTCCGACCCGGGTTCTTTGGCGCGGGCCTCGCACAGCTCGAAGGCGGGGCCGTAGATCCCGTAGCTCGCGCCAAGAGTGGCCGCCAGCACCAGGCGCGCGGCGAATGCCGGCCGCCCGCCGTGCTGCAGGTACTCGGTGAGGATGTCCGGAGTGTTCGGCCACAGGTTGGGTCGGAAGAAGTCCTTGACTGGAGCCTGCGCCAGCTCGGTGTAGTACTGCGTCAGCTCCCAGACCGTGTTGCGCCAAGCGAAGTAGGTGTACGACTGGGTGAAGCCTGCCTTGGCCAGCCTGTACATCACCTTGGGGCGGGTGAACGCCTCGGCCAGAAAGATGGCGTCAGGTTGGTCACGCTTCACCTCGGCGATGAGCCACTCCCAAAATGCGAAGGGCTTGGTGTGCGGGTTGTCGACGCGAAAGATGCGCACGCCCTGGTCGATCCAGAACCGAACTATCGAGAGCAGCTCGGTCCACAGCTCGCGCCTCGCGTCGCTTTCGAAATCGAAAGGGACGATGTCCTCGTATTTCTTCGGCGGGTTCTCCGCGTACTGGATCGAGCCGTCAGGCCTGTGCCTGAACCATTCGGGATGCTCGCGTATGTAAGGGTGGTCGGGGGAGCACTGGAACGCCAGGTCGAGCGCAACCGCGAGGCCGCGCTCTTCCGCGGCCCTCAACAGGTGACGAAAGTCGTCGATGGTGCCGAGCTCAGCATGGATTGACTTGTGCCCGCCCTCGTCAGAACCGATCGCCCACGGGCTGCCCGGCTCGCCGGGCGAAGCCTTGACGCTGTTGTTGGCCCCCTTGCGGTTGGTGCGGCCGATCGGATGGATGGGCGGCATGTAGAGGACGTCAAATCCCATCGACGCGATGTACGGAAGGCGCAGTTCGACGTCGTGGAACGTGCCATGCCGGCCCGGCTCACCGGCCGACCTGGGGAAGAGCTCATACCAGGCGCTGAACCGCGCGCGCAACGGATCAACAAGCAGCTCGAGCTCCCGATGGAAGGTGACCGCCTCGGCCTTGTCCGGATATCGCTCCATGAGCGCGAGAAGCTCCCTCTCCCCAACGGCAAGGGGGGTGCGCCGGGAACTGGCTTCGCCAGGCCCGCCGCTCCCAGGGGGGTTTCCCCCCTCGACAAGAGGGTTGGGGAGCGTACTGGCAACAGTGGTGGACCGGAGACCCGCGGCCTGCTTCATCAGCGCGGCCGAGTCCGCCCCCTGCGCGCGCCCAGCGGCAGCTTCGACCAGCTTCGCACCAATCTCGAGCTCGGGCGCAACCTCCTGACCTGCCGCCAACCGCTTGGCGAGCTGCAGCCGCCAGGTGAGAAATCGATCAACCCACGCCTCGAACGTGTAGAGGTATCGCCCCAGCTCGCCGGCCGTGAACTCTGCCCGCCACCGATCGTTGCCGAGGGCCGCCATGGGCAGCTCCGTCCAGGAGCTTTCGGACTGATGGCGATAGCGCATGACGCACGCAAGCGCGTCATGACCGTCGGCAAAAACGTCAGCCTCGATCGCCACCCGCTCGCCAAGCGAGCGCTTGCTCGGGAAGCGGCCCCCATCGACCTCGGGTGAGACTGCCTCGATGACCACCCGGAGGCGGCCATCGGCGATGGGCCCCTCTGGTCTGGCGGGCTGGACGGGCGGGCTGCTCAGCCGCCGCTTGACCGGTGCACGGGCCACCCGCAAATCGTAGCGACCTGCATCGCTGTCACGACTGCCGTGGGGCGCCCGCCGAGATCAGGTCACCTGCGGATGCGAATCGGAAACGGGGCCTCAAACAAGGCTTCGGAGCTC
>DAIUFK010000008.1:8382-25648 GCA_036844615.1 Candidatus Dormiibacterota bacterium | reverse complement strand
AGGTCACCTGCGGATGCGAATCGGAAACGGGGCCTCAAACAAGGCTTCGGAGCTCTCGGGAACATCGAATCCCGCGAGCCCCGTGGTCAGCCGGCCCTGGCTCGCAGCCGCGGGGAGAGGGGCTAATCTGATGGCATGCTGAGATCGATAGACCCGTCCAACGGTGGCGAGCTGGCGACCTTTCCCGAGTTGGATGCAGCCGGCATCGAGGCCGCCCTGGAGCGCGCCTGGGGCTCCCGGCACGCCTGGCGTGACGCGGGTCTCGACCTCCGCACAGGCCTCCTACGTTCGGCGGCGGGCGTCCTCAGGGCGGAGAAGGCCCGCTTCGCCGAGCTGATGACCTCTGAGATGGGCAAGCCCATCGTCGAGGCCGAGGCCGAGGTCGAGAAGTGCGCCTGGACGGCCACCTGGATCGCCGACAACGCCGCGCGCCTGCTCGCCGACGAGCCGATCGAAAGCACCGCAACCAAGAGCTACGTCAGGTTTCAACCCCTTGGGGTGATTCTTGCCGTCATGCCCTGGAATTTCCCCTTCTGGCAGGCGTTCCGCGCCGCACTGCCGGCCCTGGCGGCAGGCAACGTGATGCTGCTGAAGCATTCGTCCAACGTCCCTCAATGCGCCCTTGCCATCGAGGACGTCTTCCGAGAGGCAGGCGTGCCTGAGGGAGTCTTCCAGACGCTCTTGATCCGTTCAGGCGCGATCGATGGCATCGTCTCCGATCGCCGCGTCGCAGGCGTGACGCTGACGGGTTCCGAAGCAGCGGGCATGCAGGTCGCCGCGGCAGCGGGGAAAGCGCTGAAGAAGTCGGTCCTCGAGCTTGGCGGCTCCGACCCCTTCATCGTGCTCGAGGACGCTGACGTCAAGGCGGCGGCCACCGTCGCGTGTCGCGCGCGCAACCAGAACAACGGACAGAGCTGCATCGCCGCGAAGCGGTTCATCGTCGCCGAGCCCGTCGCCAAGGAGTTCGAGGAGAGGTTCGCAGCTGCTGTCGCGGCGCTCAAGGTGGGGGACCCCAAGGATCGAGCCAACCAGGTGGGGCCCCTGGCGCGAGCCGACCTTGTCGACGACCTGGAGCGCCAGGTCAAGGAGTCGGTGAAGAAGGGCGCCAAGGTGCTGGCGGGAGGCAAGCGGCTCGACGACAGCGGCGGATATTTCTTCGAGCCGACCGTCCTCACCGGGGTGCGGCCGGGCATGCCGGTCTACGACGAGGAAACATTCGGACCGGTGGCAGCGGTGATACGCGTCCGCGACGCGGAAGAGGCGCTGAGGGTAGCCAACGACACTGAGTTCGGTCTTGGGTCCAGCATCTGGACCAAGGACGTCGAGCGCGGCGAGATGATGGCCGAGCGCGTGGAGGCGGGCCTTGTTTTCGTCAACGGGATGGTCGCGTCGGACGCGCGGCTGCCGTTCGGCGGGGTGAAGAGGTCAGGCTACGGGCGCGAGCTTTCCTCGCATGGCATCCGAGAGTTCACCAACATCCAGACAGTCTGGGTGGGCCCGGCCAAAAGTTAGATATGCGGACCGGGACCTCCCCGCTCGCCGGGGAGGTGGCCCGAAGGGCCGGAGGGGACGTCCAGTAAAAGTAAACCCGCCATCGATGAATGTCCTCGAGACGGAGCATCTGCTCCTCGAACCTGTTCGTCCCGATCACGCCCAGGGCATCTTCGAAGCCATCGTCGCCTCACGGAGCGAGCTGTTGCCCTGGATGCCGTGGGCGCGCGAACCATCCATGGAAGGGGCTCGCGCGGAGACCGCGAACAGTGCACGAGACTGGGAGGCGGATAAGCGCTTCCACTTCGCCGCCATCGACCGCGTCTCGGGTACGGTGCTCGGGGTCATGGGTTTCGCACGGGAGAGCGACGAAGCCGCTGAGCTGAGCTACTGGATTCGAACCGACCACGCCGGCCGCGGGTTGACGACCGAGGCCTGCCTCGCTCTCATCGACTGGGCCCGAGACTCCCTCGCCCTTCGGCGCCTTACCCTCTGGGCGGGACGGGAGAACAAGGCGAGCCGCCGCGTTGCCGAGAAGCTCAACTTTTCTCACCTCGGCACGCTGGACTGGCAGCCCGAGGGCGGCCACGGCACGTTTCCAGCCGAGAGGTACGAGCTCCGGCTGGGCTAGCTCGATGGTGTGGCTTTGGCGACCTTGGCAAGGTGCTTGCGGGCCAGGACAGAGTAGGAGTCTTTGAGCGCCTTTCCAGGGTTGAAGCCGAGGCTGCGCGCCTGCTCAGGGAGGACCTCGAGCGGCCCCTCAAGCTCCACGAACCACCCATAGTCCAGCGTGTCGAGCGTGACGCTCACCACGCCGTCGAGCGTCCACATCACACGCCGCTTCTTGTAAGTGAACTCGACGTTGAAGCCAAGCTGCGTGAGCAGGTCGAGAGTCGCGTGGACGTCTTTGAGGTCGATCTCCGTCTCCTCACGCACCTTGACCTTGCCGACAAACTTGGCCGGCCCCTTCACGGTGAGAATCCCGTGTGGCCCGCCATTGAGAACCCTCAGCCGAAGAGTCGTTCCGCGTGTCGACTTTCCGGGGCCGTCGAACCTGTAGTTCTCCTCGTCGTACTTGCCTTCGAGCTTGGCCCCCCGCTTGCGAAGAGCGGCGCGAATCCGCGCATGGTTGCGCGGGCCGGCCACGCGAAACTTCAGCTCGCATTCGACGCTTCGATCGCGCGGACGATGATGAGGACGGCGCGGAGCCACGATCCGAAGGGTAACGGCTAGGCCGCCGCGCCCTTCTTGATCCGATACAGCGCAGCCACCACCGCGGTGCACTCATCTTCGATGTAGTCGAGGCCCGCAGCTTCGGCGATGCGCCGTGCCTCCTCCGAGCGGATGTCCTCCTGGAGCCACAGGGCCTTCGCCCCGACAGCGACAGCTTGACGTGCGATCTCCGGAGCATCAGCGGCAGGCCTGAACACGTCGACGAGGTCGATCTTCTCCGGCACGTCGGCGAGCATGCGATAGACCCGCTCGCCAAAAAGCATTTCGGCGAACGGATTGATCGGGATGACGCGAAAGCCTCGCCGCTGCAGTCCTTCGGGCACTGAACCCCCAGCTTTGTTCGGATCCCTGGAGGCGCCGACCACTGCGATCGTGGTTGACCTCTCCAGGACCGCTTGGGGGCTTCTGCTCAACCCGCTAAGCCGCGCGGATGCCGGATTCGGCGGGCGCCTCGAGCGCGAACTCGAGCACCTCTTCCACCTTGGCGGCAAGGTGGAATGTCATCGCGTTGCGCACGCTCTCGGGCACGTCGTCGAGGTCCTTCTCGTTTCGGCGAGGAAGGATGACCTCTGTGAGCCCCATGCGGTGCGCGGCAAGGACCTTCTGCTTGACACCGCCGATTGGCAGCACCAGGCCCTGCAGCGTGACCTCGCCTGTCATGCCGACAGTGCTCCGGACCGCGCGCCCCGTGAGCAGGCTCACGATCGCAGTGGTCATCGTCACGCCGGCGGACGGCCCGTCCTTGGGCACCGCGCCCTCTGGCACGTGGATGTGGAAGGCCCTGTCAGCCGCGTCTGGCTCGATCTTCAGCTGCGCGGCATGCGAGCGCACGTACGACAGCGCGATCTGCGCCGACTCCTTCATCACGTCTCCAAGCTGGCCGGTGAGCGTCAGGTTGCCACCGTGACCGTTGGAGTTTGTGGATGTCGCCTCGACGAACAGCACATCTCCACCTGTGCCTGTGACTGCAAGGCCGGTGGCCACGCCGGGGACCGAGGTGCGAGCCGCGACCTCGTTGTCGAACTTGGGCTTGCCGAGGAACTCGCGGACGCGCTCCGGCGTGATCGCTACAGGCGGGGTCAGCGCCGCGGTGGCGACCCTGGTCGCGACCTTGCGCGTGATCTTGCCGAGCTCGCGCTCCAGGTTACGGACGCCTGCCTCGCGAGTGTGCTCCGTGATGACCTTCATCACGGCTTCGTCCGTGACGGTGACCTCGTCGGGCCGCAGGCCCGCCTGCTTCAGCTGGCGCGCCAGCAGGTGGTCACGCGCGATGGCGACCTTCTCTTCCTCGGTGTAGCCGTCGAGCCTGATGAGCTCCATCCTGTCGAGCAGGGGAGCCGGGATCGTCTCGGACACGTTGGCGGTCGGGATGAACAGGACCTCCGAGAGGTCGAGGTCGACCTCCAGGTAGTGGTCGCGGAACGTGTTGTTCTGTGCGGGGTCGAGGACCTCGAGCAGCGCCGCTGAGGGGTCACCCCTCCAGTCGCTGCCGACCTTGTCGATCTCGTCAAGCATGATCACAGGGTTCTTGGTCCCAGCCTCTTTCAGGGCGCGAACGATGCGACCTGGCAGCGCGCCGACGTACGTCCGCCGGTGGCCGCGGATGTCCGCTTCGTCGCGGATGCCGCCCAGAGAGACGCGCGTGAACTTGCGACCCAGCGCGCGGGCGACCGACTCGCCCAGCGAGGTCTTGCCGACGCCTGGAGGGCCGACGAGCGTGATGATCGCGCCCGAGCCACGCCCACCAAGGACCTCGAGGCCCCGCTCCTTGCGCAGCTTGCGCACGGCTAGAAACTCGATGATGCGGTCCTTGACGTCGGACAGGCCCGTGTGGTCCTCGTCGAGGATGCGACGCGCCTCGGCCAGGTCGTAGTTGTCGTCAGATCGCACATTCCAGGGGATGTCCAGCATCCAGTCGAGGTAGGTGCGGATCCAGCCATACTCGGGGTTCTGCTCGCTCGTGCGCTCCAATCGGTCGAGCTCGCGATTGACCTCGGTGAGCACGTTCTCGGGCATCTCCGCCTTCGCGACACGCTCGCGATAGGTCGAGATGACGTCGGTGCCGCCCTCGTTCAGCTGCTTCTTGATCGCCTCGAGCTGCTGTCGGAGAAGGAACTCGCGCTGAGTCTTTTCCATGCCCTCGGAGACGTCGCTGCGGATCTTCTCCTTCAGTGAGGCGTCGGCGAGGATCTGCTTGGTCCAGCCGATGAGCTTGGCAAGGCGTTCCTCCAGGTCCAGCGTCTCGAGGACCTCGAGCTTCTGGTCCATTGAGAGGTCAGGAGAGTACCCGGCCAGGTCGGCGAGGTGGCTTGGGGTCTTGGCGGCGCGCAGGAACTGCACGACCTGCGGGACGCCCCTCGACTCGACGAGGTTCTCCAGCATGGCGCGGTACTCGCGGCCGAGCTCGATCGCCTTCTCGGAGGGCTCTGGTTCCGTCACCGGCTCGGCCTTGACCCACAGTGCGCCGGCGATGTCGGCCTGCCCGCTGCCCAGGTGGGCGCGGTACTCGCCGCGGATCATGAACGCCTCGACGCCAGTGGGAAGCTCCACCGACTCGCCAAGGCGGGAGACGGTGCCGATCTTGCCGAACTGGCCGTCGATGCGGGGGACCAGCAAGACCAGGCGGCTGCCCTGGCGGGCCGCCTCGATGGCGGCCTTCTGGCTGTCGCCTTCGACGGCCAGAGTGACAGTCATGTGGGGGAGGACGACGACGTCGTCCATGGGGAGGACTGGGAGTAGTTCGGGCTTCGGGGTTTCCATAATTAGAAGAAGCTTTACCCACCCCGGCAAATTCCCAATCGTGGATCTGGGGGAGCGCCGTCGGGGCTCGGGTCGGGCCCGGGTCAGGTCCGGGTCACGCTCCCCGAGGACGCCCCGCGCCGGGATACAGAGTCGATGACGACGGCTGCGAGGAGCACCAGGCCGGTGATGATGTACTGCCACTCCACGTCCGAGATCCCCTGCAGATACAGGCCGTTGTAGATGCCGGCGATGACAAACCCGCCCAACACGCCGTGGAGCGGCTTGCCTCTGCCCCCGAACAGGCTGGTGCCCCCGATGACCGCCGCGGCGACTGCGTAGAGGACGTACTGCCCGCCCTGAAAGTTGTTCGACATCCCCGCCAGGAGCGAGGCGTACAGCACCATCGCAACGCCGGCCGTCAACGAGCAGAGGCCAAATGCAATCGTGCGAATGAGCGCGACGTTGATGCCGGCCCGGCGTGCCGCCTCAGGGTTGCCGCCGATCGCGTAGACGTAGCGTCCAAACTTCGTCCGCTCGAGGAGAATCGTCCACGCCCCGAGCACGAACAGAACGATCGGGATGAACCAGGGCACGCCCTCCAGGGTCCCGAGGTTGGCCCGGTTGCTGTTGCAGATGGCGACGACGACGATCGCGACGATTGCGATCAGCCCGATCTTGACCAGGGACAGGCTCGCCGGAGGCGCGACGAGGCCGCTCTTGCGCCGGCGGGAATCGCTCAGCCAGATCAGCAGACCGAGCCCGATGACCACGACCGCGGCCCCGATCCAGGATATGGTCGGGTCGATCGTGCCCCACATGAGGTGGTAGATGACCTGCAGGTTGTCGCCCTGGCCCACGAGGTTCGGATATCCGGAGAACGGTCCGAGCAGAAGGATCTTCAGGAAGACCCCGTTCGCGATGAGAAAGCCGGCGAGGGTGACGATGAAGGATGGGAGTCGCAGCCGTGTGATGAGCGTGCCTTGAATCAGGCCGAACACCGTGCAGACGAGAAGTCCCGCGAGGATGGCCGGCGCCCAGTTCCAGTTGGTGGTGGTGGGCTGGATGAGCTGGACCGTGATCGCTCCGCCGATGGCGCCGACGAATCCGACTGACAGGTCAATCTCGCCAAGGACCAGTGCAAATCCTTCGGCCATGGCGAGGAGCATGACCACCGCGGCCTGCTGAAACAGGTTGACCAGGTTGCCGGGAGAGATAAATACGTGGTTGGGGCTGATCGCTGTGAACACGACCACGATCCCCAACATGGCTGCAAGGACCGGGAGCACTCCACTTTCGCCGGCCCTGATCCGCGAGACGTAAGCCCGCACGTACTCGCCGAGGGATTGGGCTACGACCCCGGGCGGCAGCTCGGCCTGCGCCGCCTCCGGTGCTGCGGTCAGGTCGGCCGCTTCGTCGGGCGCGACGCTTGCCATGTCAGCTTTCCTTGGAGCCTGCGCCACGGGCGCTCTTTGAACCACCCGTAGTCATGAACTCGACGACTCTCTGCAGGTCAAAGGCCGAAGTGTCGTCCTGAACCACCAACCGGCCCAGGTACAGAACCGCGATCCGGTCGGCCACCTCGAATACGTCGGTGAGGTTGTGCGAGATGACCATCACCGCGAGGCCGCGGTCGCGTAGGCGTTTGATCAGATCGAGCACCTGCCTGGTCTGCACCACGCCCAGGGCTGCGGTGGGCTCGTCCATGATCACCAGCTTTGAGTTCCACATCACAGCCTTGGCCACGGCCACCGATTGGCGCTGGCCCCCGGAGAGCGACGCCACGGGCTGGCGAACGGACCTCACGGTGGTCACGCGGAGGCTCGCCAGCGTTTCGCCGGCGGCCCGCTCCATGCTGTCTTCGTCGAGCAGCCCGTTGCTGATGCGCTCGCGGCCCAGGAACATGTTCTGCACGATGTCTAGGTTGTCCGCCAGGGCGAGGTCCTGGTACACGGTCTCGATGCCGAGACGGGCAGCATCACGCGTGTTGTGGACGTTGACCTGATGACCCTCCCAGAAGTACTGGCCCTCGTCGGGGTGGTAGACCCCGGAGATGCATTTGGTGAGCACCGACTTGCCGGCGCCGTTGTCACCGCAGAGCGCGGTCACCTTACCGGCCGGAAGCTCGAGGTCGACGTGGTACAGCGCCTGGACGGGGCCGAAATGCTTGTCCAGCCCCCGTAATTTGAGCAGCGGTTCGCCGGTCCCTTGCTCCTCCGAGGCCACAGCCGTCATGTCACCAGTCATTATCTCGACTCTTTGAGCGGAGGTTGACGGGGAAAAGTTGACGCCGCCGCGACGGCGGCGGCGTCAGGTCTGCGACGGGTTAGGAGATACCGGCAGCGGTGCAGGCCGCGGCGCCCGCCTTGCTGCACAGCGTTGCCTTGTCGACGAAGTTGTCCTTGATCACGGTCGATGCGATGTTGGCCGAGTTGACCCAGATCGGGACCAGGAGCGAAGCCGGCTGCGAGCTGCCGGTGACGCCCGAAGGTGGCGCGGTGGTGCCGTTCACCAGACCGGCCGGAGGCGTGGCTCCCGCGCGGAGCACGGTGGCGAGGGCGACGGCGTCCTGCGCCTCGAGGTAGACGGCCTTGTAGACGGATCCGCACTGGTAGTTGGTCAGCACGTTGACCATGCCGTCCAGGGTTGCGTCCTGTCCGACGGTCGGGATCGTCTTGCCCTTGACGTTCTTGTTCTTGAGAACCTGGATGACGGCGTTGGCGAGGCCGTCGTTGGCCTCGATGGTGGCGTTGATGTGGGGATTGGCGGTGAACGCCTGCTGGAAGATCGTGCCGCCCACGTCGTTCTTCCAGTCCGTGGCGACCTGGTCGCCGACCAGCTTCATGCCGGCGCTGTTGGTCTTGCCGACGGTCTCCTGCTTGATTGAGTCGCCCCAGACTACCGAGTTGTAGCCCATGGCGAACGAGACGGCGTTCGGGTCAGAGTTCTGGCCGCCGTTGAGTGTGAAAACCTGCGGGCTCTTCACGCCCCACGCGGTGACGCAGTCCATGAAGCCCTGCCCGATGAGCTTGCCCACCTGGACGTTGTCGAAGCTCACGTAGTAGGTGCTGGTACCCGTGAAGGTGGCGCGGTCGTAGCTGATGACCTTAACGCCCTTGGACGCTGCAAGGGTCTGGATTTGCGAACCGACGGTGCTGTTGAGCGGGTCCATGATCAGGACGGTCGCCCCGGCTGTGATGTCCGCCTGCGCGATTGCCAGCTGCTGCGCCTCAACGCCCTGCGCGTTGTCGATCTTGTACTGGGACGAGGTGTACCCGGCCCCGTCGAACGCCTTCTTCAGGTACGGCGCGTCGAAAGCGACGTAGCGCGCCGATGAAGTCGTGTCGGGAAGGATGACTCCGACCATCCCTTTGCCAGCTCCGACGAGGTCCTTGAGCTTCGGCATGTACGAGAAATCCTGCGTGAACGAGCTGATGCTCAGGTCCGAAGGCACGACTGCCGGCGAATTCGTCGCCGTGTTGGTGTTACCGCAGGCCATTGCGACGATCCCGACCACCCCGAGTGCCGGGACAAGTTTGGCGAACCTCATAGGTTCTCTCTCCTATCTAAGTACCTGTCGCCTTCTTCCCGGGCGTACCGGGGCGAGAGTGCGCCGGCGAACAGACCTTACTCAGAAACCCATGGCGGGACCCCCCACCGCGGCAGAGCATGTCTCAGGTCAACACGTTTGTCAAGAGCGCGATCGTGCGACCCACCCAATTTGTTCCAAGTCTTGACAAACCCATCTGGGCGTCCATGATTCCCGGTGCGCCATGGCCAAAAACGGAGACAAGACGGGAGACAAGAAGGGAGAGGGGACGCTCGGCTGGCTGCGAGACCGAAACCGCGAGCGGGTGGTGGGGGCGCTGCGGGAGCGGGGGCACATCAGCCAGTCTGAAATCGCGCGGATGACGGGCCTGTCGCGCACAACGGTGCACACCCTCGTCACTGAGCTCAAGGACTCGGGCGTCGTTCACGAGGTTGAGACCGGGGTTCCCGATTTTCGTGGTGGGCGGCCTGCGGTGCTGCTGATGCTGCGCGATTCCTCGCTGGCGGTGGTGGGCATCGACTTCGGCCACAGCCATGTTGGAGTGGCCGTCGCCAATGTCGGCCACGACGTGCTGGCCGAGCGGCGGTGCGATCTCGACGTGAGCCACGACGCGAAGACCGCCCTGGACACTGCCGCCAGGATGGTGGAGGAGGTCCTGGCGGAAGCTCATGTGGAGCGGAGGTCGGTGATCGGCGCCGGAATCGGCATCCCCGGCCCGCTCGATCGGGCGCGGGGCGCGGCCGGATCGGCCACCATCCTTCCGGGCTGGACCGGTATTCGCATACGGAGCGACATGAGGGATCGTCTGGCGATGCCTGTCGAGATCGAAAACGATGCGAACCTCGGCGCGCTCGCCGAGCTGACCTGGGGAGCTGGTCGCGAGTGCTCGAACTTCGCGTACATCAAGGCCGCCACCGGCATCGGCGCCGGGCTCGTCGTCGATGGCAGGCTCCTGCGCGGAGCATCGGGCACAGCCGGCGAGATTGGGCACACGACGCTCGACGAGAGTGGAGCGCTCTGTTATTGCGGAAACCGGGGCTGCCTCGAGACTGTGGCGTCAGGACCGGCCATCCTCCAGCTCGTCGGCCAGGGTGACGACCGAACGCTGACGCTCGACCGAGTCATCGATCTCGCCGCCGAAGGCGACGTGCGCTGCCGCCGAGCCCTTTCAGATGCCGGTCGCGAGATTGGCGTCGCGGTCGCCGGCCTGTGCAACCTCATCAATCCGGAGCGCGTCATCGTCGGTGGTCTTCTGAGCCGAGCCAACGACGTCCTGCTTCAACCCCTCCGGGAGTCGATTCGGCGGCATGCCGTCCAGGCCGCGGCTGAGAAGGTCGAAGTGGTGCAGGCAGTGTTCGTGGAGCGCGCCGAGCTGCTGGGCGCCCTGGCGCTGGCGCTCAATGCAGCGACGGCAACGCATCAGCACACGGCCTAGAGCCCAGGCTTCACCCGAAGGTCAGGAGATTCCCAGGGCAGCGCACGCCGATATGTACTGCGAAGTACAGATCTCATCAGGGCTCCAGAAGCCATCCGCCACGACTGTCGACTCGATGTTGGCTTTCGTGATCGTCGTGGGGGTCACGAGCGCCGAAGGGACGTCGGCAGCGCCATTGTTGACGGTGTTGCCGCTCGTCATCGACGCTGGCACCGACACACCGAAGGCGAGGTCGTAGGCGAGCTGGGCGGCGGTTTCAGCTTCAAGCCGGAGGGACTCGTACACCGTCATGTACTGCTCGCCACCGACGATGCGCTGGATGGCGGCCAGCCCTGCGCCCTGCCCGGTCACGGGGGGTAAGGGCCTCATGCCGCTGCTCTTCAGCGCGGCGATGGCGCCTGCCGCGATCGCATCGTTCGCTGCAAGAACTCCATCGAGCTTGGTGTTGCCGAGCTGACTCAGTGCGTTCTGCATCTCGGTCTTGGCGTCGGCCTGCTTCGACCCTGGTGTGCTGTATTCCTTGACGAAACGCACCTTGCCGTCGAGGACGCTGTGAGCACCCGTCTTGAAGACCATTGCCTGCTTGTCATTGGGGTCCCCGTTGAGCGCGATGACCTTGGGGTTCGTCTTTCCGCCCATCGCAGTGAGCAGGGCATTGCCCTGCAACCCGCCTACCGCCGCGGTGTCAAAACCGACGTAGTAGTTGAGGCCGAGTGTGTTCGCGACCATCCCGTCATATGAGATGACCGGGATGTTTGCCGCCTTTGCCTCGGCGACGATGGTCGCAGCCGCCGTCATGTCGACGGGATCGAGCACGATGACGCCGGCGCCGCCGGTTATTGCCGCTTTCGCTTGCGCCTCCTGATCGGCGCCCTGCTTCGCCGCGCTGTACAGAACCTGGCAATCGGCGCAAAGCCTGCCCAGTTTGTCCAGGAAAGCAGGCCTGTCGAGAGCGTCAAACCGATCGCCGGTTGCCGGTAGCAGCAGAGCGAACTTCATGCCCGCCGTCACCCCGGATGATCCGCCACCACACGCGGCCACCAACAAGATTGACAGCGCGAGCACCGGCACGATCCTCAAATTCACCTTGACCTCCGGCCTTCAGTTGCTTCCCCGCGCATATATCCTTCGCGGCCTTGGGAGCATAGTTGAATCTCTGTCTGCAACCTTCCCTGTTTGGGGCGAGGCGCAACGTACCCGGAGGTGATTCACGTGGCTTCAGTGCAAGGACCGGTGCGGGTGCTCTACACGGCGGAGGCTACCGCCGACGGCGGGCGTGACGGCCGCGCCAAGACCTCGGACGGCCGGCTGGACGTCGCTCTTGACGCGCCTTCCGAGCTTGGCGGGTCGGGTGGCCCTGGCACGAACCCGGAGCAGCTGTTCGCCTGCGGTTACGCGGCGTGCTTCCACAACGCGCTCGAGGGCGTGGCGCGCCGCGCCAAGGTATCGGTCGAGGGCTCGTCGGTGACCGCCCGAGTCGGCTTCGGGCCGATCGGTGAGGGGAGGTTTGGTCTCACAGTCGAGCTGCAGGTCCACGTGCCGGGTGTGGACAGGGCGACAGCCGAGACGCTGGTCGCGGGCGCCCACGACCGCTGCCCCTACTCAAACGCCACGCGCAACAACATCCCTGTCGAGCTGAGGATTGTCTAAGGAACGGCCCCTATGATCGGTTGCGGTCAATGAGCCGTTATCGATTCGCCATCGTCGTCGCAGTCCTGGTCGTCTTCGTTGCCGTGGGCGCCTACCTGGTCTTTGGCAACAAGACCGACTACGTCCCCAAGAACGTCACATTCGACGTGACCGTCACGAAGGCCACATCCATGCAGCCGAACGTGCTCACAGTCCATCAGAACGACATCGTCACCATCAACATCGCGAGCGACACCGACGGCGAGGTGCACCTTCACGGCTACGACATCGCTTTCGACTGCCTGGCGGGCGCCGTGGTGACCCACACGTTCACAGCTGTCAACAGCGGCGGCCCTTTCGACATCGAGTGGGAGGCGACCACCACCCACCTGGGTGACCTGATAGTGAACCCGTGATACTCGGCCTCGGAATCTTTCTTCACGGATTCGGGCCACGGTACGACCTTCCTGCGCCCCTGTTCTGGTACCTGTTCGCGGCGGGTGGCGTTGTCGTGATCTCGTTCGTGCTGGTGGTCGTCTTTGCCGGCGACCAGGTCGGTGCCACGGCTGTGCAGTATCCGCGCCGCCCGGTGCCTGCCCTGCTGCGAATCGCGCGCTCGCCGCTGCCGCGGGCAGGGGGTGGGACGATAGGGGTGCTGAGCCTGCTGGCGATCATCATCACCGGCCTGTTCGGCTCGTCGAATCCCGCCCTCAACCCGTCCGAGTATCTGACGTGGATCTACTTTTGGGCAGGCCTGGTGATCCTGTGCGGCCTCGTCGGCAACCTCTGGTATCTGCTCAACCCATGGGCGGCGATCTACGACCTCGTGACCCGGTTCGTGAAGCTCGGGCCGGTCTGGAAGCTTCCTGACGTTGGGCTGTGGCCTGCCGCCGCTGCGTACTTCGCGTTTGCCTGCCTTGAGCTGACGACAGGGATGGCCAATCGCCCGTCGGTGGTAGCGATTCTGGCGATCGCATACGCGGCGGCGACGATCGCCGGAATGATCCTTTTCGGCCGCGACGAGTGGCTCGAGCATTGCGAGGCCTTCACCGTGCTGTTCGGGATTGTCGGCAGGTTCGGTCCGGTCGAGGCAGAGCGCGACGAGGCAGGTGCTGTCATCACTGTTTACCTTCGCCCCTGGGGCGTGGGGCTGCTGAAGCCGGCCCGCAGCGGGTGGGACCGAGTCTTTTTCGTGATCCTCATGCTGAGCACTCTCGCGTTCGACGGGATTCTCGGCACGCCGGCGTGGCAGAACTTCAACGTCAGCCTCGAGCCGATCTGGCTGCCGATGGGTCAGCTCGGCTTCTTCTTGGTGAGGACGCTTGGTTTGACGCTGGTGACCTTCGGTTTTCTGCTCGTGTTCGTCGCATTCATCGAGGCAGTCGTCTACTTTGGCAACCGCAAGGTAGATTTCGTGACCACCGCTACAGGGTTTGCCTTCACCCTCGTGCCTATCGCGCTCGTCTACAACGCTGCTCACAACTACAGCTATGTCGTGCTGCAATCACAGGCATTGATCCCGCTCCTCGACGATCCGCTCCAGAAGGGCTGGCATCTATGGCCCGCAGCTGCAGGGGTTCACGTGAGCTTTGCGCTGGCCCAGGCGTCGACCATCTGGTTCGCTCAGATCATCCTTATCGTCCTCGGCCACGTGATCGCCGTGTATCTGTCCCACCTGAGAGCCGGTGAAAGATTCCGGACCGCCCAGCGAGCTCTGCTGAGCCAGTACCCGATGCTGCTCCTGATGGTCCTCTACACCATGACAAGCCTGCTGATCCTGGCCCAACAAAGCATCAAAACCAGCTGACCTTGAGCTGGCCGCTCGACCCCACCGTCTACGCCGGCCTCGTTGCGCTCTATTTAGGGCACGCTTGGCTGGCGCGCGGGGTCGCCGACGTCAGGCGCCTGCATTCGTTCTACTTCGGGCTGGGCCTGCTGACGATATGGCTTGCGCTGGAAACTCCGATCGACACCATTGCCGACCACTACCTCGACAGCGTGCACATGCTGCAGCACGTGCTCCTGGGCTTCGTGGCCCCCCCGCTCATGCTCCTCGGCCTTTCTCGAGGTATGGCCGCGCGGCTGGTGCGCGTCCCAGGTCTGCGGGCGATCACCGAGCCTGTCCCCGCCCAGCTCATCGCTGCGGCGGTGATGATCGTCTGGCACCTGCCTCCTCTCTACGACGCCACCCTTTACTCAGAGCCTCTTCACGTCGGCGAGCACCTGACCTTCATCGTCGCCGGCGTGTTGCTCTACTGGCCGATACTGCAGGCAACGTCAGCGTATGCGCGCTGGCAGATGTCGCCGGGCGTAAAGCTCCTGTACATGCTGGTTGCCACCCTGCCGCAGGATGGGGTCGCCCTCGCCCTGATCTTCTCCCGCGTGCCCTTCTACGAGTACTACGCCCTCGCGCCGCGGCTGGTGGCGTCGCTCGACCCGGTCACCGACCAGACAGTCGCCGGGGCGGTTCTCATGACCCTGGGCAAGCTAACGATGGGTGTCGCCGCCATCGCCGTCTTCATCCACTGGTTTGGGGGCGAGCAGGAAGAAGACCGGCTGCGAATGCCGAGGCGCGCCTAGGCCGAGCCGTTCTTGCCGTGAACGCCGACTGCCAGGTACCTGGCGCCGGCATTGCGGATGTCTTCGGGATCGACCGCGCCGCGGCCGTCGAACACCGCCCTCAGCCCGCGAAAGCGCTTCCAGTCGAGGTCGCGGTATTCGCTGTGGAACGCTTGTACGACGACGGCGTCGACGTCGATCGGCCCATCGGAGCTGAGGTCCGCGATCTCAGCGTCCAACGAAGCGAGCTCGAGCGGCTCGTAATGTGAGTCGTGGATCAGCACCTCGGCGCCTGCCCGATGCAGCTCGTCGACGATCGGGATCGCGGTCGAGAACGCCATCTCCTTCACGTCCTCGCGGTAGGAGGCGCCGAGCACAAGCACACGACGGCCCTGGAGGCCTCCTAACGCCGCCGCGAGGGCGTCGATCGAGGAGTGAGCCATCGAGTCGTTCGTGTGCCTGCCTCCGCGCACGAGCCCGAGCTCGTCCTTGGAGGCGTCCGCGAGCAGGAAGTGGGGATAGACGGGGATGCAGTGCCCGCCCACGCCAATGCCCGGGCGATGTAAGTGGGAGAAGGGCTGCGAGTTGGCGGCCTTGAAGGCCTCGCCCACGTTGACTCCGCGATCAGCGCCGTAAAGGGCAAGCTCATTGGCGAGCCCGATGTTGACGTCCCTGTAGGTTGTCTCCGCGAGCTTGGCAAACTCGGCGGTCTCGGCATTCTCGACCGGCCACACCTCGGCGTCGAGCACCGCGTGATAGAAGTCCACCGCCTTCTTCGTGCTCGCAGCGTCAACTCCGCCCACTATTTTTGGATAGCGCCGGAGGTCCTCAAAGATGCGGCCCGCGTAGAGGCGCTCAGGGCTGAATGCGAGCTGGAAGTCGCTGCCTGCCTTGAGGCCGGAGCCCTCCGCCAGCATTGGTCCCAACCGGTGCCGCGTAGTGCCAACGGGCAATGTGGTCTCGTAGATGACAAGAGTTTCGCGACGCAAACCTCTGGCGATGGCCTTGGTGGCGGAGTCCAGGTTTTTGAAATCGATGCTCCTGTCGAGCCCGACCATCAGAGGGACGATGACCACGATGACGTCGGCCTCCGCGGCGGCGCCAGGAGTGTCAAGGGTCGCTCGCAGCCTGCCGTCGGCCACCGCCGATGCCACTGCCTCCTCCAGGCCCGCCTCTTCGCGAACGTGGGAGTGACCGCTGTTGATTGCGTCAATCACCGCTGGCAGCACATCGCAACCGATGACGCGCATGCCCTTGGCTGCAAATTGCGCCGCCAACGGCAGTCCTATCTTGCCCAATCCGACCACAGCGACTGTCGAATTTGAGAGCGGGCTGCTCGCAGATCGCATCGTCTGCAGCATAGCGACTGCCGTTCGCGCCTGTCCTCCTATGCTATCTGCCTGGTATGGATCGACCAAAAGTACAAGGGTCGCGCCAGTGCATTTTCTACAGCACACGCGCCATTGTTCAAAATGCGGTCCGCGGCTCAGATTTGCGCCCTGCAAAGATGCTCGAAGCTTTCCGGGAGCTGGGCTACGAGGTCGACGTCGTCGCCGGCGATGCACGCGCGCGGGGGCGGGCCGCGCGTGACGTCAAGCAGAAGATTCTTGCTGGCGCCAAATACGACTTTGTCTATGCGGAGCCGCCGACGACGCCGATCCTCCTGAGCGAGTCGCATCACGTGCCCACGCATCCGCTGCTTGACTACCGGTTCTTCACCTTCTGCCGTTCGCGCGCCATCCCCATCGTCCTGTTCTATCGAGACGTGCAGTGGCGGCTGCCCGATTATCCGAGCCGCATCGGCTGGGCAAAGTACTTCGTGCTCCTGCCGTTCTTCCATCTCGATCTGCTCGTCTATCGCAAGGTGGTGGATGCCCTGCTCGTGCCTGACCGCGGGATGCTGGCGCAGATCGCAGGTTGGACCTCGAAAAAACCGAATTGGGTCTCAAGCCCTGGGTTCGATCCCCTGGAGATTCCGCCGCCGCGCCGGCCGGTTGAGGCAGGTGCTCCAATCCGCCTCTTCTACGTGGGCGGTGCGAGCCCACCGGTCTATGACCTGACGCCTCTGCTCGAGGGATCGGCGTGGGCCGCGGGTCATGGGGTGAATGTTCAGCTGACCATCTGCTGTCGCGAGGCTGAGTGGCAGCACCGGCCTGGCGCCTACGATCCATACCTCGGCCCCCACGTCAAGGTCGTCCACAACCGGAACCGCGAGGAGCTCCTCGCGCTGTATGCGCAGCACGACATCGCGGTGATGCCCTACGGCACTCTCAATTCGGATTGGGCGATGCCCATCAAGTTTCCAGAGGCCATCGGGATGGAGCTGCCTGTGCTCGCGGGCGACGGAACGGCGGTGGCGCGAATCGTCGAGGAGCAGGGAATCGGTTGGTCGGTCGGCAGGTCGAAGGAGGAGTTCCTTGCGTTGCTCCGGACCATCGATCGAAGCGAGCTCGAGCGCGTACGGGCAAACGTCAAAGCTGTGCGGCCTGGATATGCATGGGTCGAGCGAGCCCGTGCGGTGGCGGTCATCGCGGAGGGCCTGCGAGCGAACCGACCCGAAACGCTGCCTCGTCTTTAGATGCCTTTTCGCCGGATGACGGTGACGAATGTGCTGGCCAGTATCTGGAGAT
>DAIUFK010000008.1:6163-8282 GCA_036844615.1 Candidatus Dormiibacterota bacterium | reverse complement strand
TAGATGCCTTTTCGCCGGATGACGGTGACGAATGTGCTGGCCAGTATCTGGAGATCGAGGCGGAGCGACCGGTTCTTGATGTAGTAGAGGTCGTACTCGAGCTTTCGGGTCAGCTCGGGGATCGTGCCGGCGTAGCCGCCTCGGACCTGCGCCCAACCCGTGAGGCCTGGCTTGATCAGAAGGCGCGAGCGGAAGTGAGGGATCTTGGCCTCGAGGTCGGCCATGAACTCTGGACGTTCGGGCCGAGGCCCGATAAAGCTCATGTCGCCACGGACGATGTTGAGCAGCTGCGGGAACTCGTCAAGCCTGGTGGCCCGCAGAAAGCGGCCCGCGCGCGTGACGCGCGGGTCTGCTCGGGTAGCGAACTGGGCGCCGGTCGCTTCCGCTTGCTCGCTCATGGTGCGGAGCTTGAGAAGGTTGAACTCGCGGCCGTCCTCGCCCACCCTGCGCTGGACGTGAAATACAGGACCGCTCGATTCGAGCTTTATGAGCAGAGCGAGGAACGGGAGCAGGACCAGGAAGGGCAGGCTGATGACGAAGGAAAGGATCAGGTCGGTGAGCTTACGCACCACTGCGTACGGCCGCTTCCAGACGTCGTTGTCGGGAAGACCCAGGTACCAGTGAACATCGATCGAGTCGATCGGCACCCGGCCCATGTATCGCTCGACCAGGTCGCCGCCTGACACGACACGAACTCCGTGGGTCAAGCACGCCTCGACCAGGCCAGGGAGAAGGCGCAGCTCGTTGCTGTTCACAATCAGCTCTTGCGCGCCTGAGCGCGTGACAAGGTTGCGAACCTCGGCGAGCACCTTGGCGCGGTCTGCCTCCGTGCTCATCGGGCTCACCAGCCGAGCGATGACCCTGCACTCGAATCGTGCAGCCTCGAGGGTTGAAATGATCTCGGCCCGAGGCTCGGAGTCGGACAGCAGCACTGCGCGGACCGCGAGCGCCTCGTGCAGCAGGAGGCGGGCGAGGGTGGTGCGCATCAATATCAACAGCCCGGCTCCGATCGCGAGGGCAAGGAGGATGACAGGCCGCGTCAACACGTATGGGTGGAGGAAGAAGGTCGCTACTGCGATGAGCAACGCCACAGGGAGTGCCTTGACGACAGCGATCGCGCTCTGAATGCGGCTGGTGGGAATCTCGAACGCATAGCCGTCTGTTATCAGCAGGGCGGCGAGCCAGATGGCGCCGTACAGGAGGGGATCGTAAGGCTGCAGCGGGTGCACGTTGCCTCTGTGCACGAGCGTGTATGCGAGAACTGCAGAGAGCCCGCCGACGATGAAGTCGGCGCCGGCCAGCAGAAGCCGGCGCTCGCGCAGACTCAGCGCGAAGCGAGCGCGGTCCCATTCGACAGGAGCTGCTATCGGTTCAGACGCGACTTCAGCCGGCTTGCCGACTTTCAGGGCACTCATAGGTGGTTTCTTAGAGCCCGGGCGCGGATGCCGTGCCGGCTCGGACGTCGCGCTCATATTGACGCCCCGTCGTCGAGCTGTGCATAGATTTCTGCCGAGATCTCATAGACTCGCCCGCATTTCGGGCACGAAAGCTCCATTCGCCGGCCGGCGTTCTTGTCCAGAGCGATCGGATGCCCGCAATCGCATGCAAAAGCGCGAAGGCGGGCCGGGTTGCCGACGACGATTCCACGTTCGGGCACGTCGCGCGTCACGACCGAACCCGATCCCACCATCGCCATCCGCCCGATCCTGACGCCAGGCAGGATGACCGCTCCGCCGCCGATGGCGGCCCCGAACTCGACAAGGCCCTCGCTCGCGACCCAATCGGTGTCCGCCTTGGGGGAGCCGTCGGGGTTGATTGCGCGTGGGTGCTTGTCGTTCAGGAGCATCGCGCCAGGGCCGAGGAACACGCCGTCCTCGAGGTTGAAACCATGAAACACATAAGCCCCGTTCTGCAGCTTGCAGTGGTCGCCTATGCGGACGCCCTTGTCCACATACGTCCCCTTTCCGAGGATGCATTGCTTGCCGATCACCGCCTCCTCTCGAACCTGGGCTTGGTGCCAGATCTGCGTGCCGGCTCCGATCTTCGCAGTCTCGGACACTTCGGCAGTCGGATGGATGCGGACCGCGTCAGAGGCCAATATGTCCGTATCTTGGCACGC
>DAIUFK010000008.1:0-6063 GCA_036844615.1 Candidatus Dormiibacterota bacterium | reverse complement strand
CGCCCTCAGGCAGGTCCCGGCCGGGCCACTTCCTGGAGAAGTTTGGCGAGCCGGTCGGCGATGTCCTTGCGATCGAAGTGCTTGACGACGTATTCGCGTCCCTGGGCGCCGAGCCGCCGGGCCAGGCTCGGGTCTGCCGCCAGCGCCACCACAGCCTTGCTCAGGGACTGGGGATCCTCCGGTTCTGCCACCAGCCCGCAACGAGCGGCCTCGACCAGGTCGGCGCCTTCGCCCCACATCGCCGCCACGATGGGGCGGCCCACAGCCATCGACTCAAACATCTTTGACGGCAAGGCCGACTTGAACAGGTCGAGTCGTTTCAACGGCACTATCGACGCGTACGCAAGGTTCAACAGCGCAGGCATCGACGACTTGGGTTGATTGGGCAAGAAGCGAACGTTCGAGATTCCCTGCGCCGCGGCTTTTGCCACCAGCGCCTCCTTATCGCCTCCCTCTCCTGCGAGCACGTAAAGGATCTCCGGATCGTGCGTCAGCTTGGCCGCCTCCAGGATGACGTCGAGGCCCTGGGCCAATCCGTGAACGCCTGCGTAAATGAAGACCTTGTGACCATCGAGCCCCAGGCCGCGAGCCAGCTCGCTGTCCGGTGCAGCCGGCTGAAACGTGACGGTGTCCACGCCATTGGTGAGCAGGAAGACCTTGTCGCGTGGCACTCCGCGTGCCACCAACCTCTCGAGCATTCCGGGCGTGGGCACTGCGATGCGGGCGGCCCGGCGGTAAAGATGTCGCTCGAACATCTCGGCGAGGCGGATGGCTGCGCGGTTGCGCAGCATGCCGAGCTCGACGGCGGACTGGGGGTAGAGGTCGCTGATGTTGAGAATGAAGGGAGCCCGCTTGATCCGGGTGTAAATGAGCGCCGCCAGGCCGGTGGGGAGAGGAGGTGACTGCACGAAGATCACGTCCGTCGGTCCAACCTTGCGGATGCCCAGAAGGCTGGAGACCGCAAAGGACAGCTGGTTGACGATGCGCTTGAAGAATCCACGCGCCGGTGTCGCGTACACCCAGGTCCTTAGCACGCGAACGCGATCCATCGGCTCCTCCATGAATCGCCTGCCGCGGTAGCCTTGCGCGATGACGCCGCTCGGGTAGTTCGGGAACCCTGTCACTACGGTCACGCTGTCGCCACCGTCCGCGAGGCGCTGGGCAAGCTCGAACAACCTGGCCGGGGCTGCTCCGATCTCAGGTGGAAAGTAATGGGTTACGAAAACTACCCTCAATCGGGCACCGCTTGCGGGCATTCTTGCGGCCCATGATAGTTGGGCCTCCCGGAGTGCCCAGCCGACCCGCTGGTACACTCCCGAGTCACCAGATGCTCAGCGCACGCGGCCGCCTGCGACCACGAGCATGAAGATCCTCACCGTGGTCGGTGCCCGTCCTCAGTTCATCAAGGCGGCGCCTGTTTCACGAGTGCTCCGTTTGAAGCACGAAGAGTTTCTCCTCCACACAGGGCAGCACTACGACGATGCGATGTCCGATCTCTTCTTCCGCCAGCTGGAGATCCCGGCACCCGACAGCAACCTCGAGGTCGGTTCTGGTCCGCATGGGGCGCAGACCGGCGCGATGCTGGCCGGGATCGAGAGAGCGTCGCAGGAGTACAGGCCGGACTGGATACTCATCTACGGCGACACCAACTCGACCCTCGCCGGCGCGCTGGTTGGAGCCAAGCTCCACGTGCCAGTCGCACACGTCGAGGCGGGGCTGCGCAGCTACGACCGGCGTATGCCCGAGGAGATCAACCGGGTGGTGGCGGACCACGTGAGCACGCTCCTGCTGTGCCCCACTGACGTGGCGGTGGCCAACCTCGCGCGAGAGGGGATCACTACCGGCGTGCGCATGGTCGGAGACGTCATGTACGACGCCTTTCAACAGAATCTCGAGCGCGCCCGCGCGGTCACCACGATCCTTGCCGACCTGGGCCTCGAGGCCGGCGCATATCAGCTGCTCACCGTGCACAGAGCCGAGAACGTGGACCAGCTCGAGCGGTTGGAGAAGATCCTCCAGGGCGTCGCCGCGTCTGGCCGGCCCACCATCTTTCCTGCGCATCCACGGACCAAGGCTGCCCTGCGGGCGGCAGATGTTGCACCCGGCGCCAACACGCGGATGATCGATCCCGTCGGGTACCTCGAGATGCTGGTGCTCGAGGGCGGGGCCGAAGCGGTGGTCACAGATTCGGGCGGCGTCCAGAAGGAGGCCTACTTCGCAGGCAGGCCCTGCATCACGCTTCGAGATTCGACTGAATGGACCGAGACAGTGGCCGTCGGTTGGAACGTGCTGGTGGGAACCGACCCTGCCGCGATTGCTGAAGCGATGAGCACCTTCCGACCCACTGCGGACAGGCCTGCCGTGTTCGGTGACGGACACGCCGCGGAGCAGGTGGTCGCGGCCCTGGATGAGCGCCAACCCATAAGATGAGAGCTGTTTGGACACTCTGAAAACGATCCCCATAGCGGCTCCGCAAATCGGCGAGGAGGAGCGCAATGCAGTGCTCGCGGTCCTCGAGAGCGGCCAGCTGGCGCAGGGGCCTGTGGTCGAGGCGTTCGAGAGCGAGTTCGCGGCGTGGTGCGGCGCAAGGCATGCCGTAGCCGTCAACTCAGGTACCGCGGCTCTCCACCTCCTGCTGCTCGCCCACGGAATCAAGGAAGGCGACGAGGTGATCACGACGCCATTTACGTTTGTGGCATCGGCCAACGCCGCACTTTTCGTCGGCGCTCGACCGGTGTTCGTCGACATCGAAAGCGACACGTACTGCCTCGACCCGTCCCGCGTTGAAGCGGCGATCACGCCCAAGACGCGTGCCATCGTGCCGGTCGACCTCTACGGCCAGGCCGCCCAGATCCCCGAGCTACGGGCGATCGCCGAGCGACATGGGCTTGTTCTCATCGAGGACGCCTGCCAGGCGCACGGAGCCGCGATCGGCGCCAGGAAGGCGGGCGCGCTTGGCGTCAGCGCATCGTTCTCCTTCTACCCGACCAAGAACATGACCACCGCCGAAGGCGGGATGGTCACCACCGACGATCCTGACGTGGCGGCGAAGGTGGGAGTGCTGCGACAGCACGGGGCGAGCCACCGGTATCACCACGACGTTCTCGGTTACAACTTCAGGCTGACCGACATAGCGGCAGCGATAGGGCGCGCGCAGCTGGCCAAGCTCGATCGATTCAACGAGATCCGCCGTCGCAACGCCTCGGTCCTCGATGAGGGGCTCGCCGGAATCCCCGGAGTGGTGACTCCCCGCGAACGTCGGGGCTACAGGCACGTCTACCACCAGTACACAGTGCGCATAGAGCACAACCGCGACAGGTTCCAGGAGCGGCTGCTCGAGCTGGGCGTCGGAAGTGCGGTTCACTACGCCGTCCCGGTGCACCGCCAGCCGCTTTACGTCGAGCTGGGTTATGGCGACGTTTCGATGCCTGCGTCGGAGGCCGCAGCGAGCCAGGTCCTTTCGCTACCGGTCCACCCCGGCGTGACGGAGTCGGACCTGGATCGAATCATCGACTCGGTGCGAAAGGTCGCGGCGACGGCGTGACCCGCGTCGCGCTCGTTGGTCTTGGCGCGATGGGGCGCAACCACCTGCGAGTGCTGAGCGACCTTGACGGTACCGAACTGGTGGCGGTCTGCGACCAGGACGCAGCCGTCGTCGACGCGGTAAGTCGAAAGCACTCAATCCCGGGCTACACCTCGCTGGTCGAGATGCTGGACCGCGAGCGCTTGGATGCCGCGATCGTGGTCGTGCCCACGCGGTTTCACGTCGACTCGGGCGTTACCGCGCTCGAGCACGGTCTGCATGTGCTGGTCGAGAAACCCATCGCGTCGAACCTGGAAGAGGGCCGCCGGCTCATCGCCGCCGCGGCGTCCGCTCACCGCATCTTCTCCGTCGGCCACATCGAACGATTCAACCCGGCGGTCCGGGAGCTGCAGCGCCGGATCGCCGCGGGGGAGATCGGAAGGATTTATCAGCTGCAGGCCCGGCGGCAAGGACCTTTTCCCGCCCGCATCCGCGATGTGGGCGTCGTCATTGACCTAGCGACGCATGACCTCGACGTCATGCATCACCTTGCGGGGTCGGATGTCCAGCGCCTGTACGCCGAGACTGAGCAGCGCATTCACACCGACCACGAGGACATCCTCAACGCGCTGCTCAAGTTCGAGAGCGGGGTCCTTGGAGTGCTGCAGGTCAACTGGCTGACTCCGACCAAGATCCGTGAGCTGAGCGTGCTCGGCGAGCGAGGCATGTTCGTGTGCAACTACCTCACCCAGGAGCTGACTCATTACAAGAACGCCGATGTTGCGGCGGCGATTGACGCCCGCCGGCACCCGGTGGCAGTGACCGAAGGCGAGGCAGTCAGCTTCCCGATCACCCAGGCTGAGCCCCTGCGGCTGGAGCTCCAGTCCTTCATGCAGGCGGTCAGAGGTGAGCAGGCGGTCGAGGTGGACGGCGAAGCCGGCCTGCGCGCGCTTCACCTGGCGCTTGCACTGGTAACTTCGGCTTCCGAATCGCGGGTCGTCACCAGCGCGGAGCTTGGCGCGCTATGGGACAGCAGGTCGCTCGGAGCCGGCCGCGGCGTGTCGGCTCCGGGTGGCGCGAACCGCGACGACCTGTAGCGCCGCCAGGAGCCAGAACTCGACGCTGAGGTCGTTCTTCCAGTAGGGAGAGTCGAAGAGCCCATGGACGGTGTAGAGGACGAGGGCGCCGACAGCTCCCCATAGCACCGGCCGGTAGATGTCCGTCGCGCGGGGAAGTGTGCGCGCTCCGCGCCAGAGCAGGCCGAAAAAGATCACCGCGAACGAAAGCAAACCCAGCAGACCGAGCTCGCTCCACGTTGTCAGCCACATGTCGTGCGGGTAGATGTGCACAGGGAGGTTCGCGGGCCGGAACGGAGCGACCCTCACCGGGAATGCACTTATCCCTGCGCCAACGATTGGCCGCTGAGACAGCATCTCGAAAGTTTCCCGATAAAGGGTCGTGCGATTCGTCACCGTGTGTGCGAGGTCCAGCAGGCGGTGGTTGACGATGGGGATTTCGAGCACTGCAAGGCCGAGCACCGCGAGAGCCCCGACTGCCCGCAGCCGCCACCGGCTGCTTTGCAAGCTCAGCACGAGAACCGCGGCGAGGACTGCCATTGCTAGGTACGAGGCGCGTGAGAGTGTGAGGATGTTGGCGACCAGGAGCAGACCGAGCACCCCTGCGCCGACCTTTCGCTCTTGAGGCCGTGAAGCGAAGACGGTGAACCCGATGGCGAAGGCAAGCGGCGGCTCCAGGTACATGGCCACTGCGTTGGCGCTCGTGTTGAGGAACGCGGGCGCGTCACCAAGCTGGAGCCTGTGTTGGGCAAGAACTATGCCGAAGGATGCGATCTGTCCGACTGCCATGACGCAGCTTCCGGCCGCACCGCCGAGGAGCACAGTGCGCACATCTTCACGTGTCCTCAGGAGATCGACTGCGATGTAGAAGCAAGCGATAGCCTCCACGAAATAGGCGCGGTAGATTCCGAGAGCGCGGGTGTGGTCCGGAGCGACCACGATGCCGATCACGCCGGCCACCAAGAGGAGCGCGATGGGGATCTCGTAGCCGGTGCGGGCGGCTGGGAGTCGCCGTTCGGTCCCCAGCGTTGCGACGTAGCCGGCGCCGGTGATCAGGATCAGAGTCTCCAGCAGCGTGGTCGGGAGAGGACCCACGTGCCAGCGCACCACGTAAAGCGGCAGGCACGCCGCGGTCACCGCCAGAGCCAGGATGGTGAAGCGCCTTGGCAGGCTTGACGATCCGGTCGCGAGTGCCTTCCCGATTGCGGACCCTCGCACATCTGCCTCTGTGCCGTCTGGCTGCTTGGCGCTGATGTCCGACAGCTTAAGGTCTAGACCGAGTGGACCGTACCGGCCATATCTGGAGCATCCGACGTCCCAGACGGCCGGGCGCCCTGCGGGCGCTGATGCCTGCGTTGCGGGCCCCGGCGATCGTCGTCAGGCATCGAAAGATGCCATCCTCCTCTCGCCACCCGCGCCTTGGCACCGGCCGCCTGGAACGCCGGTCTTCGAGCCTGCGGCCTG
>DAIUFK010000007.1:0-52292 GCA_036844615.1 Candidatus Dormiibacterota bacterium | reverse complement strand
GGGTTGCGCTCGACGATGAGGTCGATGAGGCCCCAGTCTTTGGCCTCTTCGGGGTTCATGAAGAAGTCGCGCTCCATCGCGCGCTCAACATCCTCGAGAGGCCTGCCGGTGTGCTTCGCATAGATCCGAGCCATCGCCTCGCGCTGCCGGAGGATCTCCTGGGCGTGGAGCTGGATGTCGGTGGCCTGGCCCTGGATGCCCTGCGTGAAGGGTTGGTGGATGAGTATCTGAGCGTGCGGCAGCGAAAGGCGCATGCCCTTGTCGCCACCCGCCAGCAGGATCGAGGCTCCGCTCGCCGCCAGCCCGGTGCATAGCGTCCCCACCTTCGGCCCGACGTACTGCATCGCGTCGTAGATCGACAGCGCCGCCGTGAGCGAGCCGCCAGGGCTGTTGATGTAGAGCTGGATGTCGCGGTCGGGCGACTCGTTCTCGAGGAACAGGAGCTGAGCGGTGACGGTGCTCGCGAGGTCGTCGTCGATCACGCCGCGCACAAACACGACGCCGTCTTTGAGCAGGCGCGAAAAGATGTCGTAGGCTCGCTCGCCCCTGCCGTCATTCGTGATCACTGTCGGAATCA
Source organism: Candidatus Dormiibacterota bacterium (assembly GCA_036844615.1). Classification (GTDB taxonomy): domain Bacteria; phylum Chloroflexota; class Dormibacteria; order Dormibacterales; family Dormibacteraceae; genus Palsa-872. Next base: position 51,715 of record DAIUFK010000007.1, on the reverse strand, counting down.
TGTGCATCTTCTTATCTCCTGGTCTGGAAGCCGATGGGTGCTCGCGCTTTCGGCGGCGGGTTTGCCATTGCGAGGTAGGCGCTGAAGTCGGCCACGCTGCGCAGCGCCTCAAGCGGGAGGCCTGCCGTGGCGAGGCGCAATTTCACTGGAGGATCCTCAGGCCAGCTGCGCTGCTCGGGGTCGGCGCCCAGCAGGCGGGCCAGGTCGGCGTAGACGTCCGCCGGCCTCACTCCTAACGCGTGGGCGACGGCAAGGAGCCGCTCGGTCGAGACCTCCTTACGTCCCCTCTCCACCTCCGACAGGTGAGCGGGGGACAGGCCGGCCTCCCCTGCGACCTCGGTGAGGGTCCGGCGTGCCGCCTCGCGGCGACCTCTGAGCACCGCCCCAAGGGCTTGCCGTACCACCTGTGCAGATTCGCTGTAGGCGAATGACATCTCTTGGTGGCGAATTATACGGAGTCTGCCTACCTAGGCGGTGACGGCACCGCCTCGCGCTCGGCCTGCGTCTTCGCCCGCCTGCGCATCAGCTCCAGGTTCAGGCTCTCCTCGCCACGCGCCATCGCCCATCGGTGGTTGGCGCTGAAGATCGGTCGGAAAATGAAGGAGCCGTATCTGAGCAGCGGCTTATCGGCCCTGATGCGCCAGTCGTACTGGACATCGACCACGTCGCCGTTTTGCTTCAGCGTCCAGACCCCGGTGCCCACAAAATCGCCCTCAGCCACCAGGCTGAACCCTTCCACGCCCCGCGACTCGGTGACCTTGAAGCGCCAGCGCAACGTATAGGGAAGCCAGCCCTTCGTGTGCAGGTCGATGACCCTGCCCACGTGCGTCGTGGGGTCGCCAGGCTCGAGCTCACGCACTTTGATGTAGACGGATGGCCACCACCTGGCGAGTCCAAGCGGATCCCCAAGGACCTCTGCGACCTCTGACGCAGTGCCGCGAATTGCCCAATTCGTGATGAAGTGGTACTCGGCACCCATTTCCCCTACCGACTCTAGTCTTTGAGGTTGTTGGGGTCCAGGAGCTCCTGTTTGGGCCGCTCGATGCGCTGGCGAGATCGCATTATCTCGATCAGCTTTTTGCGGCCCTTGGGTGGTCCGATCATGATCGCACCCACCAGCTTGTCATCTTTGAAAAACAGCTTGCGATAGAACTTCTCCTCGAAGCTGAAAGTGCGCACTGACTCGAGGTCGGGCTGCACATCGGGAGTGACCCCCATGACGGCGAGCGTCGAGCCGAACATGGTGGTCGTATAAGTCGGGACGTCAAAAAAATCTTCCGATGCGCCTGCCATGTTCCGCGCCGCAACCTTCCCGTGCGCTTCGGCGTTGTCCCACGTGCCCATCTGGTTGTGCCTTTCGACCATCAGGTCGTAGAAGACCGCGATGTCGCCTGCGGCGTACACGTCAGGCACCGACGTCAGCAGCTTGGAGTCGGTGACGATGCCCTTGTTGAGCTCCATCCCTGTCGCGGCAGCTGGCTCCGTGTAGTAGTCGAGGCCGACGCCATACGTCAGCACATCGAAGTCGACACGGTGTCCGTTCACCGTCTCCGCCACAAAGCGCCCGTTACTTCGGCTGAACTTCTGCACCTCGTCCGACGTGATGAACTCCACGCCCTGGGCCTCGCCGAGCTGGCGGCACAGCTGGCCGCCCTCCTCGTCGAGGACGTAGCGCAGAAACCATGGTCCACGCATGATCCACGTCAACTTCGCCTTCTTGCGATAGCTGACGCCTTCGGCGAGCTCGTACCCGATAAAGCTGCCGCCCATCACCAGGACACTCTCCGCGGCATCTGCCTTCTCGATGATCGCGTCGGTGTCGTCGAGGGTCTGAAAGCCGATCGTCTGCGAAACCTGGTCGGAACCAGGCCATGGCGGAGGCTTCGGCCTGCCACCGGTGGCGACGAGGAGCGCGTCATAGGGAAACTCCTGCTCGCGGTTGGTGCGAACCACCTTGCCGGCGGCGTCGATCTCCGTCGCCCAAGTCTCGAAGTGGATCTCGAGGTTCTGCCTCGCGTAGTCCTCGGCGGTACGCATGAAGACCTTCTCCCTGCGCACCTGGCCGCGCAGATAGCGAGGCAGGGCGACGCGGTTGTAAAGCGGGTGCCGCTCGGCGGCGATCATGACGATCGAGGCTTCGCCATCGAGCTTGCGCAGCTCCTCGGCGGCCGTCTGCCCCGCGATGCCGTTGCCGAGAATCACATAACGACGTGTCACTAAAGCTTTAGTGAGTAGATGTAGCTGTGGTCGTCGTCATTGGCGAAATCGTAGCCGGTGGCACGCAGGTCATCGATTGCGGGGTGGTCGCGAGGGAGCGCAAGGGTCACGTCGTCGAGGCCGTCGGCGTCCGCCTCAAAACGTAATGCGAGGAGCAGCTCGCGCAGAGCGCCTCCTTTGCCCGCGACGAACGCGACAGCCAGGTTGTTGCCCCATGGTTCGCGGAGTCCCGCGATGGCGCGCCCTCCTGGGCCAACGCGCAGCATCCCCAGCCCGGCCAGCCTCGAGAGCTCTGCACTCCCCAGGTCGTGGGCGCCGTTGAAGTCGGCGGTGACGCCGCCCCACAGCTCGATGCCGAGGCTGGTAGCCATTCCTGCCCACAGCTTCTCGGCCTCCGCGGGCTCGGGCATTCGCGCCGACTCGCCGCCCTCGACCCGGCCCCCCTTCCACCAACGGTCGTCCTGGATTCGTTTGAAGCCGAGCTCCTCGAACAACTTGGCGGCAGCCGGATTCCCGGTGGCCAGGCGCATCTCGCGGAAGGATTGCTCGCGCGCCTCCGCGACAGCGGACTGCATCATCGTCCGCGCGAGGCCCTGCCGCCGATGCGTGCTCGCAACGCGAAGGCCCTCGTACCAGATCAAACCGGACGAATAGGGACGCAGACGCTGGAGCCCCACGACCACGCCGTCGAGCTCGATCGCCTGGAACGCGGCGCCCGCATCGGAGACCCAGTCGTCGAACACGCGAGGCACGTAGTCGTGTCCGTCCCAGATATCTCGCGTGATCTCGACGACCCGCTTGCGATCGCTCGGCCTCACGGGCCGTATCGTCAAATTGTCGGTTGCCAATGCGCGATCCCGGCGAGGCTGACCCCGCCATCGAACACGAGCTCGTCGCCGTCCTGAACCAGGACCTCCTGGAGGATGGTCCTGGCTTTCGCCTCGTCCCAGTCCCGGCCGAGAAAGGGCCTGCAGTCGGCGAGTGCCTGGTCGATGTCTGCATATCGTTGGACGATTGGGTAGCGGATGAAATTGACATCGGGGGCGATGCCCATATGAATCAGAACCATGAATAGATCGCTGAACCTCGGCATCCGCGGGTCATCCACGCCCAGCAGACGCTCGCGGATCACCGCAGCCGGATGGGCCATGGGAAGCTCGCGCATCATGATGAAGATCCGTTCGCGCGCCAGTCGCTGCATCTTGGTAATGAACGAGACAGGCTCCCCGACCCCGTACATGACGTGGCAGCAGATGAGCAGGTCGGCAGGTGCAACTGCAGAGTCCTCCCATGTGCTCGCCACCACAGTCATGTTGTCGCGAGGTGGGATCAGCGCACGCATTCCCTCCGACGGTTCTACTGCGGTGACCCACTCCAGGCTCTCGGCGAGCGGGGTTGCATGGCGTCCGGCGCCGGCGCCGACGTCGATGAGAGTCTTGCGCGGGGTTAGATAAGGCTTCACCACATCAAGGAATCCGTCGCGCGCGCGCGTCGAGCGCGCGAATGTCGGCGCACGGCGATCCCAATAAGAGGGATCGACCTGGCCTGCCGCTGATGCTGCCGCGACGCGGTCCGCCACCAGCGATCGCCAGCGTTCCGCCCAGTCGACCTCGCCCCGGTTCGTGGTGCCCTGCATGGACCACCGAAGTTACCGCATCCCAAACCTCAACACGGCGCCTGCAATGTCGGCGTTTCGCTGGCAGTTTTTAACACCGCTGGGGATAACTCGGGGACAACCCCACAGCTACGGCTCGGAGTCTGGGCGGGTCTACGATAGGCCGCACCGTGGCCGGCCCTCCATCCGAATCGACTGCCTCCGAGTTCACCGCCGCCGAGTCAGCAATGCTCGCGCGCTATTTCACCAACCTCGACCGCCCAGTTTTCGCGCTGCGGAACCTGCCTGAGGTGGTCAAGGGCGCCCTCTTCTCCCGCTACTCCCGCACCGAGAAGAGCCTCCGGCGAGTCCTCCTTGACGAGTTCATCAACGAACCCGATTCTGGTTTTGCGCAGCTGGCGGGGTCACTGTCGGGCGCCGACGATATGGTCGCCGTTCGTCGGGCCGAAGAGTTCTACGAACGGGTGCTGGTCGGCTACGGCGACGACTCGGTTGCGGAGCTGGCCGGCGCGCACGTCGCGATTGAACGTGTATCGACGCTGGCGGCCAAAGCGCTCGAGGACAGCCGCATAGGCATCTCGCCACTCGAGAAGTCGACGCGTTACGTGCGGTTCGATCGACCTGGTCCCGACGGCCGCCACCTCTACCATCGCGGCCCCGAGCTGGCACACCCGGGCTACGAGGTCGCCGCTGACACGCTGTTCAAGACGTACAGCGAGCTGATTGAACCGCTTACCCAGGCCATCCGCGAACGATTCCCGCTCGAAGAGGGAGAAACCGACAGGGCCTGGAAGTCAGCGACGAGGGCTAAGGCGCTTGACATGCTGCGCGGCCTGCTGCCGGCGGGGACGCTCACGAACCTCGGCCTGTACGGCAACGGTCGCGCCTTTGAGTACCTGATCACGAAGATGGCAGGCCACGAGCTGCCGGAATGTCGCCGCCTCGCCACAGACCTGCAGCGCGAGCTCGACCTCGTCATTCCCTCCTTTGTGAAGCGGGCTCTCGACGAGCGCTATGGCGCTCCCGCGGCGGAGCGGATATCGAGGATTCGTTTGGAGACGGCGCGAATGGCTCCCCGTAGCCGCCGTAGCGGGACGGGCCCAAGCGTCACCCTGCTCGAGCACGATCCCGACGCTGAGCGCAAGGTGGTCGCCGCCGCCCTCTTCCCTCTGTCGGACGCAGGCTGGGAGGAGCTCGAAGGCGATCCCGCCGCCCTCCTCGAAGCGATGCTCGGCGACCGTGGCAATCGCAGGCAGCGCGCGCCTAGACCCCTCGAGCACGCCCAGTACGCGTTCGAGATCGTCGCCAACTTCGCCGCGTACCGCGACCTGCACCGGCATCGGATGCTCACTCAAGACCGCCAGTTGCTCGGCACTGCGCTCGGCTACGACCTGCCAGTCGGCCTGGCCGAGCTTGGGATGGACGGCAGGGCTCGATCCGCGATCGAGGCAGCGGCAGCGGCCCACTCCAGGATGGAGCGCGACGCCGGGCCTGGCCTGGCACAGTACGTCGTGCCACTCGCCTTCCACGTCCGGTGGTACTTCCGCCTCAACCTTCGCGAGATCTACCACCTGTGCGAGCTCAGGACGACGCCCCAGGGCCACCCGGATTACCGGTGGGTCGCCCAGGAGATGTTCCGCCTCGTCAGCGAGGTCCACCCTCGGCTGGCGCGCTACGCGAAGTTCGTCGACATGGGTCCGGGGGACGAGCTGGAGCGCCGGCGGGCGGAGCGGCGCATGGACGAGAAGCTGAGCGCGCTCGACCGCACTCAATAACTTCGCCAGAGTTGCCGCCAGCGCGTGCGCCCCACCCGGCTGCGCACGCTTCGCGTGCGGAGCCGCCCTCCCCGGTGAACGGGGAGGGGTTGGTTTGGCTCCAGGCCAAACCTAAGTGCTCTAGCATGGAGCGCCGATGAGCATTGAAAGTGAGGGTGTGATGTTGAACAACGAGACTCTGGTGCCTCGGGGATCCGAGCGGAGAGGCGACGGAAGGCGCTCCGACGCCGAGCGTAGGTTCGCCGAGCGAAGGGACCCGGTCCGTGCCACTGCCGGCCGCCGAGTCCAGTTCCCGTTCGACAGGCGGATCGCCGAACGCCGCGCCCTCGAGCGCCGCGAATCCTGGCCTGAGCCCGGTCTCTAAGCCGCAGCCCGAACCGGCCGGGACCTAATGGCACTCCCCGCTTTAATCGTCCACGGGGGAGCGGGGCAGGTGCCTGTCGCCGAACGACCCCTCCGCCAGGCCGCGGTCGAGCGCGCGCTCGCGGCAGGTTGGGCGCTGATCGGCGATGGCGCCCTCGCCGCCGTCGTCGCGGCGGTGCGCCACCTGGAGGACGAACCGCTTCTCAATGCAGGCATCGGCGCCTGCCTCAACCTCGAGGGCGACGTCGAGCTCGACGCAGGGGTGATGGAAGGCAGCGAGCTGCGCGCCGGCGGTGTGGCAGCGGTTCGCGACGTCCGCCATCCAGTCGATCTCGCCCTGGAGGTGATGAAGGACGGAAGGCACGTGCTGCTGTCCGGCGAGGGGGCATCGCGGTTTGCCCGGTCGCACGGCGTCGAGATGTGCGACCCGTCCACTTTCATCATCGACAGAGAGCGCCAGCAGCACGGCGGCGACGGCGACACGGTGGGCGCCGTGGCACGAGACTCCCAGGGGCGGCTGGCGGTCGCGGTTTCGACCGGCGGGGTTCACAACAAGTGGCCTGGCCGAATCGGGGACTCTCCGATTCCTGGGGCCGGCATGTTCGCTGATGACAGGTTCGGCGCGGTCTGCGGCACTGGGCATGGAGAGGCTTTCATGCGCCTCGCGCTCAGCCGCCTGATGGTGGTCGAGCTCGAGCACGGCGTGGACACGGCTGCGGTCGCCAACGGCGCGGTCGCCCTGCTCGGAACCGCTATGCAGTCGGTGGGCGGCGTCATCGTCATCGGTCGTGAGGGCTCTCCTCAGGCTGCCTTCAACACCGCGGCAATGCCCTTCGCGATCGCTGAATGAGGCGGAAACTGTTCGCGTTGAGACCGAACATATCCGCGTTGAGAAAGGACGCGCTGGGCGTCCCTATCCCCACCCCTTCCCCGGCGAGCGGGGAAGGGAGCTTTTCTCTCGCGGGGCACCTTGACTGATTCAGTCAATACCGGTGAGCTCATTGCCCTTGCTTTGAAGCGGGCTGGGACAAAGCACCTTTTCACTCTCAATGGAGGCCACATCTGGCCGATTCTCACTGGGGCTGCCGAGCACGGCATCCGCATCATCGACGTCCGGCACGAGCAATCCGCGGCGTTCGCCGCCGAGGGGTGGGCTAAGGTCACGCGCGAGTGTGGCGTGGCGGCGGTGACCGCCGGGCCTGGCGTGACCAATGCGACTTCGGCGCTGGCCCAGGCCCAGTCTGGCGACAGCCCGGTCTTCGTCATCGGCGGGCGCGCACCAGTCGCGCGGTGGGGCATGGGATCGCTGCAGGAGATGGATCACGTCGAGGTGGTGAAGAGCCTCACCAAGAAAGCGACGACGCTCGCATCGGCAGAGGAGGCTTACAGCCTCGCGGCAGAGTGCATGCGCACCGCGTTGAGCCGTCGCACAGGCCCTGTGTTCATGGACGTTCCAATCGACACTTTCTTTGGCGCCGCTGACGTGCCCGAGGCAACCGAACACCTGACTCCCGACCCCGGACCTTCCCCCGACCCCGATGCGATCGCGCACGCGGCCCGCCTCATCCGCGCCGCGGAGCGGCCTGCAGTGATCGCAGGCGGAGGCGTGTGGTGGTCGCACGCGGAGACTGAGCTCAAAGAGCTCGTGGAGATGGCCCACCTTCCGCTGTGCGTCAACGGCATGGCGCGCGGGATGCTGCCTCCCGGCCACCCGTTGTTCTTTCCACGCGCGCGCGGACCGGCGCTGAGTGAGGCGGACCTCATCCTCGTCATCGGCGTTCCTCTCGACTTCCGGCTCAACTTCGGGCAGCCGCCCGTTTTTGCGGAGAAAGCAAAGCTCGTGGTCATGGATGTCGACGACCAGCGCAAGCACCGCGCGTCGGAGGTTGCGATCTACGGTGACCTCAAGGCAGCCCTTGCGGCCCTCGGAGGTGCGGCTGCCGGCGCACCGGAACGCACCTCGTGGCTCGAGAAGTTGCGAGACGCCGAGGCAGCGTCCAGGAAGCGCGACGAGACGATGACGAAGTCCGACTCATCGCCAGTCCACCCTGCGCGCCTCATCGCCGAGGTCGAGCGGTTCAGCGATCCTGACGCCATCTTCGTCGGCGACGGCGGGGACTTCGTCTCGTTCGCCGGCCGCCTCCTCGAGCGTCCGCGTCCAGGGCTCTGGATCGACCCCGGTCCATACGGTTGTCTCGGCTCAGGCCCCGCGTACGCGATGGCCGCCAAGCTTGCACACCCCGATCGCCAGGTCATCCTGTTGGCGGGTGACGGTGCTTTCGGATTCTCGGCGATGGAGTTCGACACGATGGTCAGGCACGGCATTCCCGTCGTGTGCGTCATCGGCAACAACGGGATCTGGGCGCTGGAGAAGCACCCGATGATGAGCCTGCTCGGGGTCAGCATCGCTGCCGACCTGGGGCCTCGAACCCGCTACGACAAGGTGGTCGACGCGCTGGGAGGATACGGGGAGCTCGTCGAGCGCCCTGATCAGATCAAGCCGGCCCTCGAGCGGGCGTTCCGATCGGGACTGCCCGCATGCATCAATACAATTTGTGATCCCGACGCCGAATATCCGCGATCATCAGTCCTGATGTGAGGCTGCCCAGATGAGCGCCGTCAAGCAAGTCGTCGAAGCGGATGAATGGCGAACCGCCCAGTCGCAGTTCGACGAGGCTGCCGAGATCATCAAGCTCGAGCCTTGGCTGCGCGAGGTCCTGCGCGAGGTGCAGCGGGAGTTCACCTGCAACTTCCCGGTCAAGATGGACGACGGGCACCTGCGGATCTTCACCGGCTACCGGGTCCAGCACAACATCAACCGGGGTCCGGCGAAGGGCGGCATCCGCTATCACCCGGATGTCTCCCTCAACGAGGTCAAAGCGCTGGCGATGTGGATGACGTGGAAATGCGCAACCGTCAACATTCCGTTCGGCGGAGCGAAGGGCGGCATCATCGTCAACCCGAAAGAGCTGTCGCTCAACGAGCTCGAACACATGACGAGGCGCTTCGCGACCGAGATCTCGATCCTCATCGGCGCCGACCGCGACATCCCCGCGCCCGACGTCAACACCGACGGCCAGACGATGGCCTGGATCATGGACACGCTGTCGATGCACCTCGGCTATTCGGCGCCCGCATCGGTGACCGGCAAGCCCATCGAGGTGGGTGGGTCGCTCGGCCGCATCGAGGCCACCGGGCGCGGCGTCACCATCTGCGCGATGGCGGCGCTCGAGCACCTCGGGAGGCTTCCGCATCAGACCCGCGTAGCGGTTCAGGGATTCGGCAACGTAGGCAGCATCAGCGCCAAGCTCCTCGAGGAGTCGGGATGCACTGTGGTCGCGGTTTCCGAGGACTACGGCGGCATCTACAACCCGCTCGGCCTTTCCATCAAGCGAGTGCTCGAATATCGCGCTCGCGAGAAAACGCTTCGTGGTTTTCCCGGCTCGCAGGAGATCGGCAACCAGGAGCTGCTTGGCGTCGACTGCGACTTGCTGGTACCCGCCGCGATTGGAAACCAGCTCACCTCACGCAATGCGCGAGACGTGAAGGCGAAGTTGATCGTCGAGGGTGCCAACGGCCCCACGACTCCTGAGGCCGATGAGATCTTTCGCGAGCGTGACATCTTCCTCGTGCCTGACATCCTCGCCAACGCGGGCGGCGTGACCGTCTCGTACTTCGAGTGGGTGCAGGACCTGCAGTCCTTCTTCTGGTCGGAGCACGAGGTCAACCAGAAGCTGAAGGCGATCCTTACACGAGCATTCGCCGAAGTCCTCAAGACGAAGCTCGAGCGAAAGCTCGATATGCGCATGGCCGCTTACGTGCAGGCGGTGTCGCGGGTGGCCGGCGCTACGCGCGAAAGGGGTCTCTACCCCTAAGGCTCAGGCGCGGGTGAGGACGCAGGTCCTCCCCCGCGGTACCCCCACCTGTTAGCCGCGACGCCTGGAGATGTTTGGAGGGAAGCGCCCGGGTGACGGCCGGAGTGAATCCGGCCTAGAGCTCCACCTGGAATTGACTAAATTTCTCTTGTTCTGAAGCTCCAGATGCTGAGCGCCAGCATTACAGCGAACCAGATGACTACCCATGCAAGGAACTGGATGGGCGGCGGCTCGGAGGCGGCGAACGGGTTGGCGCTCGCGATGGCGCCACCTGCTCGCAGTGTCGCCAGGACGGCGTCAGGCTCCATCGCATAGACGGCGCCGCGCCACAGGCCGTCGGTGGGAAGAAGCAGGTGGCTCACGGTCCCGATGTTCTGGATCGCCTCGTTCTGCAGCGCAGTCCCGATGTCACCGACGATCCCGCCGATCCAGGCGATGAGCCACGCGACGAGGGCGATGACGCCACCGGTGATGCCCGACATGCGTGTCGAAAGAAGCAGGCCGAGTGAAAGCAGCGCCAGCCCCTCGGCCCCGACGTAAACGATCAGGTCGATTGGATGCGGAGGCACATAGCCGGTCGCCCAGTCGACTGCTGCGATTTCGAGGAGAGCCGACCCCGCGGCATAGATTGCCACCAGCACAGCGAGCCCCAGCCATTTCCCGATGACCACCTCGCTGCGCCGCATCGGCCTCGCCAGCATCGACAGCAAAAGACCACTCTCGACCTCGCTCGAGATGAGCGGGCCCGCGACGACCGCGGCGCTCAGGGCCAGCACTCCGCTGTACATGAAGGTCACGACGATCAGGAGCTGCGAGGTGATGAGCGTGACCTGCACTGCCGGCAGCGTCGTGCCGTCGCTCCTGGTGACCGTCGTGATCTTGTTGAAGCCCCAGGCCGAGAACCCGACAACGACCAGGGTCAGGATCACCAGCGCCAGGAGCAGCCGCCGGCGTGACGCTTCTTGAACCGTAAGGCGGGCGATGACGAGTGCCGGTTGCAAGACCTCTAGCCCTCCTCTTCGAGGAGCTGCAGGAAGCGGTCCTCAAGGGTCTGGTGTCGCGGCGCCACCTCGTAGACCCTTGCGCCCAAAGCGACGATCGCCTCGACCAGCTCCGGCACCCGCTCGACGTTGAGGTTGGTGAAGGTCAGCTGGTCTCCCTCGACGTCGAGATGCCCAAACGTCGCGAGCTTGGCAGTGTCCCAAGGCTCGAGTCCGGCTGCCCTCACCCGCACAGTGGTCCCGCTGAGCAGCTCGTCCATCGTGCCGGCGGCGATGACCCTGCCGTGGTCCACCACCGCCACCCTGTCGCACACCTGCTCGACCTCGCTGAGGAGATGGGAGTTGAGGAACACCGCGGTCCCTCGAGACGCAAGTCCGCGGATGACCTCTCGGACGTCATGCCTGCCGATTGGGTCCAATGCCGACGTCGGCTCGTCGAGGAATACCAGCTCAGGCTCGCCAAGCAGCGCGACAGCGAGACCGAGGCGTTGCTGCATGCCCTTCGAGAAGGTTCCCACACGGTCTGACGCGCGCTCGGTCAGGCCAACCGTGTCGAGGGCTGTGTCGATCTCGTCCTTCCAGCTGGAGGGCGGCAGCGGGGCGAGCTCGCAGTGAACGGCGAGGACCTCGCGGGCCGAAAGCCAGCCCTGGTACCGGAAAAGCTCCGGCATATAGCCGATCCGCCGACGGGTTTTGAGGTCTCCGATCGGCTGTCCAAGCAGCCATCCTTCGCCGGAGGTCGGTGCGATGAGGCCGAGGAGCAGCTTGACCGATGTCGTCTTGCCGGCTCCGTTGGGGCCGAGGAAGCCGAAAACCTCCCCCCGCGGCACGGTCATCGAAAGGCCGGCGAGGGCGACTGTCTTGCTGAATCGCTTCGAGAGCTCGACAGTGTGGATGGCAGGCGAGCCGGCGGCCACCCCGTCCGGGATGGCCGCCGTTTTGATCTCAGTTAGCTCAGCCACCAATGCAGGCTATACCGAGCTTTAGTGCAAGTTGTTGGCGATAACCAGTATCTGGCTCTGCTTGAGGGTGCCTGCGACGGCGTAGACGGTGTTGCCCTTGATCCAGATGACGCCGGCGCCAAGGCCCGTGTTGTCGCCAAGGGCCAGCCCGTCAACGTTCTGCACGCGGACCGGGGTTGAGGTCGCGTATTCAACTGGGATTGGGATCGGCAGAGTGGTGCTCGGGTCCTTGATGGCGCGGATCGCCGCAGCCAGCTGTGGCGACACGCCAGGCTGCGACAGCAGGTAGTCCTCCAGCTGCTGAGTGGTGACGCCGCTCGATGTGACCACCGGGGCAGTCGACTCGCCGATGACCAGCTGCGGCAGGTTGAGCTGTGGGGTGTCGGACGTCGCGCTGGCGTTCAGGTTCCCGAAGATCTCGACCACCGCGGGTCCAACCGTGACCGTGAGCGTGGAGCCGTCCATGCCGGCGGGCATCTTGGGCAGCGCTTTGCCGGTCTTGGCCGCGGAGGCGGCCGCCTTGGCGGCATCGAAAGTGAACACGCCGACTGCTTTCGGCATCGCCGCGTACGAGACTGTGGTCGAGACGCCAGAGGGCAGCGTGCCGGTGACGGGGATGTGAAGGCCCGAAACCGTTGCGGCCTCGGCCGCGCTGGTCACCAGCTGCGGTGCGGGTTTTGTCGTCCAGGCGAAGGTTCCGAATTCGCCGAGGCCGGAGAGCGACTGCAGGTCGGCCACGCTGACAGCCACCGGCTGCACCGATTTCGGCGAGAAGAAGTTGAGCGCGCCCTGAGCGACACCTGTCACGACAAGCGCGACGATCACCGCCGCCGCCGCCAGGCCGCCCATGATCGGGCGCGATGCAGGGCGCATGATCGGCAGGCGGATTCCAAATCGCGGCTGTGCCGCCGGGGCCGACCTGACACGACCGAACGCTGATGCGACGTCGACCTCGGGGTCGGAGATGGCGAGCACGCCGGCAACCGCCCGAGCGTCATCAGCCACCGCGTTGTAGCGAGCCTGGCACTCGGCGCACGCCGAATAGTGCCGAAGTTCCGAATCGGTCAGGGCGTCCTCGTCGTCAAACTTGCGGCGAAGCGTTCCTTCAGAGAGATGTGCCACGGGTGACCTCCTTGCGCAGCGCGGCTTCCGCGCGCCTTAACAGTGTTCCGATCTGTCCGATACCGACGCCGAGTGCCTGCGCCACCTCGGCATAGCTGAGACCGCTGGCCCGAAGGACCAGCACGGTTGCGGGTTTGGGCGCGAGGCGGGCGAGCGCCTGGCGAACCAGTCGACGGTCTTCACTTGTCTCCAGCACGTGCTGCGGGTCCATCGTGCTGGAGCCCTCGTCTGCAGCCTGCGAGAGCTCGCGCCGCTCGCGTCTGCGGCGGCCGCGGACCCGGTTGAGTGCCTTGTGCGCTGCCGCCCGGTAGAGCCACGCGGCTGCATATGGGGCGGTTGCCAAGTGGAGCCGGTTGAAGTCGATGAAGACCTCCTGGGCTACGTCCTCGGCCTCATGGGGGTCCGCCAGCACGCGGTTGGCGATGCCTGTCACACGTCCGTATTCGGAAGCGAAAAGTGCCTCGAACGACTCTTCGTTCGACTTCACGGCTCCATCTCGCCTGCCGGCCTCCGGGACCGATTCGAGGTTGACTCCCACCAATGATCAAGCACCGGCGGGATGCCCTTTGTGACACGCCTCGCCTTCATGCCTTCGGCTTCCGGGGGGTCATGTACCGCCCGATGGCCCGAAGGACCGGGTAGCCCCAGATTCCGACCGACAGAAGTGCAGCGAAGATGACCACCGCGTCGATGCTCTCGCGGCCCTGCCTGGCCCAATAGACGTCCTGGAAGTTGATCCACAGGGCGAACTCGTCGAGCGTCAAGGCGGAGCCGACCCCGAATGCGAAGGCGGCGACGCGCGAGAACCACACGCCGCCGGGCTGGATGAGCCAGGCGTAGCCGACCACCAGCAGCAGCAGGATCCCCCAGACGAGGTGGTGGATGTGGAGGGTGCCGTTGCTGACGTCGTGGAACGGACCGACACCCGCGCGAATGAGGTGGGTGATGCCGCGCACTATCGCAAAGGCGAGCAGGAATCCAAGCGAGGCCAGGAAGAGCCTCTCGCGTCGCTCGTCCTGGTAGTGGAAGACAAAGAGCCGGCGGATGGCTCGCAAAGAGTTACCCGGCGAGGGCTCTCCGCCGCCGAGAGCTGCGCGAGATCTCGTCCTCGACGATGGCGAAATCGTTGCGTGGCAGCGCGTGTATGTGTCCCTGAAAAGCCAGCGTCCAGTGCTCGGGTGGCCATTTGCGCACGTAGTCGAGGCGGTAGGCAAGATCTTTGGCTGGAATCCAGTCGACCTCTTCGAGGATCACGTCACCGCGGATGTGCACGCGCCACGGGTAGTCCTCGTCCCGCCGGGCCGAGCGCCAGATCGGCGTGTGGTCTTCGTACATCGGCGACGCGACTGTGACGGTCGAAGCGAACGCCATCCGCCCAGTGACGTAATAAAGGACCCTGTCGCCGACTCGCATCGTCTCGACGCGGCGGCGATGACGGCTCTTCAGGCCCTGGATGGTGAAGCCAAGCTCGCGGGTCTTGCGGAAGTTGTCGGGCGAGCTGACGATCATCCAGTACTGCGACGACCGCCCTTCCGACCGCCCGGATTTGCGTTTTCTCTTGGGTCGGCCCTGCTTGGGAGCGGGCTCTGATACAGCCTCGGATGTGGCCCCTTGGTCTGCTGTTTCCTCTGTTTCCCCTGTTTCCCCTGTGTCGTCTGTCATGACTGCATCGTCGTCGGTGGCTGTGGACCCAGGTCAACCGGTTCGGGTAAGAGCACGGTCAGGTTGCGAATCTGTGCGACGTGGGCCATCTCGTGCTTGGTCACCATCCTGCAGACGTCGAGCAGGGTGAGGCTGCTGCCACGGGGATCAGTGACTGTTCGTTCCCACTCGCTCTTGCCCCAACCGTGGAGGAGGTCGACGGTCCGGCGGCGGATGCGCGCGAAGTCTTCGATCGCCTGCTGCAGGGGTCGATCGAGGTCCTGGTCGTCCCCGGGGTCGATGGTCGCCCTGACGTCGGCGGTGGCGAGCCCGTCCAGGTGAGCGTGACGCAGCAGGCCGTCGACCCTGGAGCCTGAATCGAGGAGATGGAAGATCAAGCCTCCAAGCGTCGGGAAGGCGGGCCCGTGGCGGTAGCGAAGCCGCGTCTCGTCGAGCCCGAAGACGAGATCGTTGATGCGCTCGGGCACCGAGCTCATGAGCAGCACGGCATCGGCTGGCGACATCTCCTCCTGGAGTTCCACAGGCCAAACACTACATACTCAGAAGGGTGCAGCAGGTACAGGTAGCTTGCGACTCGTGCGGCGGGGAATTGGTTCCCGGCGCCGCCTACTGCGAGCGCTGCGGTGCGAGGACGCGAAAGGCGCGGCGCCTTGTTCGGGTGGCCCTCAGGTTCGAGATTCTCTTCTTTCTCATGGTGGTGGCGGTCCTGATCTCATTCATCTGGACCTACGCAGCCCAGCGCTAGCGGCGGTAGACCGCTCGGCCTTCGACCTCGTCCTTGTTCAATCGCTTGTTCAGGTGCAGGCCCTCGAGCAGGAACTCGATCACTGACGCCCTCACCTCCGGCCGATCAGGCAGGCCCAGCTTCTTGAGCGCGCCGGTCAGCTCGGGCAGGTCGCCTATCGCGCGCGTGTAGGTCCTGGCGGGGATGCCTTCGCCGACCTCGAGCATCGAGCCTTCTTCAAAGCGGGCGACGATGCCGTCGAACTGCGACGCGGAGAAATGCCTGCTGAACACAGCGCTGACTGCGCCGCGCTCCAACCGCGAGAGCACCTGCTCCTCCTTGCCTTCGTCAAGGGCCTCGATCTCGACACGGCCTGCAGTCGAGGACGCGAGGAACGCAAGGTCGCTGATGCGCGGTACCGCAAGCGACTCGCCAAGTCGCGCGGCGCGCCGGACCGAGTTGCTCGCGAGGTTCTCGAAGTTCGCAATTGACATTCGCACCGAGACGCCCGACGACTGCGATATGTGCGGGCTGCGGCGAGCTAGGTGCGTGAGCTCGGCCACCATCTCCTTCATGAACGTTGGAAAGATGAGCTCGAAGTCCTCGGGCACAGGATGCCTCTCGGCTTCCATGATCTGCATCTCTTCGCTGGTTGTGAGCGGATAGTGCGTGCGCACCTGCGAGCCGAAACGGTCCTTGAGCGGTGTGATGATGCGGCCGCGCGACGTGTAGTCCTCCGGGTTCGCGCTGGCGATGACGAACAGGTCGAGTGGAAGACGCACGCGATAACCGCGGATCTGCACGTCCTTCTCTTCCATGATGTTCAAGAGCCCGACCTGGATGCGCTCGGCGAGGTCCGGAAGCTCGTTGATGCCGAAAATGCCGCGGTTGGTGCGAGGAAGAAGTCCGTAATGGATGGTGAGCTCGTCCGCAAGGTACCGCCCCTCGGCCACCTTTATCGGGTCGACCTCCCCGATGAGGTCGGCGATCGAGATGTCAGGCGTCGCGAGCTTCTCGCCGTAACGCACGTCGCTGTCGATCCAAGCGACCTCGACCTTGTCCCCGTTCTTGGCCACGAGGTCCAGGCAGCGGCGGCAGATCGGCGCGTAGGGATGGTCGTTGACCTCGCAGCCCAGGATTGCGGGGACCTGCGGATCGAGAAGGCTGACCAGCGATCGCATGATCCGGCTCTTGGCCTGGCCGCGCTCGCCAAGGAGGATCACGTCGTGGCCAGAGATGATCGCGTTGGCGAGCTGCGGGAGCACTGTCTCGTCGTATCCCACGATGCCGGGGAGGAGCGGTTCGCCCGAGCGCAGCCGCACCAGCAGGTTGCGGCGCATCTCCTGCTTGACCGTCTCGCGCACGTGGCCGGTGGCGCGGAGCTCAGCAATGGTCCGGGCTGCTGCAGCAGTCATCGCTCTGCACTATAGACAAGAGGGAAAGAAGAGCGGTTGGACCAAGTTGAATGCCCTCGCGTCCACCAGTATTGGTGCCGCGCGCAGTTAGACTTTCCGGCGCCTTGACCCAATCGATCCGCTCGCGTTACGAGGCCGCTCACGACGACGGCCGCCCCCTGGTGGGCGGTCATCGCGGCAACCCGGCCGACCACCCGGAGAACACGATCCGTTCATTCCGCTCGGCGATCGCCGCCGGGTGCGATCTCCTCGAGTGCGACGTACACCTCACGTCGGACAACCGGCTTGTTGTCATCCACGACCACACGCTCGAGCGGACCACCAACGGCAAGGGCCTCGTACGCGATCACACGGCGGCAGAGCTGCGCAGGCTTGACGCCGGGCACGGCGAGCACATCCCGCTGTTGCAGGAGGTGATCGAGCTGGCGCTTGGCAAGGTGGGGCTCGTGATCGAGATCAAGCAGATCCCTATCCAGTACCCCGGCCTCGAGGACAAGCTGGTGGCGATGCTGCGACAGCTCGGCGCAGTGGAAGAGTGCGCCGTCGTGTCCTTCTATCACCCGTCGATCAAGGTGCTGCGGGTGATGGAGCCTCGGCTCCAGCTCGGCGTGCTCGAGGGTGCGAGGCCCATCGACCCCGCCCGGATCATGCGTGAGGCCGGCGCCGACGTCTTCTCTCCGCATTGGGGAGCCATGGACCAGCAGCTGGTGAAGGAGATCCACAACGCAGGGGGCGCGGTGGGGGTGTGGACGGTGGATGACGAGACGGCAGTCGCATGGTGCCAGCTCTGCCGCCCAGACTCGATTTTCACCAACCGGCCCGTCGAGATAGCACCCGCCTTCAAGACCACCTAGGTCCGGCCCCCAAGCCGGACCAACCCTCCCCGCTCGCCGGGGAGGGGCTCCGCTCGAGAAGAGAGCGCAGCCCGGTGGGGTTCGCGCCGTTACGGCGCCGGACTACGGGGCGTTGGGTCAGACAAGAGTGCTTGCCAATACCATGAACCGGCCGTGCTCGCCGATCGGCCGCCCTTCGAAGACCTGTATCGCGACTATCTCGGTCGCATATACGCCTACGTCCGCGCCCAGGTGGCGACATCGGCCGACGCGGAGGACATCACGGCGCAGGTTTTCATGAACGCATACCAGGCGTACGGCCGCTTCGAAGCCCGCAACAACAGCCCAGTAGCCTGGCTATTTCGCATCGCTCGGAATGCGACAACCGACCACTTCCGCTCCCATGGCCGGCGCGAGCGCCTTCGGCGGACCATCGAGCACCAGCCGGTCGCCGAAGACGACCCGTCCCGCATGGCCGAGGAGCGGATCCAGTACCAGGCCCTTCTCGAGCACGTGGCCCGCCTGCCGGAACGTCAGCGTGACTCGATAGCCCTCCGCCACTCCGGCCTGAGCTTTGAAGAGGTGGGGGTTCTCATGAGCTGCAGCGAGGACGCCGCGAAGATGCTCTATCACCGCGGGCTGAAGGCGCTCCGCGACTCCGTGCACAAGGAGGACGCATGAGCGAGGAGGAGGACCTCGAGCTGAAGGCGCTGCAGCGCCAGCTCGACGACGCATTCCAGACCACGCGCCCGCGCCCGGCATTCGAGGACGAGCTCTGGCTCCGCATGCAGTCCCGCCGGCCCATCTGGTCACGCATTCGGGATGGCGTGACCGGACTGTTCGCGGGCTTGAGGGAGGCGCCGGCTGTGCCGTCTGCGGCAGTGGCCATTCTCCTGATAGTCGTCGTTGGGGCGGGCATCATCGCGCTCAGCGGCCTGCATCCCGGAGGCGGTGCCACAAGCGCGATGCCGGGTGCCATTCAGGATGGCAGTGGCAACTTCGGGCCCGCCGCGGCTGGCCCTAGCCAGGTAAGTGGGGCACTGCCTGCACCGGGACTCTCGCAAGCGGCCCCGTCACCGATCCCTCCAACGAGGACGATCGATGGGTATGCGTACCAGGCCTCATACAGCCTCTACTTCGGGGCGGCTACGTTGACATGGGCCGGCAAGCTTGACGTAGCTGCCAGGAACCTGCCGGTTTACCGCTTCCAGGAGCCGACTCGTGCAGATGCCGCAAAGTTCGCGGCCTCGATCGGAGCGGCGCCTGCCCCCAAGCTGGCGCAAGAAGGGCTCGGGACGTATTCCGGGCACAACTTCGTGTTGGTGGTAACCGGTAGCAAGGTGTACCCGTCTCGCGAGCCGACCTTCTGGCTGAGCGATACCACCCCCAACAGTGGGACCGACCCGATGGGGGTCGCAAGTGCTTACCTTTCCATGCACGGTCTGCTCCCGACGTGGCCCTATCAGCTTGATGGACAGCAGTCGATTGACTCGAAGTCGATGCGGGTCACGTTCCTTCGGTCGTTCGACCTCGGCGCCCAGGGAGTGGCGCCTCTCGTGGATAACGTCGGCTCCCCGTACGGAACGGAGGTGGACCTCAGCGACGGCCAAACCCGCGCTGTTGCCCTTGGTCCGTTGCCGCTGCCGCTGGTTTCCGGCACCTACCCGATCATCACTGCCGACCAGGCAATCCGTTCAGCTCTCGCGTCGTCGGCCCCCGCGGGCAGCTCGATCCCCGCGGTTCGGCTTACGGGTGCGGAGCTCGTCTACATTCTCGTGCCGGCCGGCGATCACAGCTTCTACGAACCTGCCTTCCTTTTCTCAGGCTTGTTCACCGACCAGGGGATCACTTACGTGAAGCGCGTGCTCGTCCCTGCTGTCGACCCCTCTTTCCTCTCACACTAAACCGGAGCTGCGCCCCTCTCATACTTGTCGCAGTGGGGAAGAGGCGCATGCAGGTCAGGCAGCAGGTGCGGAAAGTCCAGCCGAAGGCGGCGCCCCCTCCGACGAAGGGGCAGACCAAGCGCCAGCGCGAGCGCTTTGTCCAGGGCGGCGGGATGTTACAGGGTTACGACCCCAACTTCGTCGTTCGCCTCGGCTACGTCTCGATCGGGATCGCCGTGGGGTGCCTCGTCATCATCGCGGCGCTGCTGATCTTCATTCCCTCCGTTTACGGCCTGCCCGTGGCGATTGCGGCAGCAGTGGCATGGGTGCTGCCCGTTGCGCTTCTCGCCAGCTTCGTCGGCCCGGGTTTTCGACTGGCGCTCAGAGACAGGAAAGCCGAGGCCAGGCTCGTCCAGGGCCAGCTCATGGGGGCCGCCTCGGTGAGCACCTCTGTCGGGCTGGGCATGGTCATGGTGCAGACCCGCGGTGGTGTCGAGCAGTACCTGGTTCCGCCCGCGCGCCTGAAGCAGGTGCCCGGCAATCAGGTCAGCGTCGTGCTGACCGTGACGCCAAACCTGCGCCACGTGCGATCCGTCGGTGTGATGGGGCAGCGCATGGTCGGCCGCGTCGAGCCGCCGGTGCCTGCGGTGATGCGACGCGTCCAGCTGCTCCCTCTGCTGACGCCTGTCGCCCTGTCGGTGGCGGCGATCATCGGTGATGACGCAATCGCCCTTTCACCGATCTCGCCGATGCCTTTGCACGCGGTCTTGGCGGTGCTGGCGGGCGCGGTTCTCGCCGGCGCTGTCTACGGCGTTTCGTTCCTGCTCCAGCGCAGGATGATGGCCGAAGTCCAGGCCCTGGTCCCGAAGACCTAGTTAAGTCCCAACAGCTAACCTCTCTCCCCTCAGGGGAGCATTCAGTACGGCCGATCCTTAACGCCGCTTTTGCGCGCAGAGCCTGAGAGAGGCCCGCCGGAGATCAGGCGGGGGGCTTGTCGCCTGCCGGCGCCGGCGCCGGCGTCGTTTCGAGCGGCGCGGGGTGTGGCTGGCCGAATGCGGTGGGCGGGTCCGACACCGGAGGCATCAGCTGGGAGCGCTGAGGGTAGAGCGCGATCAGCAGGAAGCTGCACGCGATGCCGAAAATCACTGGCCCGAAGTAGAACTGCGCGCCGATCAGGTAGTGGGCGCCCAGCTCGTAGAAGATGGTGACGAAGCCATAGAGGATGCCCGCGCGGACCCAGGCGATGTTGGCCGCGGGATGAATTGCCGCCGCCATGAGACCGATGCCCAGGACCGCCGCCGCCGCCGAGGCGTGGGTCCCGATCTCCTGGTCAAGAGGGAAGAGCCGCTCACCGAACAGGGCCCGAGCCGAGCCGGCCACCAAAGCCGCACCCATCAGGACCATCACGACGGTGAGCATCAGCCTTCTCATGCGGCGACTGTATACGCCAGCGCCCTCAAACGTACCCCCCAAAGCCGGAGTCAGTTCCTCGGTCTAGACTCGACTGGTGATAAACGAGGTCCACATAACCCCGGAGGGTCTCGAGGGCGTGAGGCGCGAGCTGGACGAGCTGGTGACCGTCAGGCGGCCTGCAATCGTCGCCAAGATCAAGGCGGCACGCGAGTTCGGCGACCTCTCCGAGAACTTCGAGTACCACGCGGCCAAGAACGAGCAGGGCTTCATGGAGGCCCGCGTCAAGGAGCTCGAGGCGATCATCAAAAACCATGTCCTGATCGAGGCGGCCAAGAGCAACGGCGTGGTCAGCATGGGCAGCACTGTGCGGTTCCAGGAGGATGAAGGCGGCGATGAGGTGTACCGCATCGTCGGACCGTCCGAGGCTGACCCCAAGGCGGGAACGGTGAGCTACGAGTCAGCTTTCGGCAAGGCGGTGCTCGGTCACCGCGTCGGCGACGAAGTCGAGGTCAAGACCCCCAATGGCGCCTACCGCGTCCGCATCGTCGGCATTGAATAAAGCAAGTACTGCCTCGACCACCCGGCTTTCCGAGCTGCGTGGTTGGATGGCTCAACAAGGCCTGGAGGCCGCCTACATCACGCGGCCGGTGTCCATCGCGTATCTCACAGGGTTCCAGGCCGAGCCACACGAGCGCCTTATGGCGCTGGCGATCAGGTCAGATCGCGCGACGCTGATAGTGCCCGCGCTCGAGCGGGATCATGCAGTTAGCGGCTCCGACCAGGCAGCGGTTGTGGGGTGGCGCGACGGCGAAGACCCTTACGAGCTGGTGCGTGACGCGCTCGAGGACTGCGCCCGGCTTGGGGTAGAGAAGGAGCACCTCTCGGTCCAGGCCGCCGAGGCGCTCGGCGCGACGGTCGGTGCGCGCGACCTGGTCGACGTGGCAGGCGAAGTTCGCCGCCTACGCCGCACCAAAGGCACCGAGGAGCTTAAGAAGCTCGAGCGCGCAGGCGTCATCACGGACGCGGTCACCGAACAGGTGATGGAACGGCTCCGGGCGGGGCAGTCAGAGCTGGCGGTGGCGGTCACGGTCGGTGCGGCGATAGCGGAGTTCGGCGCCACTCCCTCCTTCGAGACTCTTGTCCAGTCGGGGCCCAACTCGGCAGTGCCCCACAACCGTCCTTCCGCGCGCGAGCTCAAGGCGGGAGACGTTGTCCTGCTTGATTTCGGGGCTGCCTTCGAGGGATACCGCGCCGATACGACGCGCATGGCGGTCGTCGGCGAGCCCAGCGCGCGCCAGCTGGAAATTCACGACCTGGTCCTGCGCGCGCACGACGCAGCCATCGCCGCGGTGCGCCCCGGCGTCACCACCGGCGAGGTGGATGACGCGGCGAGAGGTGTCATCGTGGCTGCCGGGCTTGGCGACCGTTTCTTTCACCGCGTCGGCCACGGCCTTGGCCTTGAGGCTCACGAGGACCCGAGCCTTGACCCTGGATCGAACATCGTGCTCGAGCCCGGCATGGTCTTCACGATTGAGCCAGGCGTCTACATCCCTCTGTGGGGTGGCGTGCGTATTGAAGACGATGTAGTGGTCGAGGCTGCCGGCTGCCGCATGCTGACCAAAGCCGGACACGATCTGCGGGTGGTGCCGGCGCGCTGATGCTCGCACCAGGCATGCGGCGCACGGCTCAGCGGACGATGGTCTACAACGCCATAGTCCGGCTTGGCGGTCACTGTACGGCCGACCAGATCGCGACTGAGCTGCACAAGACGAAACCCGGCTTCCCACGCAGCACCGTGTACAGGGCGCTGGAAGCTCTGACCGCATCGGGCTCGGTGTATGCGGCCCACCTCGGCGAGGGGCCGACGCATTACGAGCTCGCCAGCGGCGACCATCACCACGCGGTGTGCCAGGTGTGCGGTGGCGTGCTCCACATCCAGGAAGAGCTCGTCAACTCGCTCGAGACCCACCTGCAGGACCTGCACCGGTTCAAGCCCGTGCGCACTGAGGTCCTTGTCGTCGGAGTCTGCGAGAGCTGCTCGCGCACGCCCGGCCACAAGGCGTCTCGGCGCCACACGCTTGAGCACGTGCATCACGACGGAGCAGGCTCGAACTCCTGATGTAGAGTGGTCGCGACCGGCCGCTCTCGTTCAGCAAGGGGGCACGATGGAATCCAAGATCGTCGGCACCGTGATGCCGGTGCTCGAGCTGAGCATGCAGCCCAACGACAAAGTCTTCGCCGAGTCCGGTCAGCTGTCGTGGATGTCGATGGCGATCCAGATGATGACGTCGACCTCGGCAGGAGGCCAGCAGGGAGGCCTTTTCAGCGCGATCGGGCGAATGGCCGCCGGGGGCACGTTATTCATGACCGAGTACACGGCAGCCGGCGGCCCGGGATTGCTGGCCTTCGCCGCCAAGCTGCCCGGCCAGATCCTCCCCATGGAGATCGCTCCCGGCCACGGTTATCTCGTGCACCGGCACGGATTCATGTGCGCGACGCCTGGGGTGCAGTTCTCGATTGGTTTCCAGCAGAGGCTCGGCGCCGGCGTTTTCGGAGGCACCGGCTTTCGCATGCAGCGTCTGCAGGGTCAGGGGCAGGCGTGGGTGGAGCTTCACGGTGAGGTGGTGACGTACGACCTTCAGGCTGGCAACACGCTGCGCGTGCACCCCGGCCACGTCGGGATGTACGAGGAATCCGTGCAGTTCAACATCACGACAGTTCCCGGCATCAAGAATGCGTTCTTCGGGGGCGACGGCCTCTTCCTTGCCGCGCTCACCGGCCCGGGAAAGGTGTGGTTGCAGTCCATGACAATGCAGCACCTTGCGCACGCGATCCAGGAGTACCTGCCGAAGGCTGGGTAGGGTTTCGACGACGTCACCCGTTAGTTCAAGGAGGTCTCAACTATGGCCAAGTATCTGGTCGAAGCCTCGTATTCGCACGAGGGCCTCAAGGGCCTGCTCAAGGATGGCGGTAGCGGCCGCAAGACGGCGGTCGAAGCTGCCATCAAGGCGCTGGGCGGCCGGCTCGAATCGTTGTATTTCGCCTTTGGTACGGCCGACGTGTACGGCGTCGGCGAGTTCCCGGACAACGTCTCGGCTGCATCTTTTGCGCTGGCTGTCGGGGCCACCGGCGCCTTCGCGCACTTCAAGACGATCGTGCTTCTCACGACAGATGAGCTTGACCAGGCAGCGAAAAAGGCTGCCGGAGCCGCCTATCGCGCGCCTGGCCAATAACCCAGCGCTATTCGGCCTGACCTCTACGCGCCACGTACCACTCGCGGAAGGAGCGGCACCGGCCGTCTACGTCGAACGCGACGACGAAGATGTTGTCCCATTCCTTGGTCAGCTCTCGGCGGGAGGAGTCCTTGAAGTAGCGGCTCCTCCCGTTGACCACCGCCACGTCTCCATCGATTGCGATCGGTTGGTAGGCGGCCTCGAACGTCCCTGGCTCATCTGGGTCCTTGAGCCACGAGTCGACGATGGCCTGGCGTCCGACCACCGGCTCGTCGTAAGGATGAAAGGAATAGGTCGCGTCGTCGGTGAACAGGTCGCCAATCGCCTCAGGCGAGCCTGTCTCCCACGCCTGCACGTAAGCACTCAGCCAGTCGGCAACGACCGCTCGTTCCACGCATTCAATTCTCGGACAAGGAGGGCCAGTTGGCAGATCGCTGGCTGACGTTCGATTGCTTCGGCACCCTGATCGACTGGCGTCACGGCATCAGAACGACAGGCGAGCTCCTGTTTCCAGGTCGGGGAGCCGAGTTCCTCGAGTCCTACGCGACGGTCGAGGCCGAGGTCGAAACGGAAGGCTCCTTCCGGCGCTACAGGGCGGTGCTGACGGAAACAGCAAGGCGCGTCGCCCGTCGCCTTTCGCTGGACCTGAAACCCGACGACGCCACTGCGCTGGTCTCGACCATTCCCTACTGGCCGCCTTTTGCGGACGTCGGCCCTGCGTTGAGCGAGCTCCGAAGAGAAGGCTGGCGATTCGCGCTGCTCACGAATTGCGACCGCGACATCATCGCGCTCACCCAGCGCCGCCTCCCGGTGTCTTTCGATGCGGTGGTGACGGCTGAAGACGTCGCCGCCTACAAGCCGAGCCCTGCCCACTTCCTTCTTTTCAAGTCCACTTTCGGCGCCTCCGCCGATGCGTGGATACACGTTGCGCAGAGCTACTTCCACGACATTCGCCCTGCCAGCGAGCTCGGCATCCGCAGGATCTGGGTCAACCGCCAGGGTGAGCCTGACGATCCGGCTCTCGCGGATGCGGTGGTGAAGGGGCTTGCTGAGCTCCCTGACGCAGTGAAGCGCCTTTCGACAGCTACATGAAGTCGGCGAGGTCGACTCGCGCGCGGTAAACGCGACGTGCGGGGCCGGACTGCACGAGATTGCCGGATTCCATGCGCTGGATCTCGAGGTTCCCGCCTGGCATCTGTATCGTCACTCGATCATCGACCAGCTCCGCGCGCATGCATGCGGCGGCGACTGCGCTCGCGCTGGTTCCTGATGCGAGCGTGTAGCCGGCGCCTCGCTCCCAGACCTCCATGCGCGCGTGCGCGCGGTCGATCACCTCGAACAGCTGGACGTTGGTCCGTTCCGGAAAGGCAGCGTGGTTCTCGAGGAGCGGTCCAAGCTCTAGGCATCGGGCCTTGGTAACCGGCTCGCCGAAGACGACGCAATGCGGATTGCCGACCGAGACCAGCATCGCCTCGACGCGCCCTGCCGGCGTATAGAGGCTGACGCGGTCGGGCTCGCCGTCGAACAGCGCAGGCAGATCCGCGGCACGAAAGGACGGCCGCCCGATGTCTAGCTCACAGAAAATCTCGGCGGCGTCCCGGGACAGAACTCGCACGGGATTGGCGCGGTCGCCAGTGCGAAGCTCGAAGTGGTCACCCGCCCCGTGCTCGAGGACCGCGTGGGCAGCTGTGATTCGGAGCCCGTTACCGCTTTTCTGGGCCTCGGAGCCATCCGGGTTGAAGATGCGGACGCTCATCCTCGGGGGGTTGAAAGCGAGCAGTCCGTCAGCGCCAAGGCCGCGGTTTCGATCGCACAGGAAGGGCAGCAGCGGCACCACCTGGTCGAGCGGACCGGGCAGGTCAAGGACGAGGTAATCGTTGCCTAGGGCCTGGTACTTAATGAGATCAATTCGCATTAGGAAGCTCAATCATCGGGAATCATGATCGACCCTCGCTGGTTGTCATAAAATGTCGTGTCTATGCGGAACCTAGTCTGGCCCGCCCAGCGTCTGGTTCAAATCCCCGCCTGCTTCTGTAGCTAGGCCCGGTCGTCTGCTCGCGCCCCATCGGGCGCGCCCATTCGATCCGATTCGTACGAAATCGACATCAATCGTTCATTTGTATTTCTGGGAGGTTTGGAATTGAGCTCATCGACGACAACGAAGGCATTGGTCTCCACCGAGTGGATCGCCGAGCACGGGAAGGACAGGGACCTTCGCGTGGTCGAGGTCGACGTGGACCCGTCCGCTTATGAGAAGGGCCACATCGAGGGTGCTGTCGGCTGGAACTGGCGGAAGGACCTGCAGGACCAGCTAAACCGCGACGTCGCCACCAAGGAGGCTCTCGCGAACCTCCTCGGCCAGAGCGGGATCACCCCCGACACGGCGATAGTTCTTTACGGCGACAACAACAATTGGTTCGCGGCGTACGCGTACTGGGCGCTCAAGTACTACGGCCATGACAAGGTCCAGCTGATCGACGGCGGCCGCGTCAAGTGGGAGAAGGAAGGCCGCGAGTACAGCACTGAAGTCCCGACCTACTCCGCGACCCACTACCAGTTCCACGGCTCGCCGAAAGAGGACATCAGGGCATACCGCGACCACGTCCAGTCCAAGCTCGGCAAAGCAGGTCTCGTCGACGTGCGTTCGCCCAAGGAGTACTCCGGAGAGCTTCTCGCTCCTGAGAACCTTCCGCAGGAAGGCGCGCAGCGGGGCGGCCACATCCCGACCGCTGTGAGCATCCCGTGGGGCACCGCGGTCAACACCGAGGACGGCACCTTCAAGAGCACCGAGGAGCTGAAGGAGATCTACGGCGGCAAGGGCATCACCTCAAACAAAGAGGTAATCGCCTACTGCCGCATCGGTGAGCGCTCGGCCCACACGTGGTTCGTGCTCAAGGAGCTGCTCGGCTACCCCGACGTCCGCAACTACGACGGCTCGTGGACGGAGTGGGGGAGCTCGATCAAGGCTCCGATCGAGAAGTAGGCGAGTAGGAAAGAACAGATGACAACCAGCTCACCTGGCGTCGTCGACCACTCGGCGCTCAAGGTCAACCAGACCGGGATCGTGGCGACAGTGCTTGTCGCTTTCATCGGCAGCGCCTTCTTCAGGCCGCTGCTGGTGCTGATCCCGCTGCTGGCGGTCGTGCTGCTGCTAGGCACGTTTGCCCCGCAGCTGGCGCTTTTCAAGCAGGTTTACTTCAAGGTCCTCAAGCCGCGCGGAATCGTCAAGCCACGACCGGTGCAGGACCGGCCGGAACCTCACAACTTCGCCCAGGGCCTCGGCGGGGTCTTCCTCGCGGTGGCCTCGGTCTTCCTGCTGCCGCTCCCGGTGGTCGGGCTGGCCCTCGCCCTACTCGTGGCGGTGCTGGCGTTCGTCAACCTCGCGTTCGGCTACTGCCTCGGCTGCCAGATCTACTTCCAGCTGGGCCGCGCGGGTCTCATCAAGGCGTCGATCAGATAGTGAGTTCGCAACTCTGGGCTTTGGCGGTGGCAGGTGCTGTGGTGCTCGCTGCCGCCAGCCTGGAGATGATTCGGTCGCGGCGCGCGCGTGCAAGCGCGCTTGGGCTTGCCGCGGCGCCCGCCGTCGACCCCTACATCATTTATTTCACAGGCGAAAACTGCTCCATCTGCCGTACGCACCAGGAACCTGCGCTGGCAAAGCTGGCGGGAGTGCGAATCGACAAGGTCGACGCGATCGCCGAGCGCGAGCTAGCCGACCGCTTCCATGTCTACACGCTGCCGACCACCGTGGTCATGTCACCGGAGGGCCGGTCCCTAAACGTGAACTACGGCTACGCGCCGGCCAACAAGCTCGAGCGCCAGCTTGCCGACGCTAGAAGCACCGACCTGAGGGCAGTCGCGAGCGCATAACGCCTCGGGGAGCGGCCGGGCTATCCTGCCGCTAATGCTCCGTCGTCTCGCGCTTCTGGTTCTCACCCTGGTCGTCGCGGCAGCATGCGCCCAATCGCAGCCGAGCCCGCGCCCCCTGCTCATCGGCGCCATCTATCCGCTCAGCGGACCCCAGGCCGCAGGCGGCAGGGAGGAGCTTGCCGGCGTCAGGGCAGCCCTCGACGTGGCATTGACGACAGGAGCCTTGAAGGTGCCGGTCCAACTCAAGGTCGTCAACGCGACGACGCCGGAAGCCGCGAGCGCAGCGGTGGACGAGTTGGTGCGCGACTACCACGTGCCGGCGATCCTCGGCACCTACGGCAGCACCCTGTCCGCGGCGGCGTCCGCCCGGGCGGAGGAGTTGAAAACCGTGTACTGGGAGACCGGCGCCGTCGCCGATCCGATCACCGCCCAGCGTCATTACGTGTTCAGGACTGTCGCCACAGGCAGCGCGCTGGGCCGCATGGCAGTCACCTACACGCGCAACGTGCTGATTCCGAGCACGAAGCTGGCAGCACCGAGAGTCGTGATCGTGCAGGTGAACGACATCTACGGCCGTTCGGTGGGCGGCGGCGAGCAAGCCCTCGCGCATGAGCTCGGCATCAATGTCGTTGACGTGATCGAGTACGACACCCGCACGTACGACCCCAATGCGATCGCCGCGCGCGTCGCCTCGGATCGACCCGACTTCCTGTGGGACGTCAGCTATCTCGACGACGGTGTGGCGATCTGGCAGGACCTCCTGAGCGACGGGGTGCCTCTGAAAGGTGCGATTGGGACCAGCTCCGCGTTCTGCATGCCTGCCTTCAGCCAGCGTCTCGGCAAGGGCTCGGTTGGTGTCTACGCGGCCGACAAGCCCGATGGCGACATCAGCCCGGCTGCGCTCTCGCCCTCGGGAAGGACCCTGCTCGCCCGCGCGCAGGCCGCCTATTCAGGCATCAATGGCGGGCCCCCGATGACCATCGCGGCAGTGGCCGGCTTCGTCGGCGGCTGGACGCTCGCCGCCAACGTTTTGAGCCAGGTCTCCGGCCAGGCCACGCCAGACTCGATTCGCTCAGCCGCTCTGAACGTGGACGTGCCGGCCGGCGACAGCATCAACGGCGGGGGAGTCCGCTTCGGGATCTCGGGAGCGCTTGACGAAGGCCAGAACACCCGCGCGGCGGCGGTAGTCGGACAGTGGCAGGCGGTCGGCGAGATGAGGATCGTCTACCCGCCCGCCTACGCCACCGGCGTCCCGATGCGGGCGCCCGCGGCCGGCTAGCGGCCTGACGGGGATTGCCTGGTAACGCCCCTGCGCGCAAGCGGCGTTAAGGATGGGCCTTACTGAGTGCACCCTTAACCCTCCCCCCTGAAGGTGGGAGGGAGATTAGGTTCGGCCTTGATCTACTCGAAGCTTCGGCGTTCAGCCATCCGCCTGTCGGCAGGATTGAAAACCCGGCGGCCGGCGGTGGCGCGGATCGGTCCCCTTCGCTCGTTGAACCGCCGCTCGACGTTGGAGCGCCTTCCCTCCTCACGCCTCTCGGCCCCCCCGTTAGTCCCGGCGGCGAGCCCCCGCAGGAACTGCCGGATCTCCGCGTTCACCAGCTCCGGGTGGGTGAGGTTGGACGCGTGGCCGCCTCCCTCGATGGCGACCATCTTCTGGCAGTTGGCCAGCTCCGAGCACAGGCGCTCCGCCTCCTCGATGTCGATCGCCGCATCGGCGGTGCCGTGGATGACCAGTGTGGGCGCCTTGATCTCGCCGAGCCTGTCGTGGATGTCGTCTCGTCCGGCCAGCGCTTCGAACGCCTGGCGCAGGAGCGAGCGCGGCTTCTGGCGCCACTTGGTGATCCAGGCTTGGCGACCCGGCCAATCGTTGCCCAGCATGATCGCCGCAATCGTCTCCGCCAGCTGGTCGTTGAGCCCGTCGGTCTCCCACACGTCCAGCATCGTCCTGTAGGTCGCAACCTTGACCGGATCCTCGCTCCCGGCCTGGGTGCCGAGCAGGATCAGGGCCGACACGCGCTCGGGGTGCTGAAGGGCGAAACGGAGGGCGATGAAGCCGCCCTGGCTCATGCCGCCGATGACCGCCTTCCGGATGCCGAGGTGGTCGAGCAACCCTGTCAGGTCGTCGGCCAGGTCCCAGTAAGTGAACGGGTCATCGGTGTTCTCGGTCTCGCCGTGGCCGCGCGCATCCCACGTGACGATCCTGCAGTCAGGGCTCTGGAGCGCGAGCTGAGGAGCGAACATCTCGCCGTCCATGAGCAGGCCGTGGGCCAGGACGACAGGCATCGCGTCGCCGCCCGTGTCTTCATAGTGGATCCACTGGCCGTTGATCTTGTGAAGTGGCATCTCCGGAGGTCAGCTCCCCGCTTCCAGCGCAAGCTGGACCAGGGTGATGTCCATCCACCTGTCGAACTTGTGAGCTGCGTCGCGTATCGTGCCGACGACCTCGAAGCCAAGCTTCGAGTGCAGCTGGAGACCTGCCCGGTTGTCGGTGGCTATCGTCGCCACGATCGTGCGATAGCCGAGGCCACGCGCCTCCTTGATGAGCTCCGCAAGCAGTGCCCTACCGATACCTTCCCCCTGGTGGACAGGATCTACGTAAACGAGATCCTCCACGATGTCGAAACCGCGCTGGTTCCATGGAAACAGGCGCGCCCAACCGATCACCCCGCCGTCGTCGGTGGAGACTAGCAGCTTTGACCGTTTTCCGTGCGCCTCCCACCAGGCTGCAGCCTCCTCGGTGCCGAGGGGCTCTGAGTCGATGGTGGCGAAGGTCTGGTTCACCGCCCAGTTGTAGATCCCGACTATCGCCTTCAGGTCATCACGGGTTGCCGGCCGGATGCTGAAGGTGCTGGTCCCCCTTGCCAAGGCCCAATTGGACCACAACTGGGGTGTCCCGGGGCCGCCCCCCGCGCGGTCTGATACCTTCGGCGGGATGAATCACTCGACCGCCTTGCACCCTTCGTGAAGACCGCACGTCGGCCCCAAATGAAGACGGCGCTGCCCGGCCCCAAGGCGGCGGAGCTCATCGCCCGAGACGCCAGGGCCATGTCGCCAAGCTTCACCCGGGCGTATCCCTTCGTGATGGAGAGTGGGGAGGGTTGCTGGGTCACCGACGTTGACGGCAATAGCTTCCTCGACTTCACAGCAGGCATAGCGGTAGTCACCACCGGCCACTCCCACCCCAGGGTCGTCGCCGCCATCGAGGAACAGGCCAGGCGCTTCCTGCACATGTCAGGAACCGACTTCTACTACCGCTCCGAGATCGAGCTCGCCGAGCGCCTGGAGGCGAAGATCCTGCCCGGCACGCCGGCGAAGGTGTTCTTCACCAACTCCGGCGCGGAGGCGATCGAGGGCGCCATGAAGCTCGCCCGGTATGCCACCGGCCGCCCAAGCTACATAGCGTTCATCGGAGGGTTCCACGGCAGGACGTTCGGCGCCCTGTCGCTGACCGCCTCCAAGGCCAGCCAGCGCCGCCGGTTTGCGCCTCTTTTGTCCTCGGTCTTTCACGCGCCCTTCCCGTCAACCTCGCGCGGAGTGACGACCGACGACACCATCGCGCGGCTCGAGGAGCTTTTCAACACCGTCGCCCCTGCCGATAGCGTGGCCGCGGTGTTCGTCGAGCCGATCCAGGGTGAGGGCGGGTACCTGGTGCCGCCCGACGATTTCCTGCCCAGGCTGCGCGAGCTGACGCTCAAGCATGGGATCCTGCTCGTGGCGGATGAGGTCCAGTCCGGGATGGGCCGTACCGGCAAGCTGCTCGCCGTCGAGCATTGGGACGTCGAGCCTGACATCGTCTGCCTGGCGAAGGGCATTGCCTCGGGACTGCCGCTTGGCGCTTTCATCGCGCGGGCCGAGCAGATGAGCTGGCCGCCAGGCTCGCACGGGAGCACCTTCGGCGGCAATCCGCTGGCTTGCGCCGCCGGGCTGGTCACTCTCGACCTCCTTGAGGAGGGCCTGATGGAAAACGCGACTCGGGTCGGGGCCCAGCTGCAGGACGGGCTGCGAGAGATCGCGCAAACGCACCCCCAGGTGACCGACGTCCGCGGGGTCGGATTGATGGTGGCGCTGGAGCTGAAGACCGCGGAGCAGGCGGCTCAGCTGGTCCAGAACGCTTTCGAACGAGGGTTGCTGCTCCTGACCGCGGGAGCCAGGGCGGTCCGCATCTGCCCTCCGCTCGTGGTCGATCCGGAAGATGCCGCCACCGGCCTGGAGATCATCGCCTCAGCGCTGGACTGACGGCTCCTAATTGAAGCGTTTGGGGAGTTTGGCGATCGCCCCGGCGGCAATGAGGTCGGCCTCCAGCTCCATCGAAGCCTCGGCTGACCTGTCGTCAGCGGCGACCCCGGCGAGAGACTTCGACCGCTGGTCGTCGATCACCGCAATCGTCCCCTGGACCTGCGAGTCGACGGCCGGGGTGAACGCCGACAGCCCGGTCCATGACTGGACGAACCCGGAAAAGCGCGGGACGAAAACGTCAGTCAGCTGGCTCAGCGCCCTTTGCCTTGCCGCGCCTGCGGACGCCGTCGCGTAGGCGATCACCGCTGCGTTCTTGGCCGGCCAGATCTGGTCGAACTGGATCGCGGCCGATGATCCGAAAAGGTCTTTGAGCAGCGTCGCGAAGGTGTTGGTGTTGTCAGTCAGCCCACCCACGGCTGCGACCTGCTCCGCAGAGCGGCCGCGGACCGCCGCGCTTGTCGCCATCGTCGAAAGGTATGCGTGCTCCTGGAGCAGGGTGTTGACCGAGACGCGCAGGTCAACTGCCTTGCTGGATGCGTTGCCTGGAAACTTGTCGGGGAACTCCTTGGCGATCCTGGGCGCGAGAGCATCCCCGATCAGAGCAGCCTGCCCGTATGCGATGTGAAGGTCGGCATACATCCTGGGATACCTCTGAGCGACCTGATCGTCGATCACCGCCTTGGTCTGCAGCGCGTGCTGCATCACGAGCTGCGCGATGGGGCCGAGCGGGATCTGGGCGGTATCGGCCGCGAACTGCGAGAACTGAGGCACGAACCCATTGACAAGGCTCGCGGTGGCGGCGTCGGACTTGCTCTTGTCGTGAGCGACAAGCCCGATCGTGTAGTGCACGAGATAGTCGTTCTGCGCGCTCCAGATGGTGTCAAAGCGCGCTGCCGCCGTCCCGCCAAGAGCCGAGCGCATGAGGTCGGTGAGGTCGCTACCGTTGGTGGTAAGTAGGTGCAGGTACCCGGCGAACTCGTCTGCCCTGTGTGCGGCCGACGACTCCTTGGCGATGACCATCACGTGCTCGCCGAGGAGCAGATCCAGTCGGGTTCGGAGGTCGGCGGCCTTGGAGTCGGCGGGGTTTGGGCTCGGGGATGTGAGACGCGTGCCTGACGCCACTGGGCTGCGAGAAGTGGAGCAGGCGAACAGCGTCAGCGCCGCAAGCGTCGCGGCGAGCACCCGAAAGGTTCTCAAACCACGGCCATCCTAATGGCCTTCGAAGTGCGAGTAGGATCAGGCAACTTTGCCGGAATGGCTGTTGGTCGACGGGTCGAGCCTCATCTTTCGGGCTTTCTACGGCGTGCCCCAGACCACCCGGGCCCCCGACGGGACCCTTGTCAACGCCGTAAGGGGAACGCTCGAAACCCTCGCCCGCCTGATCACCGAACGCAAACCGAAACGCCTGGCGCTGGCGACCGATGAAGACTGGCGCCCGGATTGGCGAGTCGAGCTGCTCCCCAGCTACAAGGAGCACCGCACCGCTGAGCCTGTGCCGCCCGACCTCGAGCCGCAGATGCCCGTGGTCATGGAGTGTCTCGCGGCAGTCGGGATCGATGCACTGGGCGTGAGCGGGTACGAAGCCGAGGATGTCATCGCCTCGCTGGCGGTGCGCGTCGAAACTCCCATCGAGATCTACAGCGGGGATCGCGATTTGTTCACGCTCGTTCGCGACCGCGAGATCATCGTCCTGTACCCCGAAAAAACAGGCTTGGCGGAGGTCGACGAGGCCGAGGTCGAGCGCCGTTATTCGATCCCCGGGCGCGCGTACGCGGACTTTGCGATCCTGCGAGGCGATCCTTCCGACGGCCTGCCGGGCATTGCGGGCATCGGCGCCAAGAAGGCGGCAGACCTGGTGCGCCGGTATGGGTCGGTGGGCGCGATGCTCGAGGCAGGCATCTTCCGCACGGCCGACGCGGACTACCTGGAAAAGGCGAGCCGCATAGTGCCCCCTGTCACGAACCTCGATATCGAGGTCCCGACCGGCAGGCGAGACCGCTACCCGGAGGATCCGGCGCAGGTCGGGGCGCTGGGCAAGCGCTACGGCGTCGCGAGCTCGTTCCAGAGGCTGCTGACCGCCCTGGCGTCGATCTGAGGGCGCGCGGTTGGTCGACCCCGGGCTTTGCAAATCCTGCAAGCACTCGCGAACGGTGACCGCGCCGCGAAGCACCTTCTGGATGTGCGAGCTGTCGCGGACGGACGCTTCCTTTCCGCGCTACCCACCCCTGCCCGTGCTGCGGTGCCGAGGCTACGAACCGAGCCTTAAGGAGCCTGAGCCACCAGCGGGGTGATTGGCGGCTGCGGTATTTCACCTGCCGCCGCATGATGCTTCCCGGGGCGTTGCAACTGTTCAGCTTGACACTGTGTTTTAGGGAGTGATGGAAGGCTTAGAGGGGCTATTCGAGAGGATGGTGCGCGAGCACCAGCACAAGGTGTTCGCGGTCGGCTTCGCGCTCACCGGCAACCGGCATGATGCGGAGGAGGTCGCGCAGGACACTTTCATGCGCGCGTACCGAGCCCTTGGCACCTACTCGCCCGAGCGGATTCGCGAGCTCAAGCAGAAGCCATGGCTGCATCGCATCGCAATCAACGTGGTGAGGAATCGCGCTAGGGGTGCCAAACCGCGAACCGCCGAGCTGAACGGCAGCGAACCAGACCACTCGATGGGGCCGGAGTCGGCGACTCTCCAGCGCGCCGAGATGGACGACCTCGCGTGCCGCCTCGCAGTACTGCCGCTTCGCTACCGCGAAGCTGTCGTGCTGCGGCACGTGCACGAACTGACATACGAAGAGGTGGCGGAGGCGTTGGGCCAGCCGGTCGGGACCGTGAAGTCCAACGTGCATCGCGGGTTGAAACTACTAAGAGGAGAGGACCATGACCGCGCTGATGACTGACCTGAAGAGGCTGGGTTCGCTAAAGGCCCCTGCCGGATTCGCGGAGCGCGTCCTGATCGAGGTTGGGATGGCGGATTCGTACGCCCGTTTCGACACGGTGCTCGGCGCGGTGTACGTCGCCTGGAATCGCTTCGGGGTTTCAGCCGCTGCGCGCTCTGCGTCGGCCGCCGAGTTCGAGGAGTGGTTTCGTCACGACGTGGGCAGGCCGTTGGTGGCGGCGGTGGCCCCCGCCGACCTCGCCGCCAAGATCGAGGACGAGCTCAGCGGCAAGCGCCGCCTGCGCTTCGACCTTAGAGGGCTCACCGAGTTCGAGCAGGCGGTCCTTCGCAAGACCTACCAGATCCCTCGCGGTGAGGTGCGTCCTTACGGGTGGGTGGCTCGCGAGATCCGCCGCCCGGCGGCGGTGAGGGCAGTCGGCACAGCGCTTGCCAACAACCCGATCCCTTACTTCATCCCCTGCCACCGCGTCGTGCGGACGGATGGGGAGATCGGGAACTACGGAGGGGGTGGCCCTGAGGCCAAGAAGGCGATCCTCACGATGGAGGGCGTCCGCGTGAACCGGCTGCAGGAGCTGGCGCGCGCCGGCGTGCGCTACCAGGGCGTGAAGACGACCAAGATCTTCTGCTACCCGACCTGTCACACGGGCCGGCACGCGCTGGAGAAGAACATCGTCTGGCTCCACGACGAGGCAAGCGCGCGAGCGGCCGGCTTCCGCCCGTGCAAAGTCTGCCGCCCTGCTGCGGCGGCGTAAAGCGGTCCGGCTAGCGCCGGACCGACCCGCGTAGAGAAACGACGCGATGGGCGTCCTCATCCCCATCCCTTCCGTCTGAGGGGGGACGTCCCCCCTCGGGGTGCCGGGCCTGGCGGAGCCAGCTCCCGGCACACCCCCCTGCGCGGGCGGGGAAGGGAGTTTTGCTAGCCCAGCGAATAGATTCCGGGTAGCTCCCTGTACAGGCCGGCGTAGTCAAGGCCGTAGCCGATCACGAAGCGGTCGGGGATGACGAAGCCCTTGAAGTCGATGGTCACCGGCACTGCGCGGCGGGCCGGCCTATCGAGCAAGGCTGCCAGCTTGAGCGATGAGGGCTTCATGCGCCGCACGCGCCGGGTGATGGCTGACGCGGTGTGTCCGGAGTCGACGATGTCCTCGACGAGGAGCACGTGCCTGTCGATTAGGGAGCCATCGATCATGTGGGCGAGCCGCAGATCGCCGCGAGTGGTCCCCGACCCGTAGCTCGCGGCGCGCACGAACTCGAGCTCGGCAGGGATGCTGAGGCTGCGCAGCAGGTCGGCCGCGAAGACAGTGGCGCCTTTGAGGATGACTACAAGCACCAGCGGAGTGTCGATGTCGGAGTAGACCTTGGAGATCTGGCGGCCCATCGCGTGGACGCGGCGCGCGATCTGCGCCGACGTGATCATGGCCTTACCAGTACTTTCCACTCGCGCCGGCGGGGTCTGGGTCAGGACCTCAGGCATGCAACGTAAAGCTTACCGGGCCAAAGGAGCGACGGTGGCGCTCATCGGCGATGCGCGTCGATATTTGCGATGCGAGCGGCTGAAGCCGCCGTCGAAGTTGATGGCGCGGCCCTCATTCGAGCTGCGTGGAACCGGGCCTCGATGGGGCTTGTGACCGAAGACCACCCTTCGGCCATCGGTGATCTCGAGCCAGCGATTGAGGCGCATCGGCTGACCTTCAAAGATGTTGGGTCCGCTGAGCAAATCCCATAATCTGGCCTCTCCCTGGTCACCGAGCAGATCGCGAACGCGCGAGTTGATCGTGTCGACGGGGCGGGGCTCTTCAATCTCGATAAGAGACCCATATGCATCGTTTCCGCAGTGTTGAGCCAGCGTGTCATCGCCAAGCTTCATGAGCGCGGGGCGGTCGCGCATCCACTCCTGGAGAGGCGCATCGCGCGCCAGCTCGTCGAGGTCATGGCGCTGGCCGCCGACGGACATCCACCAACCGATCCTGGTCGGGTCCCGCAAGGCCCACAGCATGGCGACCTCGTGGTTGCCCAGAAGCACGCTGGAGTTCAGGCGGTCGCGCGCGTATCGCAGCGCGCCGACGCCGAACATCCCGTAATCGACGAGGTCACCGAGAAAGACGGTGTGCCATTCGGCCGCCGGATAGGGCTTCAGGGCCTGGAAGAGGCGCTCGAGGTCGCCGTGCACGTCGCCCACGATCAGAACCGGCAGATCCGCCACAAATGGATGCTAGTTGGGGGGTGGGGTAAAATTTGCGCTCCGCAGTAGGCGCGTAGCTCAGCCTGGTCAGAGCATCGGTCTCCAAAACCGAGGGCCGAGGGTTCGAATCCTTCCGCGCCTGCCAATTTTTTACAGAGCCGCTGCACTATTCTTGCCCTCATCGACGCGAAGTGGATGGCAGTCGCGAGGGGTGACGAGCCGGCCGACCTCGTGCTGGCGGGCGGTCGGGTGCTTTCTGTGTTCACCAAGGAATGGCTCGACGTCGATGTCGCCATTCAGGACGGCCACGTCGTCGGTCTCGGGCGGTACGAGGGACGCGAGCGGACTGACGTCGACGGCGCCTACCTGGTGCCAGGTTTCATCGACGCCCACATGCACATCGAATCGTCGAAGCTCACAGTCGACGAGTTCGCCCGCGCAGTCCTGGCGCACGGCACGACGACAGTCGTCGCCGACCCCCACGAGATCGCCAACGTGCTTGGCCCTGATGGCATCCACTGGCTCCTCGACTCTTGCGCCGACCTGCCGTTGGACGTCTACGTGATGGCGTCTTCATGCGTGCCCGCTTCGAATTTCGAGTCACCGTTGCAACCCTTCACCATCGCTGACATCGAGGGGCTCCTGCGCAGGGAACGGGTGATCGGGGTGGCGGAGATGATGAACTTCCCAGGCGTGATAGCAGGCGACGCGGCTGAGATGGCCAAGCTGACGACAGGATTGACCGATCACGTCGATGGTCACGCGCCAGGCGTGCGAGGCCCCGCCCTCAACGCCTATATCGCCGCAGGCATCCGGTCCGACCATGAGGCCACCACATACGAAGAGGCGCTGGAGAAGCGGCGCCTAGGCATGTGGGTGATGCTGCGTGAGGCCTCGATCGCCCGCAACCTGCGTGACCTGCTCCCTCTCGTCAAGCGATTTGGCACCGATCACTGCACCTTCTGCACCGACGATCGCGAGCCTGGCTTCATCGTCGAGGAAGGGCACATCAACCAGATGGTTCGCGTGGCGGTGGAGGAGGGCGTGAGCCCAGAGGACGCTGTGGTGATGGCGACTATCAATGCCGCCAGCTGTCACCGCTTATGGCATCTCGGGGCAATCGCTCCCGGCTACCAGGCGGACATCCTGGTGCTTGACGACCTTCGCTCTTTCAACCCACGGCAAGTGCTGAAGCGTGGTGCCGCGCCACGATTCGGGAAGGTCGACGTGCCCGAGTGGGTGCGCCAGACGATGCACATGGCGCCGGTCACGCCAGCGTCTTTTCACATTCCCGCCGGCCCGAAGCGCGTCCGTGTCATGCGCTTGATTCCTGCGCAGCTACTGACGGGTATCGATGTGGTCGAACCGACTGCTCGTGACGGCGCCCTCGTCGCCGAACCGGCCCGGGACCTTGCCAAGATCGCAGTCATCGAACGCCACCATGCCACGGGCAGGATCGGCCTCGGCTTTGCCACCAACCTCGGGTTGAAGCGCGGTGCTTTCGCCTCGACCGTCGCGCACGATGCGCACAACGTCGTGGTGCTCGGCGTCGATGATGCCGACATGGCGGCCTGCGCCTGCAGGTTGGCCGAGATTGGTGGCGGCATCGTCATCGCCGAAGGCGGCAAGGTGGTCGAGGAGCTTCCCCTACCCGTCGCCGGCCTAATGAGCGATCGGCCCCTCGCCGAGGTGTACGAGCGATTGCGCTCGATGGAGCTCAGGCTGGCGGGGCTCGGTGTGACCATGAGCGCTCCTTTCATGACGCTGAGCTTCCTCGCGCTCTCGGTCATTCCCGAGCTCAAAATCACCGACCGCGGGCTGGTCGACGTGGCTCGGTTCGAGCTGGTGCCACTGGGGATTGAGTGAGACGCTCGCCTGGTTCAACGCTCTGCCACGAGACGAGGCCGAGGCCCGTCTCCTCCGCTGCTGCGGCTCGCCTGCATGGGCTTCCGCCGTTGCCGCGCAGCGCCCATTCACCCACCTTTCAGCGCTGATGGAGGCCGCCGACAAGGTGTGGAGCGACCTCGACCCCTCCGATTGGCTGGAGGCTTTCGCCGCCCACCCGAGGCTTGGCGAGAGCGGCGGCCACGCACCGCAGCAATCGGAGACGGAGCAGAGTGGGATCGTGCAGGCGGGCGATGAGACGCTTGCATTGCTGGCCCAGGAGAACCGCCGCTACGAGGCTCATTTCGGCCACGTGTTCCTTTTCTCGGCCGCGGGCCGCACCGCCAAGGACGCCCTGTCGGCGTTGCACTCGCGAATGAGCAACGACCCTGAGTTGGAGGTCAAGGTGGCCGCTGAGGAGCAGCGCAAGATCACCAGACTCCGGCTGGGGAGCATGCTGCACGGGTGAGCGTCTCGACTCACGTGCTCGACACCTCGCGCGGCCGCCCCGCCAAAGGCGTGCCCGTCACCCTGAGCCATCGAGGGACTGACAGGCGCTGGACTGTTGTCGGCCGTGGCGTGACCGATGCGGACGGCCGCATCCGGGAGTTGGCAGAAGGTGGCATCGCCTTTGGCGAGTACAGGCTGGATTTCGACACGGCCCAGTACTTCCAGGAGCAGGGCACCACCGAGTTCTACCCGGAGATTGCGATCGTGTTCGCAGTCGCGAACTCGCGCGAGCATTTCCACATACCCCTTCTGCTGAGCCCCTTCGGGTACGCCACCTATAAAGGGACGTGAGCCGATGACGATCCGGCTTGGCGAGAACCAGTACGGGAAAGCCGAGACGC
This sequence comes from Candidatus Dormiibacterota bacterium, assembly GCA_036844615.1. GTDB lineage: Bacteria > Chloroflexota > Dormibacteria > Dormibacterales > Dormibacteraceae > Palsa-872. The sequence goes on along the minus strand of DAIUFK010000007.1, from coordinate 11,703 downwards.
ACATGGTTCGTGTGACCAAGGGCGGTCAAGACGGTTCGGTTCACGAGATCAAGGACATCAGCGTCAGCGTCGCCCTAGCGGGCGATTTCGCCGCCAGCCACCTGGCAGGCGACAACAGCAACATCGTGGCCACCGATACCCAGAAGAACACCGTCTATGCGTTCGCCAGGGAGGAGGGCGTTGGCGAGATCGAGCAGTTCGCCATCCGGTTGGCGCGCCACTTCGCTCACGACTTCCCAACCGTGCACAGGGCGCGCGTCTCGGTCGAGGAGTATCCATGGGCGCGCATCGAGGTCGGCGGAAAGCCGCATCCCCACTCCTTCATTCGGGCGGGATCTGAAAAGCGCCTTGCCACAGTGACCTGCACGCGCGATCACACATGGGTGGTGGCAGGCGTCAGCGACATGGTTCTGCTCAAGTCCACCGGCTCGGAGTTCTTCGGCTATCCGCGCGATCGCTACACGACCCTCGAAGAGACCCACGACCGCGTGCTCGCGACAGCGGTCGTCGCGCGCTGGCGCTACGCGACTGAGAACGTGGATTTTGGTGACGCGTTCGCCGCAACGCGCGGCGCCCTGATCGAAACTTTCGCTGCCAAGCACAGCCTTGCCCTGCAGCAGACCCTCTATCTGATGGGCGAATCTGCTCTTAAGGCCAGGCCCGAGATCGCCGAGATCCGGCTTTCGATGCAGAACAAGCACCACTTCGTGGTCGACCTGTCGCCGTTCGGGCTCGACAACAAGAACGAGGTCTTCCACGCATCTGACCGGCCGTACGGGCTCATCGAGGGGACCGTGACGCGTGACGACGCCCCTGCCGATGCCGCCTGGTGATGGAGTTCCTCCAGCCGACAACCTGGGCTGAAGCCCTGCAGATGAAGTCGGCCCACCCGGAGGCGATGCCGATCGCAGGCGGCACCGATGTGATGGTCGAGATCAACCTCGACCGCCACCGGCCGGCGTCGATCATCGACCTCACTCGCGTTGGCGAGCTCACCGAGTGGGGAATGGAGGGTGAGCTCCTCCGGATCGGAGCCGGCGTCACCTATGCGCGGATCATCGTCGAGCTCGGCGATCGGCTGCCCGGCCTTGCCATGGCCTCGCGCACTGTGGGCTCGCCCCAGATCAGGAACCGAGGCACTGTGGGCGGCAACCTTGGCTCCTCGTCGCCTGCAGGTGACGCCCACCCACCGCTGCTTGCATCGGGCGCGGTGGTCGAACTGGCCTCAACGTCTGGGAGCCGGCGGCTTTCGGCGCGCGAGTTCTTCACCGGTCCAAAGCTCAACGCGATGAAGAAGGACGAGCTCATCGCTGCCTTCCTGGTCGAGCCGGCGAAGGGGCCTCAGCAGTTCTCCAAGGTGGGCACGCGCAACGCAATGGTGATCGCGGTCTGCTCCTTCGCAATCTCACTGGATCCCGAACGCAGGCATATCGGCACCGGCATCGGCTCCGCCGCGCCGACTCCTGTCGTCGCCGGCGAGGCTGAGAAGTTCCTCGAAGGCGTGCTTGACGAGAAAGGGATGTGGGAGAAGCCGAAGGCGGCAGAACCCAAAGCGCTTGCACGCTTCGGCGAGCTGGTGGCTGCAGCCGCACGACCAATCGACGACGTGCGGGGCACTGCCGCCTACCGCCGTCACGCACTTTCAGTAATGGCGCGGCGCAGCTTCGTTTGGGCGTGGAACGACTACACGACGAGGGCCTCGGCTTGAAGATCAGCTGCAAAGTCAACGGCCGTGCGCGCACCGCCGATGACGTCTGGGAGGGCGAGAGCCTCCTCTCGGTCCTGCGCGACAGGATGGAGCTTCCGGGCTCGAAGAACGCCTGCGAGCAGGGCGAATGCGGATCGTGCTCGGTCTACCTGGACGGCGCGCTGGTCTGCGCTTGCCTCGTCCTTGGCGGCCAGGCCGAAGGACGGGAGATCGTGACAGTCGAAGGATTGCTGGAGGGAGATGTCCTGCACCCGGTTCAACAGGCTTTCGTCGAGGCCGGTGCGGTGCAATGCGGCTTCTGCACGCCAGGCCTCATCGTCGCGACCCACGACCTGCTGACTCGGGTTCAGGAACCGACGCTCACCGAGATTCGCGAGGCGCTCGCAGGCAACATCTGTCGCTGCACCGGCTACGCCAAGATCATCGACGCAGTCCACCTCGCCTCGCGCCGCATGGCGGTGGCGCACAGGACCGCCAGATGACGGTCCGGCCGCGGCTTGGGTCCCATGCGGTCGTCACCGGCCGCGTCGGAGAATCGGTCACGCGCCCCGACGCCGTGCTCAAGGTCAAGGGCGACTTTCCTTACTCGTCAGACCTTCGGGTGGATGGAATGCTCTGGGGCGCCACCGTCCGGAGCCCGCACCCCTACGCGCGCATCGTGTCCATCGACGTGTCAGAGGCCCTCGCTTCGCCGGGCGTACGCTCGGTGTTGACTCACGAGGACGTGCCTGGTCGCAAGGTTTACGGCCTCGAGATACTCGACCAGCCTGTGCTGGCTGCCGACGTCGTCAGGTACTGGGGCGAGGCTGTCGCCCTGGTCGCCGCGGACCACCCAGAGCAGGCTCGGCGCGCGGCTCACAAGGTGCACGTCGACTACCAGGTGCTCGTCCCCCTGACCGACCCGGAGGTTGCCCTGACGCCGGACGCCCCGCGGCTGCATCCGGGAGGCAACGTCACGCGCCAGGTCAAGATCCGGCATGGCGATCAGACCGCCCGCGCGGAAGTGGTGGTGGCTGGCGAATACGAGATCGGCATGCAGGACCAGGCTCCTCTTGGCCCCGAGTCAGGTCTGGCGATACCGGACGGCGAGGGCGGGGTCGACCTCTACGTCGCGACTCAATGGCTTCACGTCGACCGCGACCAGCTTGCGGAATGCCTTGCGCTGCCGCCTGACAAGGTGCGCATCACCCTCGCCGGGGTTGGCGGCGCCTTTGGCGCGCGCGAAGACCTTTCGATGCAAGCACACGCGTGCATGCTCGCTCTGAGGACAGGGCGGCCGGTGAAGATCTCGTACTCGCGCCCCGAGTCGTTCGTCGGCCACGTCCATAGGCACCCGGGCCGGCTGCATTACGAGCACGGCGCGACTCGTGAGGGCAAGCTCGTCTACGTCAAGGCGAGGATCCTCCTCGATGGCGGCGCCTACGCCTCCAGCTCGACCGCGGTGATCGCCAACGCAAGCTGCTTTGCCCTTGGTCCGTACGAGTGCCCGAACGCAACCATCGACGGCTGGGTCGTCTACACCAACAACCCACCGTGCGGCGCGATGCGAGGGTTCGGCTCGGTGCAGAACTGCTACGCGCACGAGGCCCAGATGGACAAGCTCGCACTCGCGCTTGGGATGGACCCACTCGACCTTCGCATTCGTAACGCGCTCAAAACAGGCAGCAGCATGGTCACAGGACAGGTGATCGAGGGGCCGGTCCCGGTGGCCGAGCTTCTGGAGCGGATCAGGGATGTCCCGCTTCCGCCCGCCCTCGCGACAAGCGCAGTCGACCTGACCGAGATGCCAGGCGGCGTGTCCAACACGACGCATGGCGAGGGGGTTCGCAGAGGGGTCGGCTATGCGGTGGGCTTCAAGAACGTCGGCTATTCGGAAGGCTTCGACGACTACTCGACCGCGAGGGTAAGGCTGTCGGTCGTCGAAGGCAGGCCGCGGGTCGAGGTGCATACCGCGAGCGCCGAGGTCGGCCAGGGCCTGGTCACCGTGCAGGCGCAGATCGCTGGCACCGAGCTTGGCGTGAGTGACGTCGTCGTGCTCGATGCCGACACCGCCGTCGGCTCGGCGGGTTCCTCATCCGCGTCCCGCCAGACGTACATCACCGGCGGCGCGGTCAAAGCGGCGTGCGAGGCGGTCCGGGAGCGAGTCCTCGGGCTTGCCCAGTCGGAGCTCGGCGGAAAGCCAGGCGCCGCCGGAGTGAGGCTTGAGCACGACGCGGTGGTTTCCGCCGAAGGCGCGGTGGTCATACTCCTCGCGACTCTGTTGGGGGAGGAGGTGATCGAGGAGGCTCGCGAGTTCAGGCCCCGGCGCACCTTCCGCCTCGACCCTGAGACCGGCCAGGCCAATGCCCACCTTCAATACGCATTCGCAGCCCACCGAGCCGTCGTCGACGTCGACACCGAGCTGGGGCTCATCAAGGTTGTCGAGCTGGCGACAGCGCAGGACGTGGGCAAGGCGATCAACCCGCAAGCGGTGGAGGGCCAGCTCGAGGGCGGGGCGGCCCAGGGTCTCGGCCTTGCAGTCATGGAGGAGATCCAGGTCAAGGATGGGGTCATCCGCAACGCCTCCTTCACCGACTACCTGCTGCCGACCATCCTCGACATGCCGCCGCTACGCATGCAGATTCTTGAGCTTGGCGACCCGCACTCGCCGTACGGTCTCAAGGGGGTCGGCGAGCCGCCCACGATCTCGTCGGGGCCCGCGATCGTCGCCGCCATCCGCGCCGCCACCGGGCGGCCGATCACGCGCGTGCCAGTCCGTCCCCACGACATCGTCGAACTCGGTTGACCACCCTTCTCATGCGGGCGGGGCTGCTTTTCACAGGCAGCGCCGAGCTCGAGAGCGGCTGGGTGCTCGCGCGCGACGGTTTGATTGCCGAGGTGGGGTCTGGCACGCCTCCGCAGGCTGACGAAACGCTGCGCTTCGACAACTGCGTCGCGGTGCCAGGCCTCGTCAACGCTCACGACCACATGTACCAATGGGCGACCCGCGGCTACGCGCCCGATGGAACGCTGTTCGAGTGGCTGCGCGCCCTCTACCCGGTGTGGGCCAGGATCGACGCCGATACCGTTCGGGCCGCGGCAAGGGCCGCGATGGCGAAGTTGCTGTTGTCAGGGTGCACGCTCTCGAGCGACCACCACTATGTGTTTCCGTCGGGCCGGCGCGACATATTCGAAACTCTCGTCGCCTGCGCTTCAGATCTCGGCCTGCGCTTCCAACCGTGCCGCGGCTCGATGTCGCTGGGTGTTTCGAAAGGCGGTCTCCCGCCCGACGAGGTGGTGGAGGACGAGGACTTCATCCTCAGCGACACCGAGGAGACCATCGCGCGCTTCCACGATCCCAGCGCCGGCTCGATGTGCAGGGTGGCAGTGGCGCCGTGCTCACCGTTCTCCGTAACGCCTCAGCTGATGCGTGACTCGGCGCAGCTGGCTCGCAAGCACGGCGTCCGCCTTCATACCCATCTCGCGGAGACGCTTGACGAGGAGCAATTCTGCATAGAGCGCTTCGGACGCAGGCCGATGGAGCTGATGGAGGACCTCGGTTGGACCGGAGACGACGTCTGGTACGCGCACGGAATCCATCTCAGCGACGCAGAGGTCGATCGCGTGGCGGAGTCCAAGACCGGTATCGCCCACTGTCCGTCGAGCAACATGCGCCTGGGCGCCGGCGCCTGCCGTGTCGAGGATCTCGTGCGCGCCGGGGCGCGCGTCGGCCTTGGGGTCGACGGGTCGGCGAGCAACGAGGACTCGAACCTCGCGATGGAGGTGCACCAGGCGCTCTTCCTGGCGCGGTCGCGAGCCGCAATGCAGGGCCGCGCCGATGCGCCGACCGCGCTCGACACCCGGGCCGCATGGCGCCTGGCGACCGCCGGAGGAGCCGCATGCCTCGGCCGCGACGATTGCGGGACGCTCGAGGTCGGAAAGTGCGCCGACGTCGCGTTCTTTCGAGTGGACGACCTTGCCCACGCCGGCGTCCGCGACCTGCTCGCCGGCCTGGCGCTTGCCCCGCCGGCCCGCGCCGAGGCTGTCGTGGTAAACGGAAAGGTGGTTGTACGCGAGGGCCTGCTCCTCACCGCGGACGAGGACGAGGTCGCGCGCGAGGTCAGCGCCGCGGGCCGTCGCCTCTCGAAGGTCTGAGCAAGCGCCCGATCTGAGTGGTCGCGGGCTTGTCATCGACGAAGACGGTCTCGCCGCGAACCAACGTGCGCGCCGTGCGGCCCCGGATGGGCTGGCCCTCGTGCGGGCTGAATGGATTGCGGTAGAGCAGGTCGCTCGCCTGCACGGCGCTTCGCTCGTCCAGGTCCACCAACCACAGGTCGGCGTCGTATGCGGCGGCGATGTCGCCTTTGCCATCCAGGCCAAAGCGGCGTGCGATGTTGGTCGCAGTCACCGCTGCCACGTCCTCGAGGTCGAGGCGGTTTTGGGCCAGCAACAGCTGCCGCGTCGACTGGCAGCCGGAGATGCCTCCCCAGATCTTCACGAAGTCGCCGCCCTGTTTGAGGTCGAGGGTGCTCGGCGAGTGGTCCGACACGACCATCGGCGCAGTCCAGAGTGCCTCGCGATCCGCGGCGGTCCGAAATGGCGGGGCGCATTTGGCGACTCCTCCAATCCGCTGGAGGTCATCTTCGACATACAGAAGGTAGTGAGGGCACGTCTCGCCGCTGACGTCGAATCCGTTTTGTTGAGCCTCGCGAATCAGATTCATGCCGTTGGCGGTGCTGACGTGGACCACGTGCAGCCGGCACCCTGTCGCCGTGGCCAGCTCGATCGCCTGAGCGATCGCCGACCCTTCGGCCTCGGGCGGCCGCGAGCGGATGAAGTCGAGCGCCCCGTTCCCATTGGGCTCGAGTAGGCGCGCCGGATCCTCCGCGTGGACCAGGAGGATCGAGCCCAGCGCCGCGATGCGCTTCATCCCCTCGCGGAGCGTGCCGCGGTCGCTGGCAGGAAACTCGTCGATCCCGCTCGGGCACATGAAGGCCTTGAAGCCCATTACCCCGCGCCGGACCAGCGGCTCCAGCTGGTCGAGGTTGCCTGGCACCAGCCCGCCCCACAGTCCGAAGTCGACCTTCGACGAGCGCTTCATCGCTTCGAGCTTCAGGTCGAAAGCCGCGACGTCGGTCGTCACGGGAAGGTTGTTAAGCGGCATGTCGATGAAGCTCGTGTAGCCGCCGGCGGCAAGCGCCGCCGACCCGTGTGCGATGTCCTCCCACTCGGTGCGGCCAGGCTCGTTGAAGTGAACGTGCGAGTCGATGCCGCCGGGGAACACGTGAAGGCCGGACGCGTCGATCTCTTCGCCGTCATCGGCAAGGTTCAGTCCGACTGCAATGATCTGGTCGCCGGCGATGGCGATATCGGCTTTCTCGACCCCGCGGGCAGTCACGACAGTGCCGCCGTGGATGATCATGCTTTGGCGAGCAGCTCGAGAAACCTGCCCAGCACGTCGATGGCCACCTCGACGTCGCCGACTTCCACCGACTCGGCAGGGTTGTGGCTGATGCCGCCCTTACATCGGACGAAGAGCATCCCGACATCCGTCAGCCCGGCCATCGGAACGACATCGTGTCCGGCGCCGCTGGCCAGGCGAACCACAGGTAAACCCAGCTCCTCCACTGCCTTCGCCAGCAACGCGGCGAGACCAGGCGAGCACGGCACCGAGGGGTTTTCGCCGAGCGGTTTCACAGCCAGCTCGATGTTCCGCCGCGTCGCAATCTCCTGTGCCAGCTCGAGCAGGTGCTGCGTGCTCTCTCGTCTGATGCCGTCATCGGGGTGGCGGATGTCAAGAGTAAGGACGACCTCGCCCGGGATCACGTTGGCTGCGCCCGGCTGAACGGTCAGCTGTCCGACGGTCGCCACCAGGCCGTCATGAGAGCCGGCGTCTGCCTCGACCGCGAGCACTAGCTCGGCCGCGGCGCCAAGAGCATCTCGGCGGACATGCATCGGCACGGTGCCGGCGTGTCCCGCCTGGCCCGTAAGGGTGATCCGGTAACGGGCCTGCCCCGCGATCGCCGACACGACGCCCACCGGGAGGTCCCGCGCCTCGAGCACGGGCCCCTGCTCGATGTGGACCTCGCAGTAACCGAGCAGCTTTCCATCCCGCCAGCGATCCTCGCGCAACCGGGCCGGATCGCCGCCAAAAGCACGAATCGCCTCAGCCATGGTGATGCCGGAGTCGTCGGTCCGTTCTAGGTCTGCGCTGTCGAAGGTGCCGGCCACCGCACGGCTCCCGATGTACGTGGAGCTGAAGCGCATCCCTTCCTCGTCGGCGAAAGCGAGCACCTCGATGGCGAACGGCAGCCGCCTCTTGGCGTCGTTGAGGTGCTGGACGGCAGCGATCGCTACCACGACTCCAAGCGTCCCGTCGTATTTGCCCGCGTCGCGAACCGAGTCCAGGTGCGAGCCCAGGAGCAGCGTAGAACCCCCTGGCGCCGCGCCTTCATACCTGCCGCGCAGGTTGCCGACGTTGTCGTGTCGGACTGCCATGCCGGCCTCCCGCATCCACGCCTCAACCTGAGTGTTCGCCCTGCGCATCGCGTCGCCGGCGAACTGCCTGGTAAGGCGGTCCGGCTCATCGCTGACGGCACCCAGGAGGTCGAGCCGCTCGATTGCCGTCTCGGCTGATGAGTGGCCCATCCGGCGATCAGGCGCCGCCGCGTTCCTCGAAAGTGATGTCCTGCGCGCCTTTCCACACGACAAGGTGGCCGAGCGCGGCGAGCTGGTCGATACCCTCGTAGATCGTGGCGAAGTGGTTGCCCGCCAGCTGGCCTGCCTTGCTTGCGAACATCGTCGAGCCGTAGGGAAACAGGATCTCCGTCTCGCTCACCCCGCCCGGATACAGCAGGAGGTGGCCCGGAGCGGGGTAGCTAGTGTGATTCTCATGGCCGAGGCCGAGGTTGAGCTTGCCGAAAGGGATCCAGGCCGCTTCTCCGCTCCATCGTGCCTGGAGGATCTTGGTCTTCAGCGGCAGCATTGCGCGGAACCTGGCGCTGGTCTGGGGCGCCTTCTCAGTCTCCAGCCGCGCGAGGAACCGAAGGTCGGCGACAACGATCTCGATCACTTCGATGGTTTGAGGAAGTCGACGGCCTCCTCGCGGCCGTCCCAGATGACCGTGGTATGGGCGGGCTCTGTGCGCGCCACCACCTTCCCACCGCGCAGCACGAGCTTGCGCGGCGCGACCAGCCTGATGGCGTCCATCTCGGTGGGCGCATCGAAGACGCAGATGTCGGCCCGACATCCCGGCTCCAGCCCATAGTGCTCGAGGCCCAGAGCGCTGGCCGGGTTCTTGGTGATCATGTCGATCAGCGTGGTCAGCTCGTCATGGCCTGACATCTGGCCGTAATGCGCGAGCACAAACGCTGCCTGCAGCGGGTCGGCGTAGCCGAGCGGGTACCAGGGATCCATCACCGAATCGTGGCCGATGCTGGTGTTGACGCCTGCCGCAAGGAGCTCCTTGAACCGGGTATGGCCGCGGCGGATGGGATAGCCGTCAAAGCGCCCCTGCAGCGTCGCGTTGTCAAGCGGGTTGGTGATCATGTGCATCTGGGCCCGCTTCAGGTTGTTGATCACCTTGTTGGCGTAGGAGTTGTTGTAGGAGTGCATTGCTGTCGTGTGACTGGCAGTGACGCGGCCCCCCATCCCGAGCCGGATGGTCTCGGCGGCCATCACCTCGACGAAGCGCGAGTGGTCGTCGTCGGTCTCGTCGCAGTGGATGTCGACTCGGAGCCCCTTTTCAGCGGCCAGAGCCATCGCGAACTTGACCGAGCGCTCGCCGTACTCGCGCGTCAGCTCGAAGTGAGGAATGGCGCCCACCACGTCGGCCCCCATGTCGACCGCGCGGCGCATCAGGTCCTCACCTCCGTCGAACGACATGATGCCCTGCTGCGGAAACGCGACAAGCTGCAATTGCATCTGGTCGCCGATCTCTTGACGCAGCTCGGTGAGCGCGCGAACCGCGCGCAGCTCCGGGTCGCAGACGTCGACGTGGCTGCGGACGAACTGGACACCGTTCGCCAGCTGCCACCGCAACACAGTGCGGACGCGGCGCTTGACGTCGTCGACGCTCAGCAGGTTGCCGCGCTCGGCCCAGATGGCGATGCCCTCGACCAGGGAGCCCGAAAGGTTGTGGCGGGGTTCGCCGACGGTGAGCACCGCATCGAGGTGGATGTGGGGTTCGACGAGGGCCGGGGTGACCAGGGCGCCGCCCAAGTCCAGGACCTGGCGAGCGTCGGGCTCGGCCTTGGCGATCACGCCATCCCGAATCCCAATTTCCCGAAGGTCCGCCTGCCCAGGGAGGCGAGCGCCCTTCAGAAGCAAATCGAGCATCGACAGGAGGCTATCAGAGACCTAAACTTCGGAACGAACACGGTCGAATTGTTAAGGGGGAAGGCCAGTGCAGACGAGTGAGGAAGTCGAGAAGCACGTCCCGGTCCGTGAGGGTGACTACGGCGAACGAGTCGCCACCGTCGAACCCGGCGGCGTCGAGTACATAGCCCTAAAGGAACGACACGGCAAACCCAGCGATCTTCTTCCCGTTTGGCTTTCACCCAATCTGGAGTTCGCCACCGTTTTCATCGGCGTCATCGCCGTCGCCTTTTCGGGACTAAACCTGTGGCAGGCAGCGCTGGCGATCATCCTCGGCACCGGCCTCGGCGCGATAAGTCACGCATTTCTGTCCTCGTGGGGACCCAAGTTCGGCGTCCCGATGATGGTCATAAGCCGCGGGGCGTTCAGCTTCCTGGGCAACATCCTGCCTGCCGGCCTTAACGGCCTGACTGCTTCATTCGGCTGGTTCATCGTCAACAGCGTCAGCGGCGCCTTCGCGCTGCAGGCGTTGTTTCCAACCGCCAACGTGCCCTTCTGGCTTGCCTTTCTCGTCATCGTCGTGGCGCAGGTCCTGGTTGCCGCGCTGGGCCACAACCTGATCCACGTGTTTGAGCGATGGGCCCTTCCTCTTCTTGGTGTGGTTTTCATCATCGCCTGCTTTTTCATCTTCACGAAAGGCAACTACGGTTACAGCCCCGCTCCGGTTCCGGGTGGATTTTGGCTCGCTTTCACAGCAGCTTTCGGGTACGCCGTCGGCTGGAACCCGTTTGCGGCGGACTACGCTCGATATCTCCCGCCAAGCGTCAACCGGCGCATGGTCGGCATCTGGGCAGGCCTCGGCGTCTTCATCTCGTGTGTGGTTCTCGAGTTCGCAGGGGCTGTCCTGGCGACGGTCACAGGCACCAAGTGGGGCCCGACCGACATTCCGACAGCTCAGCTGCAGCAGGCAATGCCTGACATCGTTTACTACCCGACGCTCCTTTGCATTGCCGTCGGTGCTGTTGCCGCCAACGCCCTCAATATCTACAGCGGAACCATGTCGCTCGTATCTCTAGGGATTCGAGAGATGGGCCTCACCATGCGCCAGCGCCGAGCCGCGCTCGCGGTGGTCGTCGGCGTGATCGGGTTCATCGGCGGCCTGGTCTTCCAGGCGCAGGTCGCGCCAGGAAGCAAGTACGAGTTCTTCCTGCTGTTGATCAGCTACTGGATCGCCCCGTGGCTCGCGGTTGTCTTTGTCGACTACTGGCTTCGCCAGGGTGACTACGGCGACGAGAGCGTGTTCTACGACACCACTCGCTTTCGCTGGCAGGGCGTGGTCGCCATGGCCGTTGGGCTCCTGGTCTCCGTATACCTCTTCGCCAACGTCTTCGGCGTTTATGTTGGTCCGATACCGACAAACAACCCGGACTTCGGCGACATCACATTCATCGTCGGCTTCCTGATCACTGCCGTCCTCTACTACGTCTTCAACCTCGGGCTGCGCAAGCAGACGAGCGAAGCCATGGCAGCACACAGTCACCGGGCTGCCTGAACCACAGGAAATAGGGGTGCCGCTGCCGTTCGCGAGGCAGCGGCGCAGCCTGCTATGAGATTCCTCGACCTGACGCAGGACTTCTCACTGCATACGCCGGCTTTCGCCGGCTATGCGGGGCCTGCGATCCGATGGATCAAGAGGCTCG
>DAIUFK010000006.1:46697-52759 GCA_036844615.1 Candidatus Dormiibacterota bacterium | reverse complement strand
TGGGCCTCACGATCGTTAAGCAGATCGTGGAGATGCATGGGGGCAAGATCTGGGTTGAGAGTGCGGTCGGGCACGGGTCGGCGTTTCACTTCACCCTCCCGCTGGCGGCGGAGAACCTCACATTACTGCAGCGCCGGCATGCCTGACGCTTCCGCCGACGGCAACGCCGCCATCACAGTGCTCGTTGCCGATGACAATGACGTCGCCCAGCGGCTGTGCAAGCGGGTGCTGGAGAAGGCCGGCTACACGGTCCTTATCGCCGCCGACGGCTTGCAGGCGGTAGAGGTCGCGTTGGGTAAGCGCCCTGCCATGATCCTGATGGACGTGGCGATGCCTGGCATCGACGGCATCGAGGCGATGAAGCGCATCAAGGCGGAGATCCCGAACCAGCCGATCGTCATCGCGAGCGCGCATTCCATGGCCAGCGACCGCGAGCGGTTCCTCGCTGCAGGGGCCGACGACATCCTCAGCAAACCTTTCCGGCTGTCCGACCTCGTCGCCATCGTCGCGAAGCTGACCGCCAAACCCGGGGTGTAAACGTGCAGCACCTCGCGTCTTACACAGTATCGTTGCGGGTCCGATGAAGGACCTCACTGGGACCAGGCTTGGCTCTTACGAGATAGTCGAGCGCCTCGGTGGGGGCGGCATGGCTGTCGTTTACCGCGCCGTGCAGCAGCCGCTGGGCCGCGAGGTCGCTCTCAAGGCGCTGTCTCCGGAGCTGTTCCAGGACGAGGGGTTCGTCAAGCGGTTCGAGACCGAGGCGAAGACGCTGGCCAAGCTCGACCACCCCAACATCCTTCCGATCTACGACTTCGAGGTCACCGAGGGCGTGGCGTTTCTGACCATGCCGCTGATCCGCGGTGGGACGCTGCGCGACATCCTCAACCGAGGGCCGCTCGACACGCTGACCGCGTGGCGCTACCTGCGCGAGATCGGGGACGGGCTGCAGCACGCGCATGACGCAGGCATCGTGCACAGGGACCTCAAGCCCACCAACGTGCTCATCCACTCCGACGGTCGCGCCATGCTCGCCGACTTCGGGCTTGCCCGCGGCGCCGGCCAACCCACGCACCTCACCACCATCGGGCTTGCCATCGGCACGCCCGGGTACATGGCGCCCGAGCAGGTGATGGGTCACGAGGTCGACAGGCGTTGCGACATCTATGCGATGGGAGTCCTCACCTTCGAGATGCTCACCGGCCGCCTGCCGTTCATCGGCTCCAACCGCATGGAGGTGGCTTACGCGACAGTCAACGCGCCTGTGCCTTCGGCGGCCAAGCTGAACAACGTGCTGCCCGATGAGCTCGACCAGCTCCTCGCCAAGGTGCTCGCGAAAGATCCTGGGCAGCGGCCGCAGACAGTGCGGGACCTGCTCGCGCAGATGGCCAAGCTGCCGCAGCGTCGCCAGGCGCCGGCCGCACCTGCTGCACAGCCGTTTGCGCGGCCCCCTCTCTCGCAGCCCGCGGAGACGGCGGCGATGAGGATCGTCTCGGCGCCGGCCCCTATGCATGGGTCCCCGCCGCCCACGCCGAGCACGGGCTCGGCTTCCGCGTTGAAGACGCTGGAGATGATGGGGGTCAAGCCTTCGAGGGCGCGTGGCAGGTTCATCCTCAACTCACACGTTTCCAACCTCATCCACGTTGCGCGCGACGTCACCGCCGACAGGTGGCCGGAGATCGCGCACTCGGCAGGCCTCGTCCAGTACGTAGAGGAAGACCCGCCGAACGACGAGCAGCTCGCGACGCCCGTCGAGTACCTGAGCCGCCTCAACGAGGCGTTCGAGAGCGTGTACGGGCACGAGGCGGAGGATGCGATAAGGACCTGGGGGCGGCGCGCGACGGAGCGGTGGCTCGCCGACGGCAGGCATGGCATGGGCGGGCCGCGGCGCCTCGTGCCGGGGCGGCAGCGCAAGCTGGCCGGCGTCGTGAAGTCGTACACCGAGGCGATGGACCAGGTGCGGGGAGAGCACACCCATGCCTGGCTGCAAGTCGACGCCCATCAGTTCTGGCTGGTGAACTTCTCCAACATGTTCGCCCTCGGGCGGATCAAGGCAGTCAAGTCGTGCCACATCTGGACCACGAGCATCGAGACGATCCTGCGTTGGGCAGGCCTGGCCAACGATTGGTACGTGGAAGAGGTCGAGTGCGGCTGCGTCACAGGGACCTTCGACTGCGTCTTTGCCATCAGGTCGGTCGAGAACTAAGACCCCTCTCGCGCTGCAAGCGGGTTGCAATCGGGCTCTTGTTAAGTTCTCAATTAATCGGGTGTGAGTCTAGGTTTTCAATAGCCCTCCCTCCTTTCTGAGGGTCCTCCGCCGTAAGGTGGAGGACCTTCTTCTTTTAAAGTCCCTTCATGGCCCGATTCGCGATTGATGTGACCGCCTGCTGGCGTCCTCAGCGCGTCGGGATGATCACCCTGGCGGTCGAGCTCACCCGGGCCCTCGTCGCCGACCGCGGCGAAGACGAATTCACCCTCCTCTGCAGCCGGGAGCGCCCTGCAAGCCTCGAAGACCTCGACTGCGAGGCTGTCTTATCTCCCTACAGGCACGAGATTGCATTGAAGACCCGGTGGCTCCCGGGTGTCGAAGCCCAGCTCGGCTGTGACGCGATCCTTTATCCGTACTGGCCCAGTCCGCCTCGGCGCCGCCCCAACGCACCGCCCGCCGCGGTCTTCGTGCACGACCTCGCCTTCAAGGTGCGGCCGCGAGAGGTGCCGTGGCAGCAGAGGGCCTACTTCGGCGCCCTTCTCCCTCGATCGCTGAGGAGCGCCGCGGCGGTGCTGGTGCCCTCGGAGGCCACGCGGCGCGACCTCGTGGACAGGTACCGGATCGAGGGGCTGGAATCGAAGGTCGCGATAGTCCCCGAGGGAGTGACACCTGATGCGGCGCCGGCGGCTCTGCCCGCCGGCCTGGAATCCGGGTTCATCCTCGCGGTCGGGACGATCGAGCCGCGCAAAAACTATCCGCGCCTTCTTGAGGCCTACGGCAAGCTGAGGCGCGAATCGGTGCCGGTCATCATCGGCGACCGACCCGGCGTGCCGGACCTCGTGATCGCGGGGCGGCCCGGTTGGGCGTATGGGGACACCATCCAGCGGATCAGGGCCGAGCCAGGAGTTCGCCACCTCGGCCACGTCGACGACGCCACGCTCGCCGCTCTCTACCGCTCAGCGGCGTTGCTCGCGTTTCCCAGCCTTTACGAGGGATTCGGCCTGCCATTGCTCGAGGCCATGGCCCACGGGGTGCCCGCAGTGGTCGGGAAAGCGGGAGCGCTCCCCGAGCTTGGTGACGGCGCAGTGGTCCTCGTCGACCCCGAGGACGTGGCCTCGATCGCGGAGGGCCTCGAGCGCCTTCTCGCCGATGCGTCGCTGCGGGAGAAGCTCGGCGCGGCGGGCAGGGTGCGCGCCGCAGAGTTCACATGGAAGCGGGCGGCAACGGCGACGAGGGAGGTCCTGCGGCGGATCGCGCGGAGTCCAGTCTCCTCCCAGTCGTAGCATGACACTGATGTCGCGCAACCGAGTCTCCGTGCTTGCACTGCTGGCCGGGGGAATGCACGACTACCTGCGAATGGCGCGCCCACTGCTGCGCGCGCTCGAGGGCACGCAGCACTTCCACATCGACGTGATCACCGACCCCGAGAAATTCGACCTCGAGGACGTGCGCGTGCTCGTTGCGGCGAGCGACCACCACCTGCAGCCCGGGCAGGCGGCGCAGGTCACGGAGTTCGTACGCGCAGGTGGGGGCCTCGTCCTCCTCCACGGCACGCTCGAGAGCTGGGCCGAGTCGGGCGAGCTGGCCGAGCTCGCGCGGTGGGCGCCCACTGGGCCGGCGCCGCACACCGAGCTCGTGGTGCGGCCCGACCCTTCCCACCCGCTCTCCCAGCGCCTCGGACCCGAGATGAAGCTCACCGACGAGCTCTACCTCTCGGAGGGACCGCCCTCAGACGGCGGTGTGTTCCTTCGAGCTAGCTGGCACTTCACCGAGCAGGTGGTGGCGTACGAGCGCGCATTCGGTGCGGGCAGGTTCGTGCACATCGGGCTCGGCCACCAGGAGTCGACCTACGAGGACGCTTCGTTCCAGAAGCTCGTGCACCGCGCGCTGCTGTTCGCCGGTGGCCAGGAGGCAGGGGCGACAGTCGGCGTTGGCCTCATCGGCTACGGAGCGATAGCGCGCGCGCATGCGGCGGCGATCTCGAGCACGACAGGGCTGCGCCTGCGCGGGATCTGCGACGTGTCCACGGAGCGCCGCGAGCTTGCGGCCCGTGAGTGGACCGTGCCCACTCACTCGAGCGCGGAGGACATGTTCGACGATCCTGATGTCGGGCTCGTGGTAGTGGGCACGCCTCCCAGCGCGCATGCCGACTCGGTGCTTGCCGCTCTCGCGGCGGGGAAGCATGTGGTGTGCGAGAAGCCTTTCGCGCTGCGCGTCCAGGAGGTCGATTGGATGATCGACTCGGCGGTGTCGCGCGAGCGGGTCCTCACCGTGTATCAGAGCCGCCGCTGGGATCCGGACTACATCGCGATGCGCGACGTCGTCAGGTCGGGCCGGATCGGCGAGCCGTTTTACATGGAGGCGTTTGTAGGGGGCTACTCGCACCCCTGCGATTTCTGGCACAGCCACGAGCCGATCTCCGGCGGCACCATCTACGACTGGGGGTCTCACTACTTCGACTGGGTGCTGCAGCTCTTTCCTTTTGCAGTGAAGTCGGTGTCTGCGGCCGCGCACAAGCGCGTGTGGCACGACGTCACCAACGCGGACCAGGTCCGCGTTGACCTCATGTTCGACGGCGGGGCGCAGGCCACGTTCCTGCAGTCGGACATCGCCGCGGCACTGAAGCCCAAGTGGTACCTGCTCGGCACCGAGGGGGCGGTGGTCGGGGACTGGCGCGAGGAGAGCGTGATGTCGCGAGGAGCGGGGGGCGAGCTCATCGAGGAGCGCCTGGCGCCGGCGGATTCGCCCGCGAGGGTCAAGGTGATGAGGCCTGCCGATGGGGGCTCGCACGAGGAGGTGCTCGTGCTGGCGCGGCGCGATGAGGGCGGCTTCTATCGCAACCTCGCAGACCATCTCGCGTGGGAGGAGCCGCTGGCGGTGACGCCTGATGAGGCGCGGCGGACGGTGGCGGTGATGGAGGCGGCTGCCCATTCGATAGCGCGGGGCGGCGCCCAGGTCGAGGTTCACATATAGCGCGGCGTCTCGGGTGGGGGGTGCTCGGCGCGGCGGGGATCGCGGACAGTGCGGTGATGCCTGCCATCGCAGCCTCCAGCAATGGGAGGCTCGTCGCCATCGCCAGCCGTGACCCGACCCGGGCGCGCGAGCTAGCTTCGCGGCATGGGGTTGGGCGTGTGGCGGACGGTTACGAAGCCGTGCTGGCTGATCCCGAGGTGGAGGCGGTCTACATACCGCTTCACAACAGCGTGCACAGGGAGTGGACGGTGCGTGCTGTGGCTGCGGGGAAGCACGTCCTGTGCGAGAAGCCGCTGGGAATGAATGCGGGGGAAGCGGAGGAGATGGGGGCGGCTGCTCAGAAGGCGGGGGTGCTGCTCATGGAGGCGTTCATGTACAGGTTCCATCCGCGTCCGCAGGCTTTTGTGGATGGGTTGCGCGATGCGATGTTCGTGCAGGCGACGTTTGGATTCACTCTGCTCGACAGGGCGAACTACAGGATGAGGAAGGAGCTTGGGGGAGGAGCGTTGCTCGACGTGGGGTGTTACACGGTGAGCGCCGCGAGGTGGATCCTGGGGGAGCCGGACGGGGTCATGGCGGTGGCGCGTGGTAGCGAGGTCGACATGACGGTGAGCGCGTTGTTGCACTTCCCCGGGGGGGAGACGGCGGAGCTGTGGGCGAGCTTTGAGTCGCCCGAGGAGCAGGAGCTCACGGTGGTGACGCAGGGCGGGCGCGTGCGCCTGGAGAGGCCCTTCAGCTCCGCGGAGCCCGATCCGTATCGATTGATGGTCGAGTCGTTTGGGGGGAGTGTGCTCGATGGACAGGCCGTGGCCCTTCCGGTCGCTGACTCGATCGCGAACATGAAGGTGCTGGATCGGATCGCGGAGTCGGCGGGGATTCGGTA
>DAIUFK010000006.1:4631-46597 GCA_036844615.1 Candidatus Dormiibacterota bacterium | reverse complement strand
CGATCGCGAACATGAAGGTGCTGGATCGGATCGCGGAGTCGGCGGGGATTCGGTAAGGGGGCAGTCGCCGCTCGACGCTGGGTGTGAGTGGCGCGCGGGGACGGGCTGGGAAGAGGGAGTTCTTGTGGGCGGTGAGGCGCAAGCGCGACGTGTTGGTTTGGTTGGGCGCGGGCGGGACCGGGCTGGGAAGAGGGGAGTTCTCGTGGGCGGTGAGACGCAAGCGCGACGCGTTGGTTTGGTTGGGCGCGGGCGGGACGGGCTGGGAAGAGGGAGTTCTCAAGGGCGGTGAGGCGCAAGCGCGCCGCGTTGGTTTGGTTGTGGCGCGGGCGGGACGGGCCGGGAAGAGGGAGTTGTCGTAGCTCGGTGGTTTGCGTGTACGCCCTGTGGCGTCGAGGGCGTCGGCCCAGGGCTTGTCGGACTGAAATTTACCGAGTAAAGTATTGTGCCCCAAACATATGTTTGGTACACTTCTCTCATGTTGGGGGAGGGGGGCACAGACCTCGAGAGATTTCAGGAAGCAGTGCGCGAGTTTCTTGCTCGTGATGAACGCTCGGTCGATCTAAAAAGCTATCGCGCTGTCATCGACTCCCTGGATGGCGATTTCGCTGCCCAGACGCGCGAGGTCCGGAAAGTCGGGGCTAACCGCGCAGATGGGTCAGCCAGCGTCGTTACCTGGATCGGACGCATCTGCGGCATGTCCTCCAGCTCGGTTGCCGATCGACTCTGTGTCGGCACCCAGCTCGAGTCGCTGCCCAAGATCGCCGAGGCCCTGCGCACTGGTGAGATCAGCTATCAATCCACATCGGTGCTCTGCCATCTTCGGGACCAGCTAGGCGACAAGCGCGACCTCTTTGTCGAGGACGAGATGCTCGAGCACGCGCGCAACCATTCAGTCGCTTCTTTGCGCTACCTCTGCCGCTATGCCAGGCATGTCGCCGACCCTGACGGCTTCTTCAATGAGGCGGAGGCCGACTTCACCCTGCGCCGGCTGGACATCAACCAGATGGGCGATGGCATGTATTGCGTGGACGCCATCCTCGACCCCGAAGCGGGCGCGGCGCTGAAGACGGCGCTCGATTCGCTCGCGAAGCGGCGCGGGCCGGAAGACGACAGGAGCCACAAGCAGCGGATGGCCGACTCGGTGAGTGAGCTTGTGCATCACGCTCTCGACGAGGGAAGGCTGCCCAGGCGCAACGGCGTCAGGCCGCACGTTTCGTTGACGACCACCATCGAAGGCCTGAAGAATGAGGTCGGCGCGCCACCGGCTGACCTCGAGCTGTCGCTGCCCATCTCCACGCAGACTCTTGAGCGCATCACTTGCGACTGCACGATGTCGCGCGTCCTGCTTGCCGACTCGATGGTGATCGACGTCGGCCGGGCGACGCGCGTGGTCTCGCCGCCGATTCGGCGCGCACTCGGTAAGCGCGATAGAGGTTGTCGCTGGCCGGGCTGCGATCGCCAGGTCAACTGGTCCACACCCCATCACATCGTCGCCTGGGCGCACGGTGGTCCGAGCAATCTCCCCAACCTTGTCCTGCTCTGCTACTTCCACCATCGCCTCGTGCATGAAGGTGGGTGGCAGGTGGTGAAAGCTGGCCGAGAGTTCCGATTCATGCCGCCCGACCGTGTGGTCTTCAGACGAGCGCGTGGGCCGGGGGTGCGCTGGGCGGCCTAGGCCGCTGACTTGGGGACGCTCTCCCTGGTTTCCGCGGGTGCCGATTCGGGCGCGGCCTGGGCCTGCACCGCGGCGACCGGGACCATCTGCCTGAACTTCTTCAATGCGTGATCCCAGTCCGCGAGCATCGCCACTGCCAACGCGCTGCCAGTGCGTCGCTGGTGCTCTTCCACCAGCTTGCGCAGCTCGTCGGCATCCTCGGCGGGGACCTCGCGTGCGACCACGCTGTCGCTGTTGATCTGGCGCCACTCGGTCAGGTACGCCACGCCGCCGGTCATGCCGGCGCCCGCGTTCCAGCCCACCGGCCCGAGGGCGACCGCCACTCCGCCTGTCATGTACTCGCAGAAATGGTCGCCCGCTCCTTCCACCACGGCGGTCGCGCCTGAGTTGCGCACGCAGAAGCGCTCGCCCACGCGGCCCGCGACGAACAGCTTGCCTCCCGTCGCGCCGTAACAGATGGTGTTGCCCGCCAGCACCGCGTCGTTGACATCGCCGCCGGCGAACGGCCTGATCGCGATCACCCCGCCGCCCATGCCCTTGCCCACGTAGTCCTGCGCCTCACCTTCGAGCGTGAGCTCCGCTCCTTCTTCGAGGAATGCGCCGAAGCTCTGGCCTGCGCTGCCTGTGTAGTGGCGCTGCTCGCCAGGATCCAGGGCGGCGCCGACTGTGCGGTGCGAGTTGTTGATGCTGCCGCTGGGGGGCGCCGCTGCCGCCGGCTCGCCGTTTCGCGCCCACAGTCGCCTTTGCGGCAGTCCCTCGCCTGGCGCCTTCAGGATGTATGAGAGGTCGAGCTGCGCATCGAGCGACGCCTCCAGGAGGTCGACGCGGCCGACCACCTCTTCGATCGTGCGCGCGTGCAGGCGCGACAGGTGTTCGCGCGTTTCCTCCGCGATCAGGAACAGGTAATTGATGACGTGCTCGGGGCGGCCCTCGAACTTCGCGCGCAGGTCCTCGCGCTGCGTGGCGATTCCAGTTGGACACGTGTTGAGGTGGCATTGGCGCGCCATATCGCAGCCGAGCGCCACGAGCACTCCTGTGCCGAACCCGTACTCCTCTGCGCCGAGCATTGCCGCGATGACGATGTCGCGCCCGCTGCGCAGGCCGCCGTCCGTGCGCAGGCTCACACGCTCGCGCAGGCGGTTCGAGACCAGCACCTGCTGCGTCTCGGCCAGGCCTAGCTCCCACGGCACGCCTGCGTTCTTGATCGACGAAAGCGGCGATGCGCCGGTGCCGCCATCGTGGCCCGAGATGAGGATGTAGTCGGCGCGGGCCTTGGCCACGCCGGCTGCGATGGTGCCGACACCCGCCTCCGAGACGAGCTTCACGCCGATGCGCGCCCTCGGGTTGACGGTCTTCAGGTCGTGGATGAGCTGGGCAAGATCTTCGATCGAGTAGATGTCGTGATGGGGCGGCGGCGAGATCAGCTGCATCCCCGGCTGCGCGTGCCTCAGCCGCGCGATGAGGCTGGTGACCTTGATCCCCGGCAGCTGCCCGCCTTCGCCAGGCTTCGAGCCCTGCGCGATCTTTATCTCGAGCTCATCGGCGCGCTTCAGGTAGCGCGGGGTCACTCCGAATCGCGCTGACGCGACCTGCTTGACTTTGTTGTCGCGACGCCTCGATTGGTCTTCAGCCCCGCTCCCCGACCCTCCCCCCGGAAGGGGGAGGGTGTATGTGATCGGGTCCTCGCCTCCCTCGCCCGAGTTGGAGCGCGCCCCGATCTGGTTCATCGCCATCGCGAGCGCCTCGTGCGCCTCAGGTGAGAGCGCGCCCAAGGACATTGCTGTGCTGACAAACCGCTTGACGATCTCCGTTGCTGGCTCGACGTCTTCGAGCGGCAGGGCGGTGCGCGCCTCCTTGATGTGGAGCAGCTCCCTGAGGTTCTGGGGCTGGTCCATCGTCGAGAGGCGACGCCATTCGCGGTACGCCTCGCGATCGCCGGTCTGCGCAGCCTTCTTCGCCGCGCGCACCGCCAGCGGGTTGTAGGCATGATGCTCGCCCGCCTTGCGGAAACGAACGCGGCCGTGGTCGATCACAGGCTCCTGGCCCGCGGTCGAGCGCGCCTGGATCATCAGCTCGATGTCTGCAAGATCCGCCCCCCCGATATGCGACGGCACCGATGGGAAGCACCGCTCCATCACCTCGGCGCCAAGGCCCAGCGCCTCAAGGCTCTGTGCCCCGCGGTAACTGGTGACGCAGGAGATTCCCATCTTGGCCATCACTTTCAGAAGGCCCGCTTCCAACGCTTTGCGATAACGGACCTCGCCTTCGAATGCTGTCGCGCCCTCAGCAGGCGCGGCGCCGGCGGTGGCAAGGGCCAGGTACGGGTGGACTGCAGTCGCACCGATCGAGATGAGGCACGCGACGTCGTGGACGTCGACGACGTCGCCCGCGATCGCGACCAGGTCCTTAGCCATGCGATCGCCTTTCACCAACAGGTGCTCGTGCACCGCTCCGACCGCAAGCGCCATTGGAATGGGGCGCTGTTCCGGTCCAGATCGCCTATCGCTTATCGCTACAACGCCGTCTACCTCATCGGTTTCAATGCACAACCGGGTCAGCGCTTCGCTCAGCGATTCGCCAGGGGCATAGGTCGCGTCGAGGACTGTCGCCTCCTCCAGCACGCGAGCCAGCTCGCCCGCGCCAAGCACCGGGGACTCAAGCTCCAGCAGTCGCTTGGCGCCCGGCACGGCGGGATGGTGACGGCGGCGGAGCTCGCGGTCGGCGCCACCTTCCGGCTCGAGCGTCCCCTGGCGCGCACCGAGCAGCATGCGTATCGACATCACAGCCTTCTCGCGAAGCGGGTCGATCGCCGGGTTCGTCACCTGGGCGAAGCGCTGCCGCAGGTAGCCGTACACGCGGCGCGGCGTGCGGCCGAGGGGAGCGATCGGGATGTCGTCGCCCATCGAATACACGGGCTCGGCGCCGGTCTCCGCCATCGCCGAAACGACGAACTTCACGTCCTCCGCGCCCCACCCGTGCAGGCGCTGCTGTGCGGGGATGTCGTCGGGGGACTCGACCTCTATGTGGTGCCGCTCCACCGGGATGAGCGCACGATCAGCCAGCAGGCCGTAGTCGTGGCGAGCGGCCGCGCGCTCCTTGGCGTCGGCATCGCGCAGAAGCGATCCATCGCGCGTGTCGACGAGAAGCATCTGCCCCGGGCCGAGCCTTCCGCGCTCGACGACGTCGCCGGGCGCCATCGTGACCACGCCTGCCTCTGAGGCTGCGGCAACGAGACCATCCCTGGTGCGCTGCCACCTGAGGGGGCGCAGGCCGTTGCGGTCGAGCGCGGCGCCGACGACGACGCCGTCGCTGAACGCCAGCGCCGCCGGCCCGTCCCACGGCTCGAATCGGATGGACTGGTATCGGTAGAAGTCACGCACCGCCGACGCGAGATCCCCTCTCCCCTCCCATGCATCGGGGACAAGGCTCATCAGCGCCTCCGACACCTCCCAGCCGCGCTGCACCAGCAGCTCGAGGGCGTTGTCGAGAGAGGCGGAGTCGGAGCCCTCCGGCCAGATGACGCCGCGCATCTCGGGTTCGAGCTCGGCTTCGCGCGCTCGCATCCATGCGCGGTTGCCAGTGACCGTATTGATCTCGCCGTTGTGCGCCAGCATCCGGAAAGGCTGTGCAAGGCGCCAGTCGGGCATCGTGTTGGTCGAGTAGCGCTGGTGGAAGACTGATAGCCGGCTCTCGCAATCCGGGTCGCGCAGGTCGACGTAGAAGTCAGCGAGCCGGGTGCCCGCCATCAGACCCTTGTAGACCACTGTCCTGCTCGAGCACGAAGGCAGGTACATCGCCACGCTCTCGTCCTGGGCTCGGGCCTCGGCGCGCCGGCGCGCGAGATACAGCCGGTGCTCCCACTCGTCGGGCTCGAGGTCGGGCTTGGCGATGAGCCCATGCCAGATCGCAGGCCTTGTCGCCAGCGCCCTCTCGCCGAGGCTCTGCTGGTCGACAGGAACGGCCCGCCACGACAGGAGCTCCATCCCTGCGCCTGCGATCGCATCGGCGACGATGCCTCGAGCTCGCTTGTCCCACTCGAAAAGGACAGCCACCGCCAGCTCGCCGCCCAGCAGCTTCTGCGGGACCTGGATCAGGAGGCCCGCGCCGTCTCCACTCTTGCCGTCGGCGTCGAGGCCGCCGCGATGCGCAAGGCGGGCAAGGGCCTGGGCGCCGAGGGAGACCGCTTCATGGCCGAGCTCAGGGGTGGCGACAAAGCCCATTCCACAGGCAGCCCGGTCCCTGGGGAGGTCCCCCGGCCAGGCAAGGCGTGATCGACGTAGCGCTGGGGGCACTGGTGTGAACTTACCGGGAACCTGGCCGATGGGCTAGTGAGCTACAGACAAATCCCTGCGGGAAACGTTATTGCAGCGTCACATGCCGAGGAGGGCTTGCACCCGAAGCGCGACAGCCATGTTGAGTCGCGTCTCAGGGTCTTCGAGGTCGACGCCGCTGATCTCGCGGATGCGATCGAGACGGTAGCGGAGCGTGTTCGGGTGCACGCGCAGTCGCTTGGCAGCCTCCTGCTGCTCGCCGGTCTCGAGGTAGGCGCGCAGAGTTGGAACCAGGCTTCCTTTGCGCGCGGAATCGTGCTCCACGAGCGGGCCGAGGTGCCTGCGCGTGTAGTCGACGAGCCGCTCGTCGGAAACCGCCGCAAGCAGGCCGGTCAGTCCGAGCTCCGGCACCGCTACCACCTGGCCCCACCGCTTGAAGCGGGCGAGCGAATCCATCACCGAGATGACCTCGCGCTGGGCGGCCGCCAGGCCGGCCGGTGCTTCGGCCGGGCCGCTGAACCCGACCGAGACCGTGAATCCCGGCTTCCAGTCGGCGATGTTCTGCCTGATCTGCAACCCGAGCGCGTGGCCTCGCGCCTGGTAGTCGCCGGTTTCGGTACCCACTGGCAGCAGCGAGGCGACGCTGTCCGAACGACCCTGAACCAGCGCTCTCGCATACGTCGCCCGCACCACGCCGGTGACGCGGCGGAGGAACTCGCGCTTCAGAGCCTGGATCGCATCCTCCGACACCTGGCGCGAGCCGATGAAGCCGCGGAAGTCGTCGATGTCGACCAGCATCACAATGTGGCTGCCGTGCAGCGGATAGCCGAGGTGTCGCGCACGCCGCTGGGCCGCCGCCTCCTCGCCGTACGTTCCGTGCAGAAGGTCCTCCAGGAACTCCCCCCGCACCCTCCCCTCGACCTCCGAGAGCTCGCGTTCCTTCGCGACCGCCAGCGCCAGCACCAGCGCTGCCTGCTCAATCGCCATGAACGCAAGCTCGTCGTTGTGGGGCGGGTGGTCGAGGACTGAGATGTAGCCCAGCACCTGGTTGGCTGCGAGGATCGGGGCGATCAGCCGCTCCCTCGACATCCCGACGTGCGGGAAGGCAGGCACCTTCACAGGCCCCCGCGAGGCCTCAACCTCGCGCAGCATGCGCTGGACCTGCGGATCGAAAAGGACGCGCTGAGGAGTGCCCTGGCGCTGGATCGTCTCCTTGCGGTGAGGGTCGCCGGCGCCGCCGGCGTGAGCGAGCAGGTGGAAGCTGGCGTCCTCGATCACCACCGCGCTCTCGAGCAGCTCCGCAAGGGTGGCGCAGATCTCCTTCACTCCCTTGCCGTCGAGGACCAGCTCGGTGAAGCGGCGGTGGATGTCCATGGAGCGCTTGAGGCGCCAGTGCTCGGCGTTGATGATCCGCTCCAGCAGCGGCGCCATCAGGTCGACCATCTGGACGTCAGGGGCCACAGTGAAAAGGGGGACGTTCAAGCGGTTGGCCTCACTCACCATCTCCGCTGGTAGCTTGGGGAGGTAGGGATGAGGCCTCACCACCAGGCCGGCGCCTTCCGATTCGGCGATGCGTGCGATGAGCCGAATCTGGCCTTCGCGGTCGTCCTTGATCGGAAATCCGGTGGTGAAGATGAGGTCCCCTGCCCTCGGCTGTACCTCCGGCGTCTCCATCGCGCGCACCCACTCGATGGACCTGTCCAGTCCGTTCTGGCCGGCGACAAGCTTGGCGCTGGCGAACGGCTCGAACCGCATCGCCTCGCGCACCGTGGGTTTGGGTTCGGCGAGGGCGTCAGGAAGGACCTTGCGCACTGTCATTACTTGGAGCTTAGGGTGTGGACGGAGGACATACAAGCTTCATAAAGTGTTGTGGAGCAGGCACTAGGCCGGTTACGACGCAGCGCGTAATCTCACAGCATGCCCTATGAAGACGCCCCGGCTTGTGACCGCCACGAGTCTGAGGTGCCGATGAAGCTCCGGACGATGCACTCGGACTCGTCACGCCCTGACACCGTGGTCGGCCTTTACGAGTGTCCCGAATGCGGGCACGAGAGAAGGTTCCCGATCCGGACGAGCGACGCCGCCTAACCTGACCTAGTCCGGTTCGGCGTCGTGGGCGCGGTCCGGCAGCTTCAGCTTGTGCACCACCAGCTCGTCGATCTCCAGGTGCCTGACCTGGGCTTTGCCGACCGCCAGGCGTCCAATGGCAATCGCCCCGATGGCGACCGCACCCACCGCGAGCGCGCCGAGGGCTGCGACTCCAAGCGCCTTGGCTATGCTCGGTCGCGGTGCGATCTCGTGCCGCGTCATCAGGTTTTCGCGATCAGCTGTCGAAGAACGAGTGGCAGGACTCCGCCGTGGTGCATGTAGCCCGCCTCGGTGTCGTTGTCCACGCGTGAGTGAGTCTTGAAGACCGTCGTCTTGCCATCGTCTGACTCAGCCTCGACCTCGACAATCTGCCCCGGCTTCAGGCTTTCGAGCCCGCGGATGGTGTATCGCTCCTTACCCGTCAGGCCGAGCGATTGCAGGTTCTCGCCATGGGTGAACTCCAGTGGCAGGATGCCCATGCCGACCAGGTTGGATCGGTGGATTCGCTCAAGGCTCTCCGCGATGACCGCGCGCACCCCGAGCAGGAGCGGCCCCTTGGCGGCCCAGTCACGCGACGAACCTGAGCCGTACTCCTTGCCTGCGATCACTATCAACGGCACCCCTTCAAAGCGATAGCGCTCCGATGCCTCGTAGATGGTCGTTTCCGCACCGTCCGGCAAATGCTTGGTCCAGTAGCCCTCGCGCTCGACCAGCTTGTTGCGCAGGCGGATGTTGCCGAACGTGCCGCGCACCATCACCTCGTGGTTGCCACGGCGCGCGCCGAAGCTGTTGAAGTCGCCTCTCTCCACGCCGTGCTCGATGAGGTACATGCCGGCAGGGCTGTCCTGCGGGATGGCACCCGCGGGTGAGATGTGGTCGGTGGTCACCGAGTCGCCAACGACCGCGAGAACGCGTGCGCGTTCAACATCGGTGAGCGCCTTCGGTTCTGGTCCGAACCCTTCGAAGTAGGGCGGCTCGTGCACGTACGTTGACTTTGAATCCCACTTGAAGATGGGGCCCGTCGGCGCCTCCATCTGCTTCCAGTGCTCGTCGCCCTCGAAGATGCGGGAGTACTCGCGCTTGAACATGTCCTGCTGCACGCACTTCTGCACCACAGCGTTGACCTCCTCCTGCGAAGGCCATAAGTCAGAGAGCATCACGGGCTTGCCGTCGCGAGTCTTGCCCAGCGGGTCCTTCGTCAGGTCGATGTTCACGGTGCCCGCGAGCGCGTACGCAACCACCAGCGGCGGCGAGCCGAGGTAGCTTGCCTTGACCAGCGGGTGGATGCGCGACTCGAAGTTGCGGTTCCCCGAGAGCACTGCGACGACGCTGAGGTCCTCAGACGTCACGGCTGCCTCCACCTCAGGGCTCGCGAGCGGGCCCGAGTTGCCGATGCACGTGGTGCACCCGTAACCAACCAGGAAGAAGCCGAGCTTCTCGAGCGGCTTCATCAGGCCCGCGGTCTCGAGGTAATCGGTGACCACGCGAGACCCTGGCGCAAGGCTTGTCTTGACGTACGAAGGCACTTCCAGGCCGAGCTCGCCCGCCTTCTTGGCCAGCAGGCCCGCCGCGACCATCACCGACGGGTTCGAGGTGTTCGTGCAGCTCGTGATGGCGGCGATCACCACGCAGCCGTTCTCGAGCCTGGCAGCAGGCTTGGCGGCCACCGCGGTCGACGCGCGACCGTTGATCGGACCGCCTTCGTCGGTCAGCCGCGAGAGCGTTGCGGGGTTCGGCTTGGGACCGTTGCCAAACGCGGCGGTGAAGCTCTCCCAGACCTTGGGCAGCGGGGCGCGGTCCTGCGGGCGCTTCGGTCCCGCCAGGCTGGGCTCAACCTTGTTGAGATCCAGCTCGAGGAGCTCGGTGAACTGCGGCGCGGGGTCGCCGTCGGTGCGGAAGAGGCCCTGCTCCTTCGTGTACCTCTCCACCAGCTCGATCTGCTCGCGGCTGCGTCCTGTGACGTCGAGGTAGCGCAGGGTCTGCGCGTCGACAGGAAACAGGGCGGAGGTGGCCCCGTACTCCGGGCACATGTTGCTGAGGGTGGCGCGGTCGGGGACCGACAGGCTGGAGAGGCCGTCGCCGCAGAACTCGACGAACTTCTCGACGACGCCGTGCTTGCGCAGCATCTCCGTGAGCGTGAGCACGAGGTCGGTCGCCGTCGAGCCGGCGGGCAGGGCGCCACTGAACTTCACGCCCACGACTATCGGCGTCGACAGATACGCAGGTTGGCCGAGCATCGCCGCCTCGGCCTCGATGCCGCCGACCCCCCAGCCGAGGACCCCGAGCCCATTGACCATTGTCGTGTGCGAGTCGGTGCCCATCAGCGTGTCGGGGATCGCCACCTTGTGGCCCTTCAGCTCGCGCACCTGCACCACCCTGGCGACGTGCTCGAGGTTGACCTGGTGGCAGATGCCCATACCTGGCGGGACCAGCGAGAAGTTGTTGAAGGCCTGCTGCGCCCATCGCAAGAGTGCATAGCGCTCGTGGTTGCGCTCGATCTCGCGCTGGATGTTTCGCGTGTAAGCGTCGCGCAAGCCGAAGAAGTCGACCTGGACCGAGTGGTCGATGATGAGATCGACGGGGACCAGCGGGTCGACCCTGCCCGCATCTTTGCCGGCGCGCTGCATCGCCGAGCGCATCGCCGCAAGGTCAACCACCGCGGGCACTCCAGTGAAGTCCTGCATCAGCACTCGCGCCGGCAGAAATGGAAGCTCCGCACTTTGGGGCGGGGCCTTCGGCCAAGCCGCAAGGCTCTTCACGTTCTCTTCGTCGGTGGTGCCCGCCTCGCTCAGGCGCAGCAGGCCCTCGAGCAGGACTTTTACGGTCATCGGAAGCTTTGACGGGTCCGGTAGCCCAGCCTTGGACAGCGATGAGAGCGGGTAGAAGTCGAGGTCGGTGCCGGAAAGTCGAGCACGAGATGCGATCACATTTGAATCGTACAAGCGAGCTAGGACCGGCTGCGGCCCGCCGCGGTCATCGCGTCGAGGATGCGCAACACTCCGTCCGCGCTCTCGACTTCCTCGAGCGGAGTGGGTAGCGAGAGGCGCCAGTTGGGAAACTCCGTGGTTGTGCCTGGCACGTTGGGCCTTTCGCTGACTCCCAGCGCGTCTTCGAGCGACGCGAGCACGACCCGCGTTGGCGAAGCGGCAAGGGCCGAGTAGGCGGACACCGCGATGTCAATGGCGGAGGTGCCGTCGGGCGCGTGGGTCACTTCGACCAGTCGATGGCGCAGCCGGTGCTGGCGCTGGTCGGGCTCGGTGTAGTTCCAGATCCCGGCGACCGTGGGCAGGTCGTGCGTGCCCACCGCCGCCACCGCGTTCTTCGGCCACTGGTCAGGCGTCGGGCCCTCGAACCAGAGGAGGCGGTACGAGAGGGCGCCGCGGCGGCGCAGTCGCGTTCGCACCTCGGGCTCGACGAGGCCCAGGTCCTCGCCGATGACGAACGCGCGCGCCCGTCGGCTCTCGGCGGCGAGGAGGCCCAGCAGGTCGGTGGCCGGGTAGCGGACATAAGCGCCGGCGCCGGGCTGGGAGTCGCTCGGGATCCAGAACAGGCGAAAGAGGCTCATCACGTGGTCGAGGCGGATGCCTGCCGCGTGGACCGCTGCGCTTCGCACCGCCTCGACGAAGGGTTCGTATTGCGCGCGCCGCAGCTTCCACGGGTCGAACGGAGGGAAGCCCCAGTCCTGCCCGTCGGGGAAGAATTCGTCGGGCGGAGCACCCACGCGCATATTCGGCGCGAGCAGGTCCTGCCAGCGCCACGCATCGAAGCTGTCTGAGGCAAAGCCGACGGGGACGTCGGTGATGAGGCCGATCTCGCGCGCCGCGCGCGCCATCTGGCGGTCGAGGTGGAACTGCTGCCAGACGTGGAATGCGACACGCGTCGCAAGACGCTGACGCTCGCCCTCGAGGCCCTTGCCGCGCGGATGCGTCAGCCCATTGGGCCAGCTTCGCCATGCGGGGCCGTGAGCCTCGGCCAGGGCGTTATAGAGGGCGAAGTCGCGTAACGCCTGTCCCTTGCCTCGCGTCCATGCCGCCAGGCCGCGCGGGTCGGGGGCGGCGCGAAAGATCGCCTCGAGCGCCGGCGATTTGAGGCGGAACACCTCGTCGTAGTCGATGAGGCGGTTGTCGTTGAGCTTCTGAGCGGCGGCGCGCAGGGGCTCGAGCTCCGCGGCGCATCGCTCAGCGCCTTCCACCTCTTCGACTCGGATGTACATGGTGTTCCGGAAGCGCCGTGACGACGCGTAGTACGGCGAGGCCTGGTACGGATGCAAAGGCGTCTGAGCGCCCAGCGGGTTGAGCAGGACGTGGGAGGCCCCCTGTTTCCGCGACCACCGCGCGAGGCGGCGAAGGTCTGCCATGTCGCCGATGCCCCAACTCTCCCTCGAGCGCATCGCGTACAGCTGCACCGCCCAACCCCAGGCGCGGTCGGGTGCCGTGACGCACGGGCCGGCGGCCACCTTGTAGCGCCTGCCTCGCGGCGGATGCTCGCCGGTGGCGCCCATTGAAGCGAGGATCGCTGCTTCGGTCTCGGTCGACGTAGGGACCTGCTGCCCCTGGTAGCTCCAGTAGGACGGCAGCACCCCCCATCTCTCTCCGCGTTCGGTCATCTAAGTTCCAGTATCAGGCACCCATAATTCCGGCCATGGCCGTGAGCGCCGCGCTTGGCGGGGTGGTGAAGAGACGCGAAGACCCGCGTCTTGTCACCGGCGCGGGGATCTACACCGACGACGTCAAGCCCGATCGCTGCCTGCACGCGGTGTTCGTCCGCTCGCCACACGCGCACGCGCGCATCACCAATGTCGACGCCGGCGCTGCGTTGGGCGTGGCCGGCGTGGTCGGCGTTTTCCAGGCCGCCGACCTCACGTTCGAGTCGGAGACCCCGCGTCCGCGGCTGTGCTCAGAGGAGGTCAAATTCGTCGGCGACGCGATCGCCGTGGTGGTGGCGGAGACGCGAGGCGCAGCAGTCGATGGTGCCGCGGCGGTGGCGGTCGACTACGACTTGATGCAGGTGCTCGTCGACAGCACGTCGGCTCTCGAGCCTGGCGCGATGCTCGTTCACCCGGACAAGGGGGACAACCTCGCTTTCGAGTTCGAGCTCGGAGAGGATGGCGCGCTCGAAGGCGCGGACGTGGTCGTGCGGTCTCGATTCGTCAACCAGCGACTCGCCGCCGTCCCGATCGAGGCCAACGCGGTGGTGGCGGAGCCCGACGGGGAGGGCGGAATCCGCATGTGGGTCTCGACCCAGGTGCCGTTCGGAGTCAGGACCGCCGTCGCCGATTCACTCGGCCTGCCCGAGGCAAAGGTGCGCGTCATCGCCGGAGATGTGGGCGGCGGCTTCGGCGCCAAGCTCATGACATACCCCGAGCAGAGCGTGATCGCCGCGCTAGCGAAAAAGCTGGATCGACCGGTGCGCTGGTTTGAATACCGCACCGAGAACATGGTGGCGATGACCCACGGGCGCGGCCAGGTGCAACACGTGGCGCTCGGCGCCAAGGCCGATGGCAAGCTGGTGGGCTTTGAAGCTGACGTCATCGCCGACGCCGGCGCTTACGCGGGACTGGCTCCGCCCCAGCTCGTGCTCACTGCACTGCTCGCGTCGGGCGTCTATGTCATCCCCCGGATTCATTGGAATGGGCGCTGCGTCTACACGAACACCGCTGTCATGTCCGCCTATCGCGGCGCGGGCCGCCCCGAAGCGATTGCCATGATCGAACGGGCGATGGACATGCTGGCGGCGGAGCTTCGGATGGACCCTGCGGAGCTGCGCCGGCGTAACTTGATCAGCGGCCCTTTTCCCTACACGACTGCAACCGGGCTCACTTACGACACAGGCGACTACGCACGGGCCCTTGACCTGGCGCTTGATGCCGCGGGCTACGACGAGCTGCGGCGTGAGCAGATAGCGCGGCGCGAGCGTGGTGACACGATGCTGCTCGGGATCGGGCTCTCCACCTATGTGGAGATGACCGCCGTGCTGACGACGACAGAATTCGGGGCAGCGCGTGCTGAGGCGGATGGCTCGATCGTGCTCGCTGTAGGCACGACCTCCAGCGGGCAGGGGCACGAGACCGCCTACGCGCAGCTGGCTTCGCAGCTTCTCGATGTGCCGATGGAGGCCATTCGAGTCGTTCAGTCCGACACCGGTGCAGTCGCCAGGGGTTATGGCACGTCTGGGTCGAGGTCGCTGCAGATCGGCGGCAGCGCCCTGCGCGGGGCCTGCCTTGTGCTCATCGAGAGGGCGACGGAGGAGGCGGCTCGAAGGCTCGAAGCGAGTCGGGAGGACATCGTCAGGTTCGACGGTGGAAGGTTTGGCGTGAAAGGGGTCCCCGCCACCGCATTGAGCTGGGCGGACCTGGCAGCGGAAGCGACCCTTGCGGCGGAGTCGGATTTCGAGCAGGACGACCAGACCTTCCCGTTCGGATGCCATGTCGCAGTCGTCGAGGTTGACGTCGAGACTGGCGAGGCGCGCCTGGTGCGACACATCGCGGTCGACGATTGCGGGAAGGTGTTGAACCCGATGCTCGTGAACGGGCAGATCCACGGTGGGGTCGCTCAGGGGGTCGGGCAGGCGCTGTACGAGGAGTTCGTCTACGACGCTGAAGGCAATCCGCTCACCACGAGCCTCATCGACTACGTGATTCCCAGCATCGGCGAGATCCCTGCCATTGAGACGGCGGATATGGAGACGCCGACACCCCTCAACCCATTAGGCGCGAAGGGGATCGGCGAGTCGGGGACGATCGGCTCCACCCCAGCAGTCCAGAACGCGGTGATCGACGCCGTTTCACACCTCGGTGTGCGGCACATCGACATGCCCCTGCACCCGATGCGGGTGTGGGAGGCGATCCGATCAGCTCAGCAGGCGGCGCCTCATTCGGATGGTGTCGGCGGCGCTCAGCACAGCTAACAGGACTGCGATGCCGAGCAGGAACCAGGTCGGCGCGCGGGTGGGGAGAGGGTCGGGCAGGTCCTGCATGCCGTTGATCGTCTGGAACAACGGCGCCATCGGCGAGTCGAGTGAAGCGAGCCATAGCGCGGCGGCCACGAGCGTCGTCCACAGGAGGCCCCGAGAAGTCCTGTCCAGGCGGAGCAGCCCGAAAGCGGGGACCGCGGCGAGCCACCAGGTCTCGGCGCCTGAATGCAGGTCGCTGTCCCGATACCGCCTCGCGACGACGGCAGCCGCAAAAAGCAGTCCCAGCGCTGCCGCGTACCACGCGGGGCCAACGAGGTCGGTCCCCACGAAGTCGTACTGGCTCGCGTAGGTGGGGGTGGTTGCGAGCCACATCTCCCAGCCATACCAGGCGACCAGCACGAGCTCCGCCGCCAGGAGCGAGACGATGCCAAACCTGAGGTTGCGGAACAGCAACGCGCCAAACACCGCAAGCACCACCAGCCAGCACACAGGGCTCTGAAACCCGAAGCTGGAGCTGCTTGGGACCCTGGGGATGGTGATGGTCCACAGGCTGACCAGCGCCACGAACATCGCGATGAGCGCGAACACCGCGGCCGGCGAGTCGACGGCGGACCGAAGCCGGGTCACGCCTTGGCCTCGACCGCCTCCTCGTATCCCAGGATCGGGCGCAGCCAACGCTCGACCTCGGTCAGCGGCATCGCTTTGCGCCTCGCGTAATCCTCCACCTGGTCCTTGCCCACCTTGCCGACCATGAAGTACTTCGACTTCGGGTGCGCGAAGTAAAGGCCCGCAACAGCGGCTGTCGGCGTCATCGCGCCAGACTCCGTGAGCTCCATGCCGATCGAGCGCGCGCCGAGCAGGTCGAAGAGCTTGAACTTCTCGGAGTGGTCGGGGCACGCGGGGTAGCCGTAGGCCGGCCTGATCCCACGGTACTTTTCCCCGATCAGGTCCTCGCGCGAGAGCTCCGGACCTGTCTCGTACCAATCGCGTCGGACCTTGTGGTGCAGGTATTCGGCGAAGGCCTCCGCCAGGCGGTCCGCCAGCGCCTTGGCCATGATCGAGCGGTAGTCATCGTGCTGGGCGGCGAAACGCTCCGCCAGCTCGTCGGCGCCGAGGCCCGCGGTGACCGCGAACCCCCCTAGATGGTCCCCCTCCTGAGCCACGAAGTCGGCAAGGGACAGGTACGGCTTTTCGTCCCCGTGGTCGACCTGCTGCCGAAGCATGGGGAGGCGCAACCCGCCTTCGAGGACTATGTCGTCGCCTTCGGCGCGCGCAGGCCAGAACCCGTACACACCCTTCGCATGCAGCCAGCCCTTGGCCTGGATTTCGTCAAGCAGCTCCTCCGCGTGCGCGAACAGCTCCCGCGCCGCCGCCCCGTGTGAAGGGCTCTCGAGGATCGCCGGGAATTTCCCCTTCAGCTCCCAGGCGTGAAAGAAGAACGTCCAATCGATGAACTCGCGCAGCTCCGAAAGCTTTGGCTCGATCACCCGCGTGCCTGTGAACGGCGGCGTGGGGAGGTCATTGAAGCCGAGGGCCAACCTCTTGTCGCGCGCCTCGTCCAGCGGCAGCAATGTGCGCCTGGTGGAGGTGTGCTGCGCGCGCAGCTTGTCCTGCAGAGCGCGGTTGGCCTTGTCGAAGACCGAACGTCGTTCGCTGTCGAACAGGTCGGACACGACCCCGATGACGCGCGATGCGTCAAGGACGTGCACCGTCGGGCCCGTGTACGCGGGCGCGATGCGGACCGCTGTGTGCTGCTTTGAGGTGGTCGCTCCACCGATCAGCAAAGGCATCGTGAACCCGCGCCTCGTCATCTCCTTGGCGACGTCCACCATCTCGTCCAGCGAAGGAGTGATAAGACCTGAGAGGCCGATGGCGTCGGCGCCGAGCTCGATCGCCGTGTCAAGGATCTTGTCGGCGGGCACCATCACGCCGAGGTCGACTACCTCGTAGTTGTTGCAGCCCAGAACCACTCCGACGATGTTCTTGCCGATGTCGTGCACGTCGCCCTTCACCGTGGCCGTGACCAGCTTGCCGCGCACGCGCACGCTGCCCGACGCCTTCTTCTCAGCCTGCATGAAAGGTTCGAGGTAAGCGACAGCGCGCTTCATGGCGCGGGCGCTCTTGACCACCTGCGGGAGAAACATCTTGCCGGCGCCGAACAGGTCGCCCACCACCTTCATGCCGTCCATCAGCGGGCCTTCGATCACCAGCAAGCCTGCGCCGAGCTTCTGGCGCGCCTCCTCCGCGTCCGCCTCGATGAACTCGACCTCGCCGTGCAGCACAGCATGGGCGAGCCGCTCCTCGACGGTTCCCTCTCGCCAGGTGAGGTCGACCTCTCGCTTGGCGCCGGCCCCCGACACGTTCTTGGCGAACTCGACGAGGCGCTCCGTGGCGTCGGGCCGGCGGTCGAAGATGATGTCCTCGACCAGCTCGAGCAGGTCCTTCGGGATGTCCTCGTAGACGGCGAGCTGGCCCGCGTTGACGATTGCCATGTCCAGGCCTGCCTTGATCGCGTGATAAAGGAAGGCCGAGTGGATGGCCTCTCTCACGCGGTCGTTGCCGCGGAACGAGAACGAAAGGTTGGAGACGCCGCCGGAGACACGCACGCCGGGGAAGCGCTTCTTGATCTCCCTCGTCGCGTCGATGAACGCTTTCGCGTAGCCCGCGTGCTCCTCGATGCCTGTCGCGATGGGCAGGATGTTGGGGTCGAAGATGATGTCCTCGGGGTGGAAGCCCGCCTTCTCCGTGAGCAGCTTGAAGGCGCGGCTGGAGATCTCCACCTTGCGCTCGAAAGTGTCGGCCTGGCCTATCTCGTCAAAGGCCATCACCACGGCTGCAGCGCCGTACGTGCGCACCTTGCGAGCCTGCTCGAGGAACGTCGCCTCGCCCGCCTTAAGGCTTATCGAGTTGCAGACGCCCTTGCCCTGCACGCACTTCAGGCCCGCTTCGAGCACAGTCCACTTGGAGCTGTCGACCATGATCGGAACGCGGGCGATCTCGGGCTCTGTCGCGATCAGGTTGAGAAAGCGCGTCATCGCCTCCTCGGACTCGAGGAGGTCGGCGTCCATGTTGACGTCGATGAGGTTGGCGCCACCCCTGACCTGGTCGAGCGCGACCGCCACGGCACCGGTGTAATCGCCCGACTCGATTAGCCTGCGGAATCGCGCCGAGCCGGTGACGTTGGTGCGCTCGCCCACCAGCACGAAGTTGGTGTCGGGGCCGATCTCGAATGGTTCGAGGCCGCTGAACCTCGTGCGCGCGGGCCGCTTGGGAACGTGACGGGGCGGGATGCTCTCCATCGCTTTGCGGATCTGCCTCACGTGCTCAGGCCCTGTGCCACAGCAGCCGCCCGCAGCGTTCAGGAAACCGCTCTCCGCGAACTCCTTAAGGAGCCTGCTGGTCATTGGCGGCTGCTCGTCGTAGCCGCCGAACGCATTGGGCAGCCCCGCGTTCGGGTAGCAGATCACGTAAACCGGTGCGACGCGCGACAGGTCGGCGATGTAAGGGCGCATCTCGGTCGCGCCAAGGGAACAGTTGACGCCCGCGGCGAAAGGCTCGGCGTGCTCGACCGAGGTCCAGAAGGCTTCGACCGTCTGGCCCGAGAGATTGCGCCCGCTCCGGTCGACGATCGTGACGGAGATGAACAGCGGGAGGTCCGGCGCCACCTCCTTGATGGCGGCGATCGCGGCTTTGCCGTTGAGCGTGTCGAAGATGGTCTCGAGCAGGAGCAGGTCGGCGCCCCCCTCTTTGAGCGCGCTGGCCGCCTCCGCGTATCCGCGGCGCAGCTCCTCGAATGTCACGTCGCGATAAGAGGGGTCGTCGACCTTGGGCGAGAGGGAGAGCGTGACGTTTGTCGGTCCCATCGAGCCGGCGACGAAGCGGTTCTCGTAGGCGTCGGCCGCCCGGCGCGCAAGGCGCGCCCCCTCGAAGTTCATCTCACCAGCAAGGTGATCCAGCCCGTAATCGGCCTGGGAGACAGCAGTCGCGGTGAAGGTGTTGGTGGTGATGATGTCCGCGCCCGCCTCGAGGTAGTCGATGTGCATCCTCGTCACGACATCGGGCTGGGACAGGCACAGGATGTCGCTGTTGTTCTTCAGCGGCTTCGGGTGGTCGCGAAAGCGCTCGCCGCGGAACTCGGCATCCGAAAGGCCCAGCTTCTGGAGCCAGACGCCGATCGACCCGTCGAAGATCACGATCCGCTGCTTGAACAGCCGATCGAGGCGCTCGCGCACCGAACCCCTGGTTGCCACTGGACCCCTAAGAGTACGAAAGGCGGGCCGCCGGCCCTCCGGCCTTACTGGAAATCAGGCCCCGACCGGGCTCCACACCTGGAACCTGCCGTCCTCATAGAGGATGCGGCGCCCGCTCGAGGGCAGCGCGTCAAGCGCCGCCTGGCGCTTGATCGGGTCGACGGGGCCGCTGATGTACGGGCGATGGTCGATCACCACGTAGCAGGCATCGCAAAGCTTGTCGGGGAAGTCGTTGATGGCGTGGCGGTTCGCCAGCCATACAGCCAGCCCGTTGTCGGCAGACACCGGCGCGGTTGGGGGGATCATCGTCGTCGCCGTACGGAGCTCGGCGAGCGTGTTTGGCCACGTGTAGTACGTCGGGTCGGCAAGGAGCATCGGGGGAAGGCGCCCGGTCCCCCAGCTGAGGATGAGGGCAGGCAGTATCGCCGCTGCCGCGAGGGCAGGGTGGATCGAGCGCATCTCGAGAAACCTGCGGGCGCCGACGCCTCCCGCGACGATGAGCGGGAACAGAAGGATGAGCACGTAGTGGAGGCGCAGGACGTTCTGGGGGACGTGGCCGCTCAGCACGTCGGCCAGGTAGGGCGGGATGACAAGCAGCAGCCATCGGGGCGCGAGCAACGGCAGGGCGGCCATGCTCGCGATGACGACGGCAACCATGATTAGCGCCTCAGGTCGGACGAGCGCCTGCAGGACCGTGGTTACCGACGCGGGCAGCGAAGGGTCGAGGCCGACCAGCCAGCGGTAGTAGACGAAGTCGCTGTAACCACCATTGCGTATGCGCTGCTGGACCACGCCGAAGACGATGAGGAACCAGCCGCTCGCGAGATAGACGATGAAGCGCCAGTGCTTCTTGACCTCGGGGGCGCCGTGCGCGGCCATCAGGAGGCCGATCACGCCGACCGTGTAGACCTGGTCCTCCTTGCAGGCGAGGACCAGCACGCAGAGGACCCACATGGCGACGCGATGGCCGCGCACGCCCGCCCACGCGGCAAGCAAGGCCAGCGGGAGCGCCAGGTTCTCAGGGTGGAAGAAGTCGCGAGCGGTCTCCTGGATCGCTGCCCAGAAGGGGAGCGGAGCCGAAAGGGCCAGCGCCAGCCAGGGCGACTCGGCGCGGCCGGCGGGCAGCATCGCGCGGAAGAAGAGGTAGGCGGCGGGGGCGGTGGCGGCGAGCCCCGCGGCGGAGAAAATCATCGTCACCGTGGGGTCGGCCCACACCTTCTCGACCAACGCCAGCACCACGAAGATCAGCTCGAAGTGGATTCCCAGGAAGTCGGCGCGCTGGAAGCTCGTGTAGAAGCCCTGGCCCGTGGACACATTCCAGATCACGTGCTGATTGATCGCCACGTCCCACGCCGATGCGGTCATGCCGTTGAGGCGGACCATCTCGAAGTAGAGGATCCAGGCGAAGGCGATGGCTGCCGACAGCAACGGGATGACGATCATCCACCTCGCGCTTGCGTCCTCCACAGCCGCGCCGCGCGCTGGTCTCGCGGCTGCTACTGCTGCCATTTCGAGGGAGCTTAATCGATGCCTGGAACCTCTTCGGGTGGGCTCAGAGTAGATTGAGCGGGGGAGTCACTGAATGACTCGGCATCCAGTTGCATGGTGACGGTCGCCGACGTTCGGCGGTTTGCGATGAAGCTGCCGCGCACTACCGAGGGGCTTGTCGCCGACAGGGTCAAGTTCCGTGTCGGCCGCATCGTCTACGTGGCGTTTTCACGCGACGAGACAGTGATGGGGTTTGGGTTTCCGAAGGAAGAGCGCGATTGGCTGGTGGGAGGGTCGCCCGACAAGTTCATGCAGCCGTCGAAGGCCGACCTCCGCTACCACTGGGTGGAGGTGCGCATGTCGGCAATCGACGAGACCGAGGCGCGCGAGCTGGTGCTCGACGCGTGGCGGATGGTCGTACCAAAGAATGTCGCAGCCGCCTACGAAAGGGGGATGGTGGATCCGAGGGGATTCGAACCCCTGACCTCGTGAGTGCGATTCACGCGCTCTCCCAACTGAGCTACGGACCCACATGCCGCCGGCCGCGCGCAGGGCGAGTACCCCTAGACAGGGCGGAAGGGCCAGTATAACGGCGCTCTGAACGCCGATCCCGGCGGAACAACAGGGTGCCGCCGGCCGGTTCCTATACTCGCGCAATGGCATTTCTTTTCAAGGGCAAGAAGCTCCCGGAAGGTGTCGATCCGGCGCGCATACCGCCAGGCCAGACCCTCACCGCACCCGACCGCTGGCCCCTCCTTCACTTCGGCCCCGTGCCCAAGACCGACATCGCGAAGTGGGACTTCAAGGTGTTCGGCGCGGTCGAAAACCCCATCGTTCTCGATTACGGCGAGCTGCGCGCGCTGCCCTCCAAGGACGTGGTCGGCGACATCCACTGCGTAACCGGCTGGAGCCGCCTAGGCGACACGTGGACAGGCGTTCCAATCAAAGAGATCCTCTCGCGCGTGAAGCCCAAGCCCGAGGCGAGGTACGTGATGGCGCACAGCGAATACGGTTACACGACATCTGTCCCGCTGGAGGTGCTCGACGACGAGCGGAACCTCCTCTGCTATGCGTGGAACGGGAAGGACCTGACGCCTGACCACGGATGGCCGCTGCGCCTTTTCGTGCCCTCGAAGTATTTCTGGAAGTCGGCGAAGTGGCTTCGCGGGCTAGAGTTCATGGAGCGCAACCGGCTCGGATTTTGGGAGCAGCGTGGATACCACGACGAAGCCGACCCTTTCAAGGAGACCAGGTTCTGGTAGCCGCGGCACAGTAGGCGGGCCGCCTGTCGTCACGTTCACCAGCGACTTCGGCTCCGGCTCGCCGCTGGTGGCGGCGATGAAGGGAGTGGTGCTGGCAGGGTGTCCTCACGCGGTGCTTGTTGACGTAAGCCATGAGGTGCCGCGATTCGATGTCTCGGCGGGCGCCTTCATGCTGTTCGCCGGCACGCGCCATTTCCCCGCGGGCTCGGTGCACCTCGTGGTGGTCGATCCCGGAGTCGGCAGCGCCCGGAGGCGCCTCGCGCTGCGTGCCGGCGGCCTCTACTACGTCGGACCTGACAATGGCCTGTTCGCCATAGTGATCGAAGAGGTCGGTCTGCAGAAGGCTGTGGAGCTCGCGCCCCGATCGGGCGGCGCGCCCACTTTCGAGGGTCGCGACGTGTTTGCGCCGGCCGCGGCTGCGCTCGCGGCGGGCGTGCCGCTCGAGTCGCTGGGCCACCCAACCGACCCGCCGCAGATGCTCGACCATTCGCCCCGCGTCCTCTGGACCGATGGTTTCGGCAACCTGGTGACCAACGTCAAGCCGCCGGTGCGCAGGATGCGAATCCACAACCACGACATCACAGCATCTGCGACGACTTACGCGGAGGCGAGCCCGAACGAGCCCTTCGTGTACGTCGGGAGCATGGGCTACCTCGAGGTCGGCGTGCGCGAGGCGAGGGCCGACCGGCTGCTTGGCGCTCGTGCCGGGATGAAGGTCGAGCTCATCTGAGCTTGCGTTAACAGGCTGGGTTGGCGCGTGCCGCCCGGAGGCCTACCGTGGCGTTTGCCATGGTGCGTTTCGCCTGTTCGTTGCTTCTTGTTTGCGTGCTGGCATGTTCGGGCCCCCTACCCCCGGCGCCGGCAGCAGCGGTGGCGCAGGCGGCTGCGGGCTCGGGGCGCCCCGAGCCCGTTCGCCTGTGGCAGGACGCGAGCATCTTCACGCTCGTCGGCCGCCTCATCGGGTCGGCGCGGCGGAGGGTGCTGGTCGAGATGTATGAGCTGGGGCGACCCGATGTCGTGGTTTCGCTTGGGGCTGGGCGCGCACGTGGCGTTGACGTCCGCGTGATCACCGACCCGACGGTGGTCCCCAGCCGCAGCTCGAGTGATTGGTTGGACCGGCTCGGCGTGCCTGAGCGCGCTTACCCGGTGGACGACGGCAGGCATCAGATCGACCACGTCAAGCTCCTGATCGCCGACGGCGAGGCGGTGGTGGGGGGCATGAACTGGGGGGTTCACAGCGACCGCAATCACGACTTCGTGCTGGAGACCACCGTTGCCGGCGAGGTCGAGCGTCTGGTGGGCATCTTCGAGCAGGACTGGGGGCTGGCCGGGGGAAGGCCGGCGCCGCTGGCGGCGGCTTCGAGCGAGGTGGCGCAGACGGCTCCCGGGGACGAGATCCGGACGATGCTCGAAGCAGCGCTGTGGTCGGCTCGCCAGCGCGTGTTGGCGGAGGTTTATACGTTTACCGACGCCGAGGTAATCGCGATGCTTGCCTCAGCCCACCGGCGCGGTGTCCTGGTGCGCCTGCTGCTGGACCCGAATCAGCCATACAACCTGCGCGGCTACGACATGCTGCGAGCAGCCGGGGTCGAGGTACGGTGGTACCCGATTCCACGCGGCGCGCTGCTGCACGCGAAGATCGGATTGTTCGACGGCGTGCTGGTGCTCGGGTCGGCGAACTGGACCTTGAGCGGGCTGGGCGTGAACCACGAGCTGGATATCGAAACGGAGGACCCGCAGGCGGTGGCGGCGTACTTGTCCAGGTTCAACGCCGACTGGTCGCGGTCGGCAGGCGGCTAGCTCTGTGGCGGAGGTCCTGAAGAACCGGCCGGAGGAGGTCCGGAGCTGGCGCTCGGAGGACCGCCCGACCCTGTCGAGCCCGCCGAAGGCATGTTGCCGAAGTTGACCTGCGGCACCGCGCGGTCGCTCTCGTCGGCCTGGAAGAAGCCGAAGGCCTTAAAACCGAGCGCGCCTGCGAAGAGCGAGGTGGGGAGGGTCTGCAGCTTGATGTTGTAGTCCCTGACGTTGCCGTTGTAGAAGCGGCGCGAGAACTCGATCTTGTCCTCGGTCGCGGTCAGCTGCTCCTGGAGGTTGGTGAAGGCGGAGATCGCCTTGAGGTCGGGGTAGTTCTCGGATACCGCGAACAGGCTGCGGAGGCTCTGGGTGAGCATGTTCTCGGCGGCGCCGATCTTGGCTGGGTCGCCACTGGCGCCGGCCGCGACCGCGCCTGCGCGTGCATTGGTGACGGCCTCGAGGGTGCCCCGCTCGTGTCCCATGTAGCCCTGGACCGTCTGGACGAGGTTCGGAATGAGGTCGTGGCGCCTCTTCAGCTCGACGTCGATCTCGGACCAGGCTTCCTGCGTTCGATTGCGCAGGGTGACCAGCCCGTTGTAGGTGAGGATGAGCCAGATGAGTACGAGGACGACAATCCCAATGACGATCCAGGTGCCCATCAGGAGGTCATCCTACGCCCGGGCGCGCTTGGGTTACGCGTGGGCGCGCCTTGCCCAACGGGTCTTCTTCAGCATTTTCTTGTGCTTGTGCTTGCGCATCTTCTTGCGCCGCTTCTTGATTACAGAGCCCAATCCAACTCCCAGACGCGCGTGATCTTAAAAAGGGGGGTCCCGACCTCGTCAGGCCTCGGGAATCATACCGGAAGGCGGCAGGCCCCTGTTCTCAGTTGAGGGGGGACGTCCCCCCTAGGGGCGGCGGGCCTGGCGGAGCCAGATCCCGGTGCACCCCCCTGGGCCTAAACTCCACGGCGATGTACTTCACCGACGCCCACGAGGAGCTGCGGCTGCACGCACGCAAGTTCCTCGAGAAGGAGGTCCAGCCCCATCTAGAGGAGTGGGAGGAGACGACATTCCCGGACTCGATCTTCAAGCGCTTCGGCGAGCTGGGCTTCCTC
The DNA here is from genome assembly GCA_036844615.1 of Candidatus Dormiibacterota bacterium. Lineage (GTDB taxonomy): Bacteria > Chloroflexota > Dormibacteria > Dormibacterales > Dormibacteraceae > Palsa-872. Next base: position 21,743 of record DAIUFK010000006.1, on the reverse strand, counting down.
GGCCTCCGCTACCCGCCCGAGTACGGGGGCCAAGGCGGGGACTACTTCTCGGCGGTAGTGCTCTCCGAGGAGATGGCGCGAGCCGGGTGCGGCGGCCTGGGCATGGCAGTTGCCGTTCAAACGGAGATGGCAACGCCCCCCGTTTTCAAGTTCGGCACCGAGGAGCAGAAGCGAAAGTGGCTGGTACCGGCGATCCGTGGCGAGCAGATCGCCGCCATCGCCATCACCGAGCCTGACGCAGGATCAGACGTCGCGGGCATCACCACGGTGGCGCACCGCGATGGCGACCACTACGTGGTCAGCGGCCGCAAGATCTTCATCACGAACGGAGCGCGCTGCCACTGGGCGCTCGTCGTCACCAAGACAGGACGCGAGCGCGGCCACAGCGGCTACAACCTGCTCCTGATCGAGAAAGGCACGCCCGGCTTCGAGGTGACCAGGACCCTGAAGAAGCTCGGCATGCACTCGTCGGACACCGCGGAGCTCCTGTTCGAGGACTGCAGGGTGCCTGTCGCCAACCTGATCGGGGAGGAGGGCGAGGGCTTCAAGAACCTGATGTGGGAGCTGCAGGGCGAGCGCATGATCACAGCGGCCGGAGCGATCGCCGGCGCCCAGCACGTGTTCGACTACACGATCGACTACGCCCAGAACCGCAAGGCGTTCGGGAAGCCTATCTCGGAGTTCCAGGTGATCAAGCACAAGCTCGTCGACATGGGCACCAAGATCGCGGCGGTTCGAGCGCTCGTCTACCAGACAGCCAAGCAGTGGGACGAGGGTGAGTACCCGGTACGTGAGATCTCCCAGTCCAAGCTGCTGGCAACCCAGGTCGCGTGTGAGGTCGCGGATGAGGCGATCCAGATCCTCGGCGGCCACGGCTACATGAGCGAGTTCCCTGTGGAGCGGGCCTGGCGCGACGCCCGCCTTGCACGGATCGGAGCCGGGACCGACGAGATCATGAAGGAGATCATCGCCAAGACCTACGGCTTGTGAGCACCCGATGAGCGTGGGCGCGGCGCTCTTCGCGGGTTGCGAGCCGGAGGTGGCGGCGGGGCCTGACGGGCGAATTCTCGGCGTCGGAGCCGGCGCTCGCACGGCGGCAGGCCGCAGTGCCGAGGTCGTGAGGCTTCGCGGCAAAGCGCTGCCTGGCCTTATCGACGCGCACATCCACCTCGAGGGTCTGGCCGACCGGAACCTCACTGTCGACCTCACCGGCGCGGCAAGCCTGGAGGAGGTGCTGGGTCGCATCGAGAAGTGGGCCGCGCGCCTGCCGAAGGACGGCTGGGTGGTCGGCTCGGGCTGGTACAACGACGCGTGGCCTGACCCTGTCTTCCCGACGCGGCGCGACCTGGACGTTGCGGCGGGCGGCCGGCCGGTTCATCTGCGACGCAAGGACGGCCACTCGGTCTGGGTTTCGAGCGCAGCCCTCAAGCTCGCGGGCATCGAGGCGACAACGCAAGATCCCGCGGGCGGTGTGATCGACCGCGACGGGCGCGGCTCGGCCACCGGGATCCTGCGCGAGACAGCGATGAACCTGGTTGGGGCGATCGTGCCGCGAGCCGGCGACGCGGAATTCGATACCGCCATGGGCCAGGCGCTTGGTGCCCTGGCTGAGATGGGCCTCACCTCGGTCCATTCGATGGACACCGCGAGGGGATTCGCCTCGCTTCAGCGCCTCCACGCCAAGGATCGTTTGCCGCTCCGCATCACCTACAACTTGCCGCTCGCCGACCTGCATCACGCGGAGCGGATGGGCGTGCGATCCGGGTGGGGCGACGACTGGCTTCGGTTCTGGGGCGTGAAGGCGTTTCTCGACGGATCGCTGGGCAGCCGGACCGCGGAGATGCTCGACGGGTCGGGCACCGCCCGGCTCACGCAGGCAGACCTCGTCGATATGATCGACCGCTGCGCGCGCGCCGAGCTCAACGTGTGCTTGCACGCGATCGGCGACGGGGCGGTTCGCCGAGCGCTCGATGCACTTGCACGGCGGCGCGTCGCGTGGCGCTACTGGCGTCCGCGCATCGAGCACGCGCAGTGTGTCAATCCGAAGGACGTGCCGCGCTTTGCGCACGTGGGTGTGATCGCCTCGATGCAGCCAATCCACGCGGTGGCCGACAGGGAGCTGGCGGACCGTTACTGGCCGCGTGCCACCTCGCACGCTTACGCGTGGGGCAATCTGGAGGCAGCAGGCGCAAGGCTCGCATTCGGCTCGGACGCGCCGGTGGAGATCGCCGACCCGATGCTCGGCATCGACGCCGCGACTGCCTGGAGGCGGCGGGTTTCGTGGCACCCCGAGCTTGCCATCACGCGGGCCAAGGCTCTGCGCGCCTACACCGCCGGCGCCGCGTATGCGGTGGGCATGGAGCAGCACCTGGGCTCTCTGCGAGTGGGCAAGCTGTGCGACGTCACTGTCGTGGATGAGGGGCGCGTCGTGGCGACGGTAGTCGGCGGAAAGGTCAGCTGGAGGAGAACGCCTCGCTGAGCTTGGCCGCGGTCTGAAGCAGGTGCTCGTTGACAACCTTCACCTCGCCGAGCACCGGCATGAAGTTGGTGTCGCCGTTCCATCGCGGCACCACGTGAAGATGGACGTGGTCGGGCATCCCCGCGCCTGCCACGCGGCCGATATTGGCGCCGACGTTGAAACCCTCAGGTTTCAACTCGGCTTTGAGAACGGTGATGGTTCGCTTGAGCGCGCGCATGAGTTCAGCGGTCTGCGCATCGTTGAGATTTTCGAGCTCTCCGACGTGCGCGTGCGGCGCCACCATGACGTGACCTGGGTTGTACGGATACTTGTTGAGAAGAACTATCGCCCCGTCGGGTCGCCAGACGACGAGCGCTGCGTCCTTGTCGTCGGGGTGCTCGATGACGCGACAGAAGAGGCAGCCGGGCCGCGGCTCCTCGGTGATGTACTCCATGCGCCACGGCGCCCACAGTCGCTCCATTGATCTACGTCCTCTTCTTTGTGGGGGTGACGGCGGTCTGGGGGTGGACCTTCGTTGTGGTCAAGAACGCAATAGCAGAGTATCCGACGCTGCCTTTCCTACAGCTGCGATTCATTGTCGCGTTCCTCGTTATGGCTGCCCTGGTCCGGCGGCTGCCCACGCGCAGGGAGCTCCTGGTCGGGTTTCTGGCGGGTGCGGTGCTGGCGGCAGGCTACCTGACGCAGACACTGGGCCTCAGCCTCATCAGCCCCGGGAACGCCGGCCTGATCACGGGCCTGCTCGTCCTGTTCACGCCGCTGATCGACCGCATCTTCGGCGTGCCGTTGACGCGCCGGACGATCATCGCGGTGATCTGCTCGGTGATCGGGATCGGGATGGTGACCGGGGGACCTTCAGGGTTCGGGCCAGGCGACCTGCTCGTCGTCGCCTGTGCAGTGCTGTTTGCGCTTCATATCGTCCTGCTCGGCCGCTGGTCGCCGGGCCTTGCTTCGGCGCCGCTGGCGATGGTGCAGATGGGGGCTTGCGCGTTGATCTTCAGTGCCGGCGGCACGTGGTCGCTGAGCATGCCCAGCACCTCTGTGTGGATCGCCATCGTCATCACCGGGGTCTTTGCCTCTGCGCTTGCCTTCTACATCCAGACGTGGGCGCAGAAGCACATCGACGCGAGCCGGACCGCGTTGATCATCGCCATGGAGCCTGCCTGGGCGGTGGCCGCCGCGGTGGTGCTGGCCGGTCAGAGGTTCGGGTTGCTGCAGGCCGCGGGGGCGGCGCTCGTACTGGCCGCGATAGTGGGTCATGAACTCGCGCCTCTAAAATTCAAGACTCCCGAACATGAGCCCATCGAGACATAGCGCCTACGTACCCCAGGACATCGAGCCCAAGTGGCAGAAGGTGTGGGCCGATCGCGGGGTGATGAAGGCGGCGGACGACTCGCCCAAGCCCAAGTTCTACGACCTCGTCATGTACCCGTATCCCTCCGGCGACCTGACCGTCGGGCACGCGCGCAACTACGTCATGGGCGACGTGCTGGCGCGCATGAAGCGGATGCAGGGCTTCGAGGTGCTGCACCCGTTCGGCTGGGACGCTTTCGGGCTGCCGGCCGAGAACGCGGCGATGAAGCGAGGCGGCATGCACCCGGAGACGTGGACGCTCGGCAACATCGCCAAGGCGACGGCCGAGCTGAAGATGCTCGGGATCCTGTACGACTGGGACCGGGAGGTCACCACGTGCCTGCCGGACTACTACCGGTGGAACCAGTGGCTCTTCCTGCTTTTCTACGAGCGCGGGCTGGCGTATCGCGCGATGGCCCCGGTGAACTGGTGCCCGGTGGACAAGACCGTTCTCGCGAACGAGCAGGTCATCAACGGGAGGTGCTGGAGGCATCCCGACGTCGAGGTGGAGAAGCGCGACCTCGAGCAGTGGTTCTTCAAGATCACCGACTACGCGGATCGACTGCTCGACGACCTGGCGCTTCTCGACCACTGGCCCAACAAGGTCCGCGTCATGCAGACCAACTGGATCGGGCGCAGCCAGGGGGCGGAGGTCGAGTTTCCAATCGTCGGCCTGGACGGCGAGTCGGTGCGCATCTACACGACTCGGCCGGACACCCTGTTCGGCGCCACGTTCATGGTCCTGGCGCCCGAGCATCCGCTGGTGGAACGCATCACGACCGACAAGCTTCGCGAGAAGGTGCGCGAGTACGTTGCCAAGGCGCGCAAGGCGAGCGATATCGACCGCCTGTCCACGGAACGCGAGAAGACCGGCGTCGCGACCGGAGGCTTCGCGATCAACCCGGTCAACAACGAGAAGATCCCGATCTGGGTGGCGGACTACGTCCTCATGACGTACGGCACCGGGGCGATCATGGCGGTGCCGGCCCACGACGAGCGCGACTTCGAGTTCGCGGAACGCTTCGGGCTGCCGATCCGCGAGGTAATCGCTCCTCCGTCAGGGCCGTCGCGCGAGCTGCGCGCGGCTTACGTCGGTCCCGGCGTGATGGTGAACAGCGACGAGTTCGACGGACTCGATATCGCAACGGGCACGGAACGCGTGATCGCCGCGCTGGAGACAACGGGACAGGGCAAGCGAGCGGTCAAGTTCAGGCTGCGCGACTGGTTGATCTCGAGGCAGCGGTATTGGGGTACCCCGATACCCATCGTCTACTGCGAGGTCGACGGCATCGTTCCCGTGCCGTTGGAGCAGCTTCCCGTGGTGCTGCCCAAGGAATACAAGCCTCTGTCGGAGAATCCGGAGTTTTTTCAAACCACGTGTCCCAAATGCGGCCGCGCCGCGCGGCGTGAGACGGACACGATGGACACGTTCATCGATTCTTCGTGGTACTTCCTGCGCTACGTGAGTCCGAAGGATGAGACGCAGCCGTTCGACTCCGAGCTGGCGAACCACTGGATGGCGGTCGACCAGTACACGGGCGGTGTGGAGCACGCCATCCTCCACTTGCTGTACTCGCGCTTCTTCGTCAAGGTGCTGCACGACGCCGGCATGATCGAGGCGTCCGAGCCGTTCAAGAAGCTGTTCAACCAGGGCATGGTCAAGCGGTTCGGGCAGGTGATGTCGAAGTCGGCAGGCAACGGTGTCTCGCCCGACGAGTTGGTCGCCAAGCAGGGCGCGGACGCCGGGCGCATCTACGAGATGTTCATCGGGCCGCCCGAAGAGGACGTCGAGTGGACCGACGCGGGTCTCAATGGCGTGGTCCGGTTTCTGCAGCGCGTGTGGCGGTTGGTTCTAGAGCCCGAGTCGATAGTGGTGGAGGGTACTGGCGCAGACGGTTTGCTGCTGCAGCGCAAGGCTGCGCAGACGGTCAAGAAGGTCACCGACCACTACGACGAGCTGCGCTTCAACACGGCGGTGGCGGCGCTGATGGAGCTTGCGAACACGATGCAGGCGTACCTGCAGAACGGAGGGTCGCGCGACTCGGGGTGGGAGTCGGCGGTTCGTGTCCTCGTGACGCTGCTCAACCCCCTGGCGCCGCACGTTTGCGAGGAGATGTGGGAGCGGCTGGGCGAGCACGGCATGCTGGCGGATTCAGCGTGGCCGAAATTCGACGCCGCGGCGGCGGCGGTGCCTGAGGTGACCGTTGTGGTTCAGGTCTCCGGCAAGCTGCGCGATAGGCTCAGCCTGCCGGCGGGCACGTCTCAGGAGAAGGTGCTCGAGGCTGCGCTGGCGAGCGATAAGGTGCGGGCTGCATTCGACGGCCGCAAGCCGTCCAAGGTGGTGTTCGTCCCGGACCGGCTGATCAACCTGGTCCCTTAACCGGCCTCAGGCGGCCAGTCTGATTCCCGTGTCGATGACGTAGTTGGCGACTGTCCTTGAGCCCGCGTTCACGACGAGCGTTTGCGGGCCGTTGATGATCCGCGTGATGCTCCGCGTGTTGACGGACCACGTTCCGGACGGCAGCACTATCGAGTAGTAGCCGTTGGAGTCGGTCTTCGCGCTGAGGGTCGTGTCGCCCTTGGTGAAGAAGAGCTCCAGGCCCTGGATCGGCCTACCTCCGCAGGCGGAGGCGTTGGGATTCGGGGGCGCACACTGCGGTACTTGATCTGGTCCTGGGTTCATGCAGGGTTGGGAGGCCGGCTGCACGGGGCCGCACGGAGTAGCGATGACCTGCCCGCTGACCGTACCCGAACCGTTTCCAGGTCCTGGGAACTGGTAGGCACCACATGCTGCGGTCGCCAGTAGAACGACTGCCAGGAGCGAATTTCTCATCTCAAGACATAACGCCGCCCGATCGCGGGAGGTCACGCCAGGAGCTTAAACTCGGCACCCGTTCGCGTAGTGTTGGCGCCGAGTGGGCGAACGGTGCCCACTCTTGGTAACCAGGCGATCCCGAGTAGCCAAGCGGTAAGGCAGGGGACTTTGGATCCTCGACCGAAGGTTCGAATCCTTCCTCGGGAACCAGGTTTCGGAGGCACCGTTAACAGGCTGGGTTTCGCCCCGCGCGCGCCCCCGATAGCTTCAGGCCATGCGGTTGATTCCAGGTTGGAAGTCTCTATTGGCAATGGGGCTGCCCGTGCTGGCCGGGATCGGTGCAGTCGTCGGCGCCTACCTTTATTCATCCTCTCTGCCGGCGGTCGCCGCCCACCCGGTCGCTCCCGCGAACGCCCTCCAACCCCCTCCGCCGGCGGGCCTCCTAGTCGACGTGGTTGGGGCAGTCGCCAAGCCCGGTCTGTATCGCGTGCCACGCGGCGACCGCGTGTACGACGCGATTGCCGCCGCAGGCGGCCTGACCGCCGATGCAGACCCCACCCGGCTTCCCAACCTTGCAGGTCGCCTCACGGATGGCGAGCAGGTCAAGGTTCCGTTCGCCAAAGGCGCATCCGGCGGGACGGTGATCACCAGAACCAGCCTGAACTCGGCCACTGTCGACGAGCTTGCACTCGTCCCCGGCTTTACCGAGGCATTCGCCGAGGAGGTCGTCGACTACAGGACCAACTTCGGCGGGTTCCAGGCGACGAGCGAGCTCGTCGACGTCCTCGGAATGAGCGAGGCGGATTTCATAATCGCCCGCCGCTACCTCACGTTGTGATCGATCCGGTGCAGCGACCGGCGGGCCTATGGACACTGGCGCGCTACCCGGCGCTGGTAGTCGGCGTGACATGGTCGGTCGCCCTCGCCGGGGCAGTTGTGCTCGTGCCCGCGCAACCCGTTCTCGGCAGCATCGCCGCCGCCCTGGCGATCCCATGCCTCGGGCTGGCGCTGCTGGTCAGGCCGGCGGTTCTGGCGATTGCGCTTGCCTTCGCCCTCATGGCCGTTGGACGGGCCGAGCTTCCGGCGTCTGATCCGCAGGCAGCCGGCCGCGCCATTGCCGCTGTGGGGCAGAGTGTCACGGTCACCGGCCGCGTCGCCGACGACAGCCACCCAGCCGCGGGCGGGTCTGAGGCTTTGATCGAACCCGACCAGATATCGATTGGCACCACCTCGATCGCGGGCATCGGCAATCTGTTGGTGCGGTGGCGAGGTCCAGCGGAAGCCGGCTTCGGAGACAGGATCGCAGCCAGCGGCAAGCTGACCCTCCCGCGCGACCTGCCGACATTCGACCGCCGCGCCTATCTGGCTCAGCGTCACGTGTTCCTCGAGTTCGACGCGGCGAGCTTCGAAGTCGTCAGCGCGGGTGCGGGCATTGCCGGTCTGCCAGGCTGGCTGCGGGCTCGCTACGTCGCCGCGTTCGATCAAGCACTACCCGCTCCTCACGCCTCTGTGCTGCTTGGCGTCGTGTTGGGCGTGAGGCAGGGGATCCCGCCCGGCCTCCAAAACGCGCTGATCGCCACTGGCCTCATACACCTCCTCGTCCTGAGCGGCCTGAAAGTCGCAGTTTTCGCGCGCATCGTGCAGGGCGCGCTCCAACCGCTTATCGGCCGTCACGCAACCTGGCCCGCGCTCGCTCTCATCGGCCTGTACGCCCTTGCCGGCGGAGCCACCCCGGCCGCAGTCCGTGCCGCGGTGATGGGTGGGCTCGCAATCGCCGCATCGCGCCTCGGCCGGCCGTCCCACGTTTGGACCTCGCTCGCCCTCACCGCGGCCGGCATGCTCGCGTGGCGACCCGAGCTCGCGTGGGACGTCGGCTTCCAGCTCTCGTTCTCGGGTACTGCCGCGATCATCCTGCTCACCCCCACCATCGAACGCCGGCTCCCCAGAATGCCCGCGGTCCTCCGCGAGCCCTTCGCTGTGACCTGCGCTGCGCAGGTGGGAACCCTGCCCATGATGGCCACCGACTTTCACGTTCTCTCGCCGGTCGCCCCGCTGGCCAACGCGTTGACCCTCCCCATGCTCCCTGCCCTCGTTGCGGCCGGCCTTCTTCTCGCGCCCCTTGCGCTCACGCCGGACCTCGCACGACTCGTCGCCCTCCCGATCGCGGGCCTCCTGGCCTACGTGGAACAGGTGGCCTATCTACTCGCGAGGGTGCCGGCAGCGGCATTCACGGTTCCCCGATTTCCGACGTGGGCCGGCCTCGCGTACTACTCGGCCCTCGCACCGACCATCGTTGGCGCTCGCAGCAATGGACGCCGCCGGATCGCGGCAGTGGCGGCAGCCGTCGTCGCTCCGACCCTCATCGCCGGCGTCGCGCTCGGAATGTGGGCGAGCGCGCCACCCCAGGTGAGCGTGCTTGCGGTCGGTGACGGCCAGGCAGTCCTTCTCCGAGGCCCGCACGGCGCGATTCTCATTGACGCCGGACCGACCCCACAACGACTGAAGGACGAACTCGGCGCAAGCCTCCCGCCGTGGCAGGTGAAGCTGGATGCGGTGGTCATCACCGCGCCCACTATCGGACACGTTGGCGGTTTCGCCGGCCTCGACCGGCCCGCTGCCGTTGTCCTCACTCCGGACGCACAGCTATCCGGTTCTGCGTGGCGCACGGCAGCGCTGGAAGCCGTTGCGCGGGGCGCGAGTGTCATCCGCGTGCAGGCGGGCGCGACGCTTCACGCCGCAGGTTTCACGCTCGAAGCACTCGCGCCGGAACACGGGGCGCCAGGCGATGTCGTGGGCGCGGCGTACCTAGCCCTGCGGGTGGTCGCCCCAAGTGGCCGCACCTTCTGCGACCTCAGCGATCTTGATGCTGTCGCCCAGACGGAGGCAGCCTCGCACCTTGCCGGACCATGCACTTATCTGTTGCTTCCGGGGGGCGGCCGCAGCCTTCTCTCGCCCGAGCTCGAGGCCGCCGCAGGCCCCACTGCCGAGCTCATCGCCTCACGTTCCGCCGGTCGCCTCGCGCGAGGTTTCCCACTGACAGTGCTTCGCACCGACCAGGAGGGCACCATCACCTTGCCCATGTGAGGCGCCCCGGGCGCAGGTACGATCGGTGAGGTGGCCAAGGCCAAGACGCCAAGACGGGCTGTCCTCCTCTTGCACGGCGAGGAGCGGTTCCTCGTGGACGAGCGCGCGAAGGCGACGCTCGACGATTGGCGAAAAGAGCTCGTGTCGGACTTCGGCCAGGACATCCTCGAGGGCCAGGGCCTCACGCCATCCCGCCTGCAGGATGCGATTTTGCAAGCGCCATTTCTCGACCCGTACAGGGTCGTTTATGCCCGAATGGCACCAGTCGCGCGTAGCGACGGCCTCGCCACTGCGCTTGGCGATATCCCGTCCACCACCCGCCTTTTGATCACGATCGCGGGAAGGTTGTCCGGCGCCGGCAAGCTGGCGAAGGGCGTAGTCGCAGCCGGAGGCATCGTGGAGGAGATGCCACCTTTAAAGGGTCGGGCTCTCGGCGATTGGGCCGCGCGGAGGGCGGCAGACCACGGACTCACGCCCGCGATCGCTGCGCAGATCGTGCGCGTAACACCGAATGATCTCAGCATTGTCGACTCAGAGCTCAAGAAGCTTGCCGCATACAAAGCGTCAGGCTCCAAGCTCACGCCCGAAGTCGTCGTGGAACTCCTCGCCGGTGGCCGCGAGGACGAGATCTTCAAGCTCACCGACAACCTCCTCCCACGCCCGACCGCCGAAGCGCTGAAGGTCGCCCGCAGCCTTGCTCGTGGAGGTTTGCAACCGACGTCGATTGCGTACCGCATGGCGCGACACCTCGCTCTCGTGCTGCAGGTCCGGGCTCGTCAGGACCGTGGGGAGTCGCTCTCGGACGTTCAGGAGAAGATGTCCGAGCACCGCTTTGTCCTGCAGAAGGCTTACGACGCGGCCAAAGAGGCCGACCCACGGCGCCTGGAAGCCGGGTTACGCGCAATCCGAGACTACGAATGGGAGGTGAAGTCAGGCCAGGTCGACGCGGAGCTCGGCCTCGACGTGCTGCTCACGCGGCTCTGAGCCGCGGGCGACTACCTCTTCTTAGAAGTCGACGGCGCCGCGCTTTTCGCAGCCGCGCCCTTCGCCACGGTGGGCTTGGCGGCGGCCGCCGGAGCCTTCTTGCCCTTGGCCGCTGGAGCGGGAGCCGGCGCGAGGGCCAGCTTCGAAAGCTGCTTCGCAAGTCGCGCCTTGCGGCGGCTTGCGTTGTTTTTGTGCAGGATGCCCTTGGAGGCGGCACGGTCGAGGGACCTGATCGCCTCCAGTGCTATCGCGTACCTCTCCGCTTCGGCGACGGGTCCGCCGGTCAGGGTGCGGCGAGCCTTCACCACCTTGGTCTTGACCTCCGAGCGCACCGCGCGATTGCGCAGAGCTCGTCGCACACCGGCGCGCGCCTGCTTCTTCGCCGAGGCAGTCCGCTTAGCCACGTGTTGATTCCAGGTTCAAGATCAGGTTGGAGAAGTGCACGAAGTTAGGATTATAGAGGCCAGTGGAGTTCGAGCTCGGCGGAAAACGCCCGAAAATTCATCCTGACGCTTACATCGCACCCACCGCGGTCCTCATCGGAGACGTCGTCGTCGGGGCGGGCGCGAGCGTGTGGTTTGGCGCAGTGCTGCGCGGCGACGAGGCGCAGATCAACGTCGGAGACGGCGCCAACATCCAGGACAACGTAGTGATCCACTGCGCCCACAACCTGCCGACCGTGATCGAGAAGAATGCAAGCGTCGGCCACTCCGCACAGCTGGAAGGTTGCGTCGTTGAAGAGGGCGCCGTGGTGGGCATGGGCGCGACGATGCTTCAACGAAGCCGCCTGGGTGCGGGCTCGCTGCTGGCCGCTGGCGCGGTGCTCGCCGAAGGCACCGAGGTGCCGCCTGGGCACATGGCGGCCGGCGTCCCGGCGAAGACCAAGAAATCGCTCGACGGTTCGTCGGGCAACTGGGTGGGCATCACAGCGAAGCACTATCGCGCCAGGGCGGTCGCATATAGAGAGAAACTGCGACCAGCCGGCAGTTGACGCTGGTCGTCCCAGCGCGCGCGAAGCTCAACTTGGACCTCGCCGTGATCGGACGCACCACCGACGGCTTCCATGAGGTCCGCACCCATATGCAGGCAATAGAGCTGCACGACCTTCTGGAGCTCACCCCCGCCGACCGGACATCGATGACCAGCACCGGCTATCCAGTGCCCGATGCCGGCAACTCAGTCCTCAAGGCCCACGCCGCGACCCAGAAGGCGGTGGGCCGCGAATTGCCCACGCGCTTTCACCTCGACAAGAAAATCCCCCCCGGCTCTGGCATGGGCGGTGCTAGCTCAGACGCAGCCGCGGCCCTGCGAGGCCTCAAAGCCATCCACAACCTCAAAGACCTTGACCTCGCGAAAATCGCATCGAGCATCGGCGCCGACGTGCCGTTCTTCGTCAACGGTGGCGCCGCCCTCGCGGAAGGGCGCGGTGATCGCCTGACAGCCCTGCCAACCCAACCTGCATGGTTCGCGATCGCCTGGCCCGGAATCGAGCTCTCAACCGGGGCTGTATACAGAGCCTGGGATGAAGTGAAAGGCGACGGCACGAACCATCTGCGTAAGGCGGCTGCCCACGTCGACGCGCGCGTCCACGATTTTGCGACGCGGCTGGGGAACGATTGGCAGATGACAGGCAGTGGCTCGGCATTCTTCAGGCGCTGCGCTGACGAGTCTGTCGCGCAGCAAGCAATTGAGAGGCTCGACTGCTGGACGGCGGTCACACGCTCGGTGGAGGCGTGGTCGTGATGCGCCGGACTGCTGCCGTCTGGGCGGGCAAGGCCACTGGCGCGCTCTCGCGGTTCAGCCGCCGAGGTGGAGGCACCACGCTCCCTGGCGATGTGGCGAGAGCCATCGATCCCGACGTCCTGCGCAAGCTGTCGCAAGACCTGAAGTTTGGTTCGATCGTGATCACCGGCACCAACGGCAAGACCACCACGGCACGCCTCATCAGCTACCTGCTCGAGGGTGCCGGTCACCGGGTGGTCTCCAACCGCGCCGGCGCCAACCTCATCTTCGGCGTCACTGCAGCCGCCCTCGAGAACGCCGACGCAAACGGGCGCCTATCAGCCGACTGGGGCGTCTTCGAGATCGATGAGGCGAGCCTGCCCAAAGCCATCGACGAGATTCAGCCCAAAGCAGCCATCGTGCTCAACCTGTTCAGGGACCAGCTCGACCGATACGGCGAGCTCGAGTCGATCGCAAAAAAGATCGAGGGCGCGCTGGCGCGCATGCCCGAAGGCGGCAAGGCTCTGCTGAACGCGGACGACCCGCGGGTGGCCGAGATTGGTCTCAACCTCGCCAACCCACCCCTGTGGTTCGGCCTCGACGACATCAGCGTGGCAGCACGCGAATTGCCGCACGCCGCCGACGCAAGGACCTGCCCGCGATGCGGCGCCAGCCTCATCTTCAACGCCGTGTACGTCGGCCACGACGGCGTATACCGATGCCCAAACCACGATTTCGCGCGCCCGACTCCTGAGATGACAGCGACCAACATCGAGCTCGACGGGTTCGACAACATTGCGATGACGGTGGGGCGAGGCATGAGGGAAAGCTATCCGCCCGAAAACAAAAGCGAAACCCAGCCTGTAAAGGCCGAACCTCAAAACCAGGGCCACCGCCTCGCCCTCCCGCTCGGCGGCCTCTACAACTGCTACAACGTGCTCGCGGCCTACACCGCCGCCATCACCATCGGCCTCGAGCCTGACTACATCGCCCACCGCCTGCACGACTTCCGCGCCGCCTTCGGCCGCCAGGAGCGCCTTGAGTTCCGCGGCCGCCACCTGAACCTCGTCCTCTCGAAGAATCCCGCGGGCTTCAACGAAACCCTGCGCACGGCCGTCGACCTCGCCAAGGGCAACAACTTCCTCATCGGCCTCAACGACCGCAAAGCTGATGGCACCGACGTCTCGTGGATCTGGGACGTCGATTTCGAACGGCTGAAAGAAAAAGCCCGTGCCCTCATCCCCGCGGGCAACCGCGCCCACGACCTGGCGGTGCGCTTCAAGTACGCAGGCGTCGATGCGGCCAAGCCCGAAACCGATCCGGGAAAAGCACTCGACGCCCTTGTCAAAGCCACCCTCGAAGGCGAGACCGCCCACCTCCTCTGCACCTACACGGCGATGCTCGACTTGCGAGCCGAGCTGGTCAGGCGCGGCTGGGCTAAACCCTACTGGGAGACTTAGAAAAACAAGAATGGCACGGCACAACAAGACCTTCACCGTCGGCTGGCTCTACCCCGACCTGATGAACATCTATGGCGACCGCGGCAACATCCTCACCCTCCTGAAGCGCGCGGAGTGGCGCGACTATGACACGCGGCTGCTGGAGCTCGGGCGAGGCACGACCAAGAAGATGGACGAGGTCGACGTCTTCTTCTTCGGCGGCGGCCAGGACCGCGAGCAGGCCCTCGTTTACGAAGACCTCCTCGAGCACAAGCAGCCACCCCTGGAGAGAGCGGTTCAGGCCGGCGCTCAAATCCTTGCGGTGTGCGGCGGCTACCAGCTCCTCGGCCACTACTACCAAACCGCCGAGGGCGAGCGCTTCCCAGGCATCGGCCTGATCGACGTAAAAACCGAAGCGGGCAAGAAACGCTTCATTGGCGACGTCGTCGTCGACACCGAAATGGCCGACCTCACACCCACCACCCTCGTCGGTTTCGAAAACCACAGCGGACGAACCTTCTTAGGCGACAAGGCGCAACCGCTGGGACGAATAAGACTTGGTTTCGGCAACAACGGCAGCGACGGCACCGAGGGTTGCCTGCAGGGAGGGGTGGTTGGCACCTACCTGCACGGTTCGCTCCTACCGAAGAACCCGCACCTCGCGGACCACTTGATAAGGAGCGCGCTCAGACGGCGCGGCGTCGCCGACCTTTCGCCGCTGGACGACTCCGTGGAGCTTTCGGCCCACGAGCGGATACTCGAGCGCGCGCAGCGCGCGCCACGGGCGTAGCGACGGCCACCGGCTCGCGCTCGCCATTAGCAGCAACTCCGTTCGAGCGCTGCCGCTGAGCGACAGGGGCCTTCGTAAGCGCCTCGCGCAGCACCTGGTCGATCGAGTCCACCATCACCAGCTGCATCTCGGCGCGGAGATCGGTGGGGATGTCGTCGAGGTCAGCCTCGTTGCGGGTGGGCAGCAGCACGCGCCTGATCCCCGCCCGGTGCGCCCCGAGCACCTTCTCCTTGATTCCCCCGATCGGCAACACCCGACCACGCAGCGTGATCTCCCCTGTCATCGCGATGTCATCGCGCGCCGGCCGCCCTGTGAGGATCGAAGCCATCGCGGTCAGAACAGTCACGCCGGCAGAAGGTCCCTCTTTCGGCTGGGCCCCCGCGGGCACGTGCACGTGGATGTCGTTCTTGTCGAATAGCGATGGATCGATGCCGATGTCCAGGGCCCGCGCCTTCAAATAGGAGAGCGCCGCCGCCGCCGACTCCTTCATCACGTCGCCAAGCTGTCCTGTCAGCTTCAGCTCGCCCTTGCCAGGCGTCAGCGCCGCCTCGACGAAGATGATCTCGCCCCCAGTCGGCGTCCACACCAGGCCGGTCGCCACGCCTGGGCGGTCGATGCGCTCGCGGATCTCCTCGTAGTGACGCCGCTTCCCAAGCGCAGCGCGCACGCGCCGAACGTCCACGGCCTTGCGCGGCCGCTTGCCCACCGCCATGTCCGCCACCAACCGCCGCATCACCGAGGCGATCTCGCGCTCCAGGTTGCGTACGCCTGCCTCGCGCGTGTATTCGCGGATGATCGCGCGCACCGCATCCTCCGCCAAGGTCACCTCACCGGCGCGCAATCCGTGCGCGAGCAGCTGCTTGGGCACGAGGAACCGCTCGGCGATCTGGACCTTCTCCTCTTCGGTATACCCGGAGAGGTTCAGCACTTCCATGCGATCGCGCAGCGCCGGCGGGATCGTCTCCAGGGAGTTGGCAGTGGTGATGAACATCACCTTCGACAGGTCGAAGGGGACGTCGAGGTAGTTGTCACGAAAGTCCTTGTTCTGCTCGGGGTCGAGCACCTCGAGCAGAGCAGAGGATGGATCCCCGCGCCAGTCGGACCCGATCTTGTCGACCTCGTCGAGGATGAAGACTGGATCGTTCGACTCCGCGCGCCGGATGGCCTGGATGATGCGGCCCGGCATGGCGCCGATGTAGGTGCGGCGGTGGCCGCGGATCTCCGCCTCGTCGTGCACGCCGCCCAACGAAGCGCGCGCGAACTTGCGACCCATCGCCCTGGCGATCGATTGGCCCAAGGAAGTTTTGCCCACCCCGGGGGGTCCGACAAAGCAGAGGATCGGCTCGCGGCCGCGCTCTGTTGATTTGCGCTGCTGCTTCAACCGCCGCACCGCAAGGTGCTCGACGATTCGCTGCTTCACCTTGTCGAGGTCGTAGTGGTCGAAATCAAGGATCGCGCGAGCCTTGGTGACGTCCACCTCGCCACCCGTGGAGGTGTTCCACGGCAGTGCGACGATCATCTCCAGGTAGGTGCGGATCACCGACGACTCCGGCGAAGCAGAGGGGATCCGTTCAAGCCGGCCGATCTCGCGATCCGCCTCGCGCTGAGCCTCAGGCGGCAGCCCCGCCTTCGCGATCCGATCGCGAAGCTCTCCGAGCTCACCAAGCTCAGAATCCAGCTCGCCCAGCTCGCGCTGAATCGCTTTGAGCTGCTCCCGCAGGAAGTACTCGCGCTGGGCCTTTCCCATCGACTCCTCGGCCTGCGATTGGATCTTGCGCCCGAGCTCCAGGACCTCCAGCTCGTGGGCCATGTGCCCGAGGAGGCGCTCGAGCTTCAACTTGGCCGAGTTGAGCTCAAGGATCTCCTGGCGCTGCTCCGTCGTGAGCCGCGTGTGGTTGGCGATGTAGTACGCGAGATGCAGCGGCTCGTCGATCGCCGCCGCGCCGCTCGACAGCTCGGCCGGCAGGTGAGGCGCCAGCGCCACGAGCTGCTGGAACGAAGAGATCGCGCGGCGCATGAGGGCCTCGCGCTCGATCGGCGGGATCGAGTCACGGGCCTCGGGCAGCATCTCCACGGCGCACGTCATGTAGGGCTCTTCGGAGATCGCTTCGGTGAGCCTGATCCGGCGCAGGCCGAGCACCGCGAGCTGCACTGTGCCGTCGGGCAGCTTGAGCATGTGCTGGATCCGCACCATCGCGCCCACGTGGTGGATGTCTTTGAACCCGACCTCTTCGGTCTGCTCGTCCAGCTGGGTGGCGACCGCGATGTGCCGCTCCGACCCCGAAAGCTCTTCGAGGAGCTGCAGCGACTTCTTCCGACCGACCGACAGCGGGATGAAGATGCGGGGAAAGACGACAGTCGACTTGAGCGGCAGCACAGGCAGGTGCGAAGGCACCGCCCCCTCGAGATTCACCGCCGCCATCTCCGACACATCTCGATTATCCCCCGC
>DAIUFK010000006.1:0-4531 GCA_036844615.1 Candidatus Dormiibacterota bacterium | reverse complement strand
CCACTGACGGCCGTCATCCTCGCCGCCGGTCACGGCACCCGCATGCGGTCGCGCACTCCAAAGGTCCTCCATTCGGTATGCGGCCGCCCGATGATCGATTGGGTGATCGGCGCCGTCACCGAGGCCGGCGCGAAGGACATAAAGGTGGTCGTGAGCCCTCACCAGGTCGATCTCGCCGCCCACCTCGAAGGCCGCGCTGAGGTCGTCTACCAGCGAGAGGCGCGCGGCACTGCGCACGCCCTGCAGCAGGTGCCTGCCAAAGAGCTCGGCAAGGGCGACGTGCTCGTCGTCAACGGCGACGCCCCGCTCCTCACCGCCGCCACCGTCCGGCGCCTGGTCGAGGCGCACCGCGAATCAGGCGCCCCGGCGACCATCGCCGGCGTCGAGGACCCTCGCCGCGACGACGGCCGCATCGTCAGGGCCGCGGACGGATCGTTCGAGCGCATCGTCGAGCGGAAAGACGCCACCGACGAGCAGCGCAAGACCATCCACGAGGTCAACGTGGGAATCTACTGCTTCAAGGGCAAAGACCTGGTCGAGGCGTTGGCCCACGTCAAGGATGACAACAAGGCAGGGGAGCTCTACCTCACCGACGTGCTGCTGCACGTGCGGCCGGTGACCATCATCAAGGTCGAGGACCCGAACGAGGCCATCGGCGTCAAGGATCGGATTCGGCTTGCCACGGCAAGTGCACTTATGAGGCGCCGGGTGCTCGAGCAGCTGATGCTCGGTGGCGTCACCATCGTCGACCCTGATACGACCTTCATCGACGCGACGGTCACCATCGGCCAGGACACAGTCATAGAGCCGTTCTCGGTGATCAAGGGCAGCACGGTCATCGGCCAGGAATGCCGCATCGGCCCGCACGTGCATATAGAGGACGCGAAGATCGGCGACCGCTCGGATTGCGGTCCCTTCGCCAAGCTCCGGCCTGGCACCGAGATCGCCGACGACGTCCACATCGGCAGCTTCGCCGAGCTCGTGCGCACGAAGGTGGGCCGCGGCAGCAAGGTCCCCCACGTGTCCTACCTGGGGGACACCGACCTCGGCGAGGACGCCAACATAGGGGCGGGCACGATCACCGCCAACTTCGACGGCGCCCACAAGAACCGCACTGTGATCGGGGACGGCGCATTCGTGGGGGTCGACACAATGCTCGTGGCGCCAGTCAAACTGGGCAAAGGATCGCGAACCGGAGCCGGTTCGGTGGTGACCCGGGACGTGCCCGACGGCGCCACAGCGGTCGGAGTTCCCGCTAGGGTGGTACGCAGAAAACCCGTGGACGCAGACTCCAAAGTGAAAGCAGAATGATCGGCAGATTGACGACCGCGGTGGAGTTCACCGGGGAGGAGGCCTCCCCGTGGGGCGCCCTGAAGCTGCTCGGCGGGTCAGCGAACCCCGACCTGGCCCAGCGCATCTCCGACGAGCTCGACGTTCCCCTCACCGACACTCGCCTCCGGCGGTTCCCCGACGGGGAGATCAACGTCAAGATCGAGGACTCGATGCGGGGCCACGACGTGTTCGTGATCCAGCCCACCTGCCCGCCAGTGAACGAGCACCTGATGGAGCTGTTCATCATCCTCGACGCGCTGCGCCGCGCGTCCGCCGGCCGTGTCACCGCTGTCGTGCCCTACTACGGCTACGCACGCAAGGAGCGCAAGACCCAGCCGCGCGAGCCCATCACCGCCAAGCTGATCGCGAACTTCATCACGCTCGCGGGCGCCGACCGCCTCCTCCTGCTCGACCTTCACGCCGAGGCGATCGAGGGCTTCTTCGACGTCCCGACTGATCACCTGTCGCCGCATCGCATCATCTCGGAGTACCTGCTCACCCGTGGCCTCAAGAACCTCACAGTCGTCGCGCCGGATGCCGGCGGCGGACGGCGCGCCGAGCTCGTCGCGACCCAGCTCAAGGCCCCTATCGCGTTCGGTTACAAGCGCAGAACGGGGGACGACGAAGTCGAGATGATCGCTGTCTCGGGTGACGTAAAGGGCAGAGATTGCGTCGTGGTCGAGGACATCATCACCACGGGTGGGACGATCTCGAAGCTGGCGCAGTCGCTGCACGCGCAGGGGGCCAACAAGGTGCTGGTCGCGGCCACCCATCCTGTCCTTACGGGAAACGCAATCGAGCGGCTCAAGAAGTCGGACGTCGAAGAGGTCATCGTGACCGACTCGGTCCCCATTCCCGCCGAGAACCTCGGCCCGCCCCTCACTGTGCTGTCGGTCGCACCGCTACTCGCGGAGGCGATCATCCGGGTACACGAGAACCGGAGCGTCAGCGAGCTCTTCAGATAGTCCGCCGGTCATGAGCGCAACCGACTGGGGCGAAGTAATCGTATTGATCGTCTGTTTCTTCGTCGCCGCGGCCGCGAGCGGCACGGAGACCGCGCTCACGTCGGTGGGCCGCCTTCGCGTCAGATTCCTCGCCGAGCAGGGGAGCAAGGCTGCGAGCATCCTGCAGCGCCTGCGCGCGGACCCGAACCGCTATCTGTCCACCGTCCTGTTCACCAACACGCTGGCGCTGATCGTGGCCTCCACCGCGACCACCCTCATCACCGACTCGATGTTCGTCAAATGGGGAGTACCTCCCGAGTTCCACCTCTGGCTGGCGCTCCTCGTGTCGTTCCTGCTGTCAGTGGTCCTTTTGATCGCCGCCGAGGTGACGCCCAAGACGCTGGCCATCCGTTACGCCGAGCGCGTCGCCCTCGCCGCCGCGGGCCCGGTGGACCGGCTGGCGACCGCCCTCGGTCCCGTGCTTTGGGCTGTCACCCTCGTCTCGCGCGCTCTGACCGGTGGCCGCGCGGCGCGAGCCCCGTACCTCACCGAGCAGGAGCTGCTCACGGTGCTGCACGTCTCGGAGGAGCAGGGCGTGATCGAGGAGCAGGAGCACCAGATGATCCACGGCATCATCGAAATAGGGGACAAGACGGTGCGCGAGATCATGGTGCCGCGCACCGACATCATCGCGGTCGAGAAGAAGGCCCCGCTGAAAGACATAGTCAAGGTGTTCAAGGAGCACCGGCACACGCGCTTGCCGGTGTACGACGGTGACATCGATCACGTGATCGGCCTGATGCACACCAAGGACCTGCTGCTCTACTACACGTTGAGCACCACACAGGAGTTCGACATCGAAAAGATCCTGCGCCCCATCAAGTTCACGCCCGAGCAGAAGAAGGTCGACGAGCTGCTGCACGAGATGCGCACCGAAAAGGTGCACATGATGATCGTGCTTGACGAGTACGGGGGCACGGCCGGCTTGGTGTCGCTCGAGGACCTGCTCGAGGAGATAGTGGGGGAGATCCGCGATGAGTACGACTCCGCGGAGGAGGAGCAGCTTGTCGTGCTCAACGACCTCGAGGCTCGCGTCGATGCCCGCTTCCCCCTGGAGGAGCTGAACTCGCGGCTGGGCCTCGCCATCGAGGAGTCCGGCGACTACGACTCGGTCGGCGGCTACGTGCACGCGCAGCTGGGCAAGATCGCGACCACCGGCGACTCGTTCAAGGGCGGCCGCGCCACGTGGACAGTGGAAAAAGTCAAGGGGCGGCGGATCGAGTGGGTGAAGCTCACCGCAGATGAGCCGTGGCCCGAGGAGACGCTGGTCATGGCAGGGCTCAAGAAACCTTCACGCTCTGAGCGGGACGGCGAGCAGCAAGCCGCGGAGGGCTAGCCTGGCCACGTACCGGGACCAAGCTGTCGTGCTCAGGAAGCTCGACTACGGCGAGGCCGATCGCATCTTCACGTTTCTGACACGCACGCATGGCAAGGTGGGCGCGATCGCGAAAGGGGTGCGGCGCCAGGAGAGCAAGCTGGGCCCGTCGCTCGAGCTGTATGGGCACGTGGACGTGCTGCTGGCGAAGGGGAGGGGGGAGCTCGACGTGGTCGCGCAGGTGCAGCGGATGCCCGGCCTGCGCATCCCGGGCGACGTGGAGGTGATGTCGCACGCCGCCCTCATTGCCGAGCTTGCGGAGCGAGTGTGCGAGGACCGCCACCCGGTGGACGGCGTGTACGAGCTGACGGTGATGGCGCTTGACGAGCTGGCGAGGGAAACCGACCCGAGGCGGGCGTCCGCCTACTTCATGATGGCCGCCCTAGACCTGCTGGGCTACGCCCCGCAGCTGGTGACGTGCGCGTCATGCGAGCGGCCGCTGGTGGCGAAACCCGCGGCGTTCAGCGCGGTAGCCGGCGGGTTCCTTTGCGACAGCTGCGCGCTGCCGAGCATGGGCCTCGTCCCGCTGGCGGCGATCAAGGTCCTGCGCCTGATGGCAAGCGGAGACATCGCCACTTACAGGCGCCTGAAACTTGAAGGGTCGCTGATCGATTCAATCGAGGGCGTCCTGACGGCCCAACTGGAACACCACCTGGACCGCCGCCTGAAATCGCTACAGTTCCTGCACCAAATGAGAATCAGAAATTGATGGGTAGATGTCCTCCCCGCTTGCCGGGGAGGTGGCCCGAAGGGCCGGAGGGGGCGTGCGGTAAATGACAACCGTCCCCCGCGAGCAGCTAATGGAAAAAGTGGTCGCCCT
>DAIUFK010000005.1:74040-75928 GCA_036844615.1 Candidatus Dormiibacterota bacterium | reverse complement strand
AGTAGCAGGTGCGGTATCCGTTGAACGACTGGATGATGTCGAAGAAGGCCTGGTCCCCAGGACGGATCAGGCGGTCAGAAAAAACGTGGGGGTGCGGATAGCCGCGCTCTCCCGACACCGCGTTGATGGCTTCGACGTCGTCCGAGCCCATGTCGTAGAGCTGCTTATTTGCAATCGCGACAAGCTCGTTCTCGCGGATCCCCGGCTTGAGCGCCTCAAAGATCGTCTGGTACACGCCGTCCACCATTGCCGCGGCCATGCTAAGCAGCGTGATCTCGTCCTTCGACTTGATCTGGCGCGCGTCGAGCATCGCCTGCTGGCCGTCAACCACCTTGAGGCCGCATTTCTGCAGCGCGAAGATCATGGGCAGCTCCGCGATGTCGACGCCCAGCGGCTCGCCGGCGACGCCCTGTTCGCGCATGATGTCGTGGACGATGCGGGCAAGGTCATCGGAAAGGCCGGCCTCAGGCGCCACCGAACCTCGCAGTCCAGTCATTCCGGCGCGCGAATTTTCCGGACGCAGCCATGGCGCGTGAAGCCTGTGGACCTTGGCGGCTGAACCGAAGTCCCAAAGGATGGGCTCGCCTGTCGGCGTCAGCATTGCGAAACGCGCGACCTTGTCGCGCGCCCACTCGCCGATGTGCGTGCTCGTGATGTAGCGGATGTTGTTCATGTCGAAAACAAGGACTGCGCCGAGGCCCGCATTCGCTATGGCTTCGCGGGTGCGCTTAAGCCTGTACTCGTGAAGGCGGCGGAAATCGACTCGTTCCTCCCAGTCGACGTGCATGCGCCCGGGTGCGGGGAGCGAGGCGACGGGGAACTCACCCTTAGTCATTTTCTTGGGCAATTTGTTCGGCTTCAGCGCCAAGGCCGTCTGAGACCTTGCGGTTCTCGGGTGTGAGCTTGAGGTTGGCGCCCCAGGCCTCCATCTGTAGAAGGGCTGCGAAATCCGCGTCGCCAAGCTCGAATCCGATCATGTTCGTGACGATCTGGTGGACGAGTGCCGCCACCGGCATCGGCACGTTGAGCTGGCGTGCTGCGTCGAGCCCGAGCTCGAAGTCCTTACGCAGCAGCCTGCCCGTGAAGGTGGGGGTGAAATCGAGATTCACGAACGCCGGCGTCTTGTAGCGGGTGAAGGTCGATCCCATCACGCTCCCGTTGAGAAACTCCAGGTAGTCGGCGCGGGATACCCCGCCGCGCTCGGCGAGCACTGTGGTCTCCGCCATTATCTGGGTGACTACGCCGAGGACGAGGTTGTGACAGATCTTGACGAGCCGCGCACGCTCGCCTTCACCGACATAGCTGACTGTGGACCCAAGCATCTTCAGGTAGGGGAGGGACAGCTCGAAAGCTTCGCGCGGACCCGAGACCGCGACGCTGAGGCGTCCTGCTTTCGCGACCTTCGGATTGCCGCTGACCGGTGCGGCGAGGAGAGCGGTGCCGATCTCCAGCGCCTTCGCGCGAACCGCCTCCGAGACCGCCATCGACACTGTCGACGAATCGATGACCACCTTTGGACCGTGGCCGCCATTGGCAAGGACCCCGTCGGGTCCGGTGGTCACATCCGCGAAATCCTGCGAACCGGCGACCGAGGTGATGACGATGTCGCGGTCAGCCAGGTCGGCAGGCCTGTCCACGAGCTGGGCGCCGAGCTTGACAAGCGGCGCTGCCTTAGCTCTCGTGCGGTTGTAGACGGCGACGTCAACGCCCCGCTCCAAGAGCCTTGTGACAAGGGCGTAGCCCATCCTGCCGGTCCCGATCCAGCCAATGCGGAGCTTCGCGGGCTTCATGTTCGGACTGCGCCTCCCCCGACTACGTCAAAGCTAGAGCAAACGTTTGCCTAAGATACCAGCGCTAATTCGTCACTGTCAACGCCAGTCCTCCCTCT
>DAIUFK010000005.1:27024-73940 GCA_036844615.1 Candidatus Dormiibacterota bacterium | reverse complement strand
AGGGTTGGGGAGCGGGGCGCCAGCCGGCAACGAGCGCCCTATTCAAGCGGGCCTTTCGCAGCTCCCCTGGCGCTTGGCTCATCCGCATCCGCTCTCGTCGACCCCCTGACGATGAGCTCAGGCTCGAACACCACCCGCTTCGGCGTGAGCTCGCCCAGCTCGATCTGCTCCAGCAGCATGCTCGCCGCCACGCTGCCGAACTCGTGGATCGGCACATGCACTGTCGTGAGGCCGGGGATCAGCCGGCTGGCTAGCGGGATGTCGTTGTAGCCGACGATCGCTATGTCCTGGGGGATGCGCAAGCCCCTTCGCCTTGCCACGCCATAAGCGCCGATCGCTGTCATGTCGGTGACCGCGAAGATCGCGGTCGGCGGGTCCTTCAAAGCAAGGAGGCGCTCCATGGCTTCAGCCCCTCCATCCTCCACAAAGCCAGATTCGACCACGAGCGCGGGATCGGCGGCCAGGCCGGCACTGGCATGGGCAGCCTCGTAACCCCTCCGCCGCAGCACGCCAGTGCTGATTGTCGATTGGCCTGCGAGGTGGCCGATCCGAACATGGCCGAGGCCGATCAGGTGCTCCGTGGCGAGCGTCGCTCCTTTGAGGTCGTCGGAGCCTACAAATGGATCGAGGTCCTCGTCGCTGAACCGGTTGACCAGGACATATGGGGTGAGCTGGTGGCGAAGCCATCGCACAGTTGGATCCTTCAGGAAGGTGCTCGCCAGGATCACGCCGTCGACCCGGCGGGCGGCGAGGCTTTGCAGATGAGATCGTTCGCGCTCCGGATTGCCGTCCGTGTTGCACAGCAGCACCTGGTATCCGCGCGGCGTGGCGCCATCCTCGACACCTCGAAACATCGAAGCGAAAAGTGGGTTGGTGATGTCGGGAATGACGACGGCGAGGACGCGCGTCTGCCGCAGCTTCAGACCCCTGGCGACAGCATTCGGCTGGTACTCGGTTTCCTTCAGCAGCTCTTCGATGCGAGAGCGGGTCGCCGGTGCGATCCTGAGCTTGGGATCGTTGTTGGCGACGCGGGAGACCGTGGAAGGATGGACCTTGGCCCGCGCGGCGAGCTCCTTGAGGGTTACCGGCATCGCCAGAATCGTCGCATTGACATTCGTTTTTCGGGTGCATAAGATAAGGCAATCGTTTGTTCAGCGCAAGCTGGTTGGCGCTGCAAAAGAGACGGGACGCGGATGGGAGGAGCGAACATGCGAAGGGCCTTGATCGCATCTGTGGCGGGCCTCGGCCTGACCATGATCTCGTGCGGCAGCAGTGGCACGGCCGCTCCCTCGCCGGGGACTCCGATCACGATCGGCGTCTCCGTCTCACTCACCGGCGACTTCTCGGGCGACGGCAAGGCGCTGGTCCAGGGCTATGACCTGTGGGCCCAGGACATCAACGCAAAAGGCGGCCTTCTCGGCCACAAGGTCACGATGAGCTACAAGGACGACGCCAGCAGCACGACCCAGGTGGTGACTAATTACCAGACGCTGATCTCCTCCGACAAGGTTGCCCTGGTCTTCGGTCCCTACTCGAGCCTGCTGACCATCCCGGCGTCGGCAGTGGTCGATCGCCTCGGCTATGCGTTCCCCGAGCCTGCGGGCGGAGGCCCCAAGGTCTTCCTGGCAGGCCACAAGAACCTCTTCTTCGTCCAGCCGGCGGCGATCGAGGACAACCTCGTCAGCTACACGCAATGGGTGTTGTCGCTGCCCGCCGACCAGCGCCCGGCCACCGCCGCATACGCGACCGAGGACGACCCCTTCACCCAGCCACAGATTGACAAGGCCAAAGGCCTCCTCGAGGCGGCTGGCGTCAAAACGGTTTATTACAAGGTGTACCCGGCGGAGACCACCGACTTCACCCCTCTCGCCCTGCATGTCGCCAGCTCAAATGCCGATGCAGTCATCCTCGGCACGCAGGTGCCTGACTCGATCGCGTTCGCCAAGACCTTCATCCAGCAGCATTACAACCCCAAGACGCTCATCGAGACCGCAGGCCCCGACCAGGGCAAGACCTACTCCGACGGTCTTGGCGCCAACACCGAGGGGATCATGGTTCCTGCAGGTTGGACGGCAGGCTCGACGGCCAATGGAAGCCCGATCTTCGTCAGCGAGTTCATCGCCAAGTACGGCGGCACTGCCGCGGACATCAGTGCCGACGCCGCGGAGGCTTACAGCGTCGGGCAGGTCGTCGACCAGGCGGCGACCAAGGCAGGCAGCATCGACAACCAGAAGTTGATCGACACCCTCCACACCGGCACATACCAGACGCTGCAGGGCACATTCGGCTTCGATGCGGTCGGCAAGCCGACCGGCGGCGCCGGCGTCTTCGTTGAGCAGTGGCAGAGCGGGAGCGCGGTCTTCGTCTACCCGGCGACTGTCGCCGCCGCGCAACCGGAATATCCCAAGCACGATTGGCAGTAGCGTGAAATGGGGGCGGTGAGCAGCCGCCGCCGTCCCCACATCACCGCGGATCCCTCCAGATGACGCTCGTCCTGGAAGCTGCAGTGCTCGGCGTGCTGACCGGCGGCGTCTACGCGCTAATGGCCTCCGGCCTGACCTTGATCTTCGGCGTCATGCGCATCATCAACGTCGGCCACGGCGCGCTCGTGATCCTCGGCGCCTATCTCAGCTTCGCGCTCTGGCACAACCTGAACGTCGATCCCTTCCTGAGCCTCGTCGTGACGATGCCTGTCATGTTCGTTCTTGGCGTGATCATGCAGATCGTCTTCGTCCGCCCTCTGAAGACGGACCGAGAGGCGCTATCAGTGCTTGTCACCTACGCGCTGGCTCTCGGCATCGAGGGCTTGCTCGCGTACTTCTTCACCTCGAACTACGTGCAGCTCCGCGCCTGGTATGAGAACGCGAGCTTTCCGATCGGCAGCTTCCGAATCACGTACGTCTATATCTACGGATTCCTGCTCTGCATCGCGATCCTTGCCGCGATCTTCCTCATGCTGTACAGGACCACGTTCGGTGGCGCCATCCGGGCGACGATGCTCAACCGGACCGCTGCCCAGCTCGTGGGCATCGACGTCGACAGGGTTTCGGCGATCGCCTTCGGCATCGGCACGGCGACGGCGGCCGCGGGCGGCGTGGTGTTCGGGATCACCAACACCTTCAACCCCGGCAGCCACTACGACCTGATCTCGAGGCTGCTGACGATCATCGTCCTGGGTGGGCTCGGGAGCCTGCGCGGCGCCATCATCGCCGCGCTGGTGATGCTGGTGACCGAGGACATCACTGCGGTCGTGATCTCGCCGGTGTGGGCGAACTTCGTCTTCTTCGTCATCCTCGTCGCCGTCCTGCTCTTCCGGCCGCAGGGACTCTTCGGCGTAACTGTGCGAGACCGGGTGTGAGCCGCCTGCCAGACGTTCGCATCCTGAAAGGCGTAGGCATGCTGGCGCTGCTCGCCTTTGCGCTTGCGCTTCCGGCGATCGCACCGGATTCGGCGACGACGAACATGGCGGTGTTCACGCTGATGTACGTCGGGCTCGCGACCGCGTGGAACATCATGGGCGGCTACACCGGCTACATCTCACTCGGGCACGCCGGGTTCTTCGGCTTCGGGTCCTATTCGCTCGGCCTCATCCTGGCCAGGCTTGGGATCGAGGGTGGCTACACGCCATTCCTGTTCGTGCCCGTCGCCGGTGTCCTCACCGGGCTGCTGGCGGTGGGGGTCGGCTGGTTTGCGCTGCGCACGCGGGCGGCCACTTTCGTGATCGTCACCATCGCCTTCATGTTCATGCTGCAGCTGCTGGCGGAGAATCTGATCGGCCTGACTGGCGGTGGGGCAGGACTTGCCTTCCCGGCACCACCCTGGCGTGGCGACTTCTACAACATCCCTTTCTACTACACGATGCTCGTGCTCGCCCTCCTCGCCCTGGCGATCTCCTGGTGGATCCGCCGCTCGAAGTTTGGGCTTGGCCTTCTCGCCATTCGCGACGATGAGGACAAGGCGCTGGCGGTCGGCGTGCCGGCTGTCGCATTCAAGCTCACCGCGTTTGTCGTCAGCGCAGCGTTGGTGGGGATGATCGGCGGTGTCTACGGCTACTACGTCACTTACATCTACCCGCAGTTCGTCATCGACCCCTTGATCGGCATCTCGATGGTGTTGATGGTCTTCCTGGGCGGCCTCGGCACCATCGGTGGACCTGTCCTCGGCGCCCTGATCCTCGAGCCCGCACAGCTGTGGCTCGCCTACAACTTTGGCGCCAGCCGCCTCTACCTCGTCCTTTACGCGTCGGTCTTCCTTCTGGTGATCCTGTTGATGCCCCGAGGCATCATCCCGTCGGTTCGCGAACTGCTCGCAAAACGTCAGGCCGCTCTCGCAGCTCGCGAAGGCTTAACGCCATGAGCCTGCTCGAGGTCGACCACCTCAGCAAACGCTTCGGCGGGGTGGTCGCCGTCGACGACTGCACCCTCGCCATCCCGGGCGGCGGCATCACCGGGTTGATCGGTCCGAACGGGTCGGGCAAGACGACGATCTTCAACCTGATCACCGGCTTCATCGCCAAAGACCAGGGCCGGATCACTTTCAAATCCCAGCTCATCGACGGCCTTGGTCCCGATCGGGTCTACGAGCGGGGGATCGGTCGCACCTTCCAGCTCGCGCGCATCTTCCCGCGCTTGACAGCTCTCGAGAACCTGCTGGTGCCGGTCCGCCGCCGCGGACTACGCGCTCTGTTCTCGCGGGCCGCTCGGAGCGATGAGAGGTCGCGCGCAATGGAGATGCTCGACTTCCTCGAGATCTCGCACGTCGCGGGCGCGCTCGGCGGGTCGCTCTCATACGGCCAGCGAAAGCTCCTGGAGCTGGGTGCGGTGATGATGGCGGAGCCGGAGCTTGTCCTCCTCGACGAACCCGCCGGCGGGGTCAACCCGGCGCTACTGGAACGGATCGCCGACCGGCTCCGCACGTTGAACTCGCGGGGCACGACCTTCTTGATCGTGGAGCACAACATGAGCTTTGTGATGAACCTCTGCTCGGAGGTCATCGTGCTTCACCGCGGACGCCAGATCGCAAGCGGCAAGCCGGAGGCGGTGCGCAGCGATGCAGCGGTCCTCGACGCTTACCTGGGCGCCTGACATGACGGCACTGCTGGAGCTGGAGGGACTTGCCGCCGGGTACGGCGGAGGCGACATTCTGCTCGGCATCGATCTCGCCGTCCAGGAGGGCAGCCTCACCTGCATAGTCGGCCCTAACGGGGCGGGCAAGTCGACGCTGCTCAGGGTGGTCAGCGGCCTGCTGCGCCCGAGTCGTGGGGCCCTTCGCTTCCGAGGCGAGTCAATCGCCGGGTTGAGCCCGCGCGCGATCCTCAAAAAGGGAATCGTCCAGGTCCCACAGGAACGCAGCCTGTTCCCGACCATGAGCGTTTGGGAAAACGTGCGGCTGGGGGCTTACACGGTGCGCGATCGCGGGCTCGTCGAGCGCCGCCTTGCCGCGGTCTGCGAAACCTTCCCCATCGTGCGCGAGCGCCGGCACGAGCCCGCCGCATCCCTGTCGGGAGGCCAGCAGAAGATCGTCGAGTTCGCGCGGGCGCTCATGCTCGATCCTTCGCTGCTGATCCTCGACGAGCCGTCGATGGGCCTCGACCCGAAAACCCGCTCTGTCGTGTTCAAGACCATCGGGGAGATGAACCACGCAGGCCACACGCTGCTCCTGGTCGAGCAGAATGCGCGCTCTGGCCTGGGGATCGCGACGCACGGCGTCGTCATGGAGAGCGGGAGGATCAGGCTCGAGGGCCCGGGCCCAGACGTCCTCAACAATCCGGAGATCGGCCGCCTTTATCTCGGCGCTGCATGAGCCGTCACGACATCGTCTTTGCGGGAGCCGGCCACAACAACCTTGTTGCCGCGGCCTATGCGGCCCGCGCCGGTTTCCGGGTTCTTGTCCTGGACGGATCGCCGGCCATCGGGGGCGACACGTCCACTGAGGAGCTGACGCTGCCCGGATTTCTCCATGATCCCTGTGCCACTGCGCACAACCTGATCCAGAGCAACCCGCTCATGCGCAACAACGAGCTCGAGCTCGGCAGGCACGGTCTCAAGTATCTGTATCCGGACCCGGTTTTCACCATGCCGTTCCTCGATGGGAGCTCAATCACGATGTGGCGCGACCTCGAGCGCACCTGTGCCGAGCTGGCGAGGTTTTCGGCAGCGGACGCGGACGCTTACAGGCAGCTGCTCGCGGACTGGGACCTGATGGCGCCGGTCGTCAACGAAGAAAGGGCAACCGCCCCAAGGCCGCCGGCCGAGGTTGCGTCGCGCATGGCGGCGAGCCCGCTTGCCGGAAAGATGATCGAGATCCGCAACGCGTCTGCTGTCGACATCGTGCGCGAGCGGTTCCGTGACGAGCACGTGCGCGCGTTCTTCGCGTGGATCGCTTTCATGACGCTGCACCCGCTCGACGAGCCGGAGAGCGGGCTCATGGCGTTCTCGCTGGCAGCCGGGCGGCAGCGCTTCAGCTGGATCCTGCCCGAGGGTGGGTCGATCCAGCTCCCTCGCGCCCTGGCGCTCGACATCGAGGAGCACGGCGGCACGATCCTGACCTCGGCGCGCGTGACGCGGATCGCAGTCGAAGGCGGGCGGGCGACAGCGGTCGAGACGGAGGATGGATCGATCCACGAGGCGGACAGGGCGATTGTCTCGACCATCCACGTCAAGCACCTGCCTGGGATCGTCGGCGAGGAGAACCTTCCTGGCGAGTACCTGGCCGGCGTGGCGCGCTGGCAGCCCAACCTCACTATGTTCGTCACCCATTACGCGATGTCGGAGGCACCGCGCTTCCCCATGGCAGACGGGCCGGGCACTAGCGTCACCATGGGCGCTCTCGAGTCGCTCGACTCGTACGCGGCGATGCTTGCCGCCTTTCGAGCCGGCCGTGTCGACCTCGATGAGCCTGTCTTCCTCGCGCTCACGCCGACGGTCATCGATCCCACCAGGGCGCCTGATGGGATGCACACGTTCAAGGTCGTCAGCTTTCTGCCTTACGAGCTCGCCGGCGGCCCGGAGCGCTGGGACGCGATCAAGCACGATGTCTCCAGCCGCCTGTTCGAAAGGCTCGCGCGGCTGTCGCCGAATCTTTCCCGCCGGATCGTGATGGCGGAGCATGTCGACTCGCCGCTCGACCTGGAAAGGAGGAATCCATCGAACTGGCGCGGGTCATGCCACGGCGGAGCCAACTCGCCTGACCAGAGCGGGTACTTCAGGCCGGTGGAAGGGTGGTCCTCGTACCGGACGCCGGTTGAGGGCCTGTACCAGACGGGCGCCTGCACGCACCCCGGCGGCTCAGTGTCAGGGCTGCCTGGCAGGAACTGCGCAGAGGTTCTGTTGCGCGACCTTGGGTCGAGCCTTGAAGAAGCGATAACTGCGAAGGGGGAGGCCCGTACATGAGCGCACAGGAAACTACCAACCGTGTCCAGGTCGCCGCGCACCACTGGCGGCCTCGCTTTGTCGCCAACGGGATCGACGTCAACGATTTCGACGACACGGTCGCAAGGACCACCGAGTGGAAAGACTGGGCCCCGAACTGGAAAGCGGTCGGCGAGGTGCACGAAGCGCTTGGACGGGAAGCTGAGGAGCGCGGCAGATTGCTCTCCGCCGCCCAGGCATACCAGCGAGCCTCGTGGTGCTACCACCTTGGCAAATTCCTGTGGTTCGAGGACGCCACCTTGCACTCCGAGCTTCGAGATAGGTCTGTGGCGATTTATAGGAAGGCGCTCTCGCGGCTCGACCCGCCCGCCGAACGGCTGGAGGTCCCCTTCGAAGGCGGCATCATCCCTGGCAATCTGCGAAGGCCGGATTCAGCAAGGCCGCCGCTCGTCCTGATCGTGCCGGGGCTCGACTCGTCGAAGGAGGAGCTCTACGCGATCGAGGAGGATTTTCTGCGCCGCGGCTTGGCCACGCTGACCATTGACGGCCCTGGTCAATCTGAGAACTCGGTGCATTTCGCAATCCGCCCCAACTGGGAGACCGTTATCACGCCGCTGCTCGATCACCTCGCGGGCCAAGAGCTTGGCGTGGACCAGGACCGCATAGGCTTGA
This sequence comes from Candidatus Dormiibacterota bacterium, assembly GCA_036844615.1. Lineage (GTDB taxonomy): Bacteria > Chloroflexota > Dormibacteria > Dormibacterales > Dormibacteraceae > Palsa-872. Next base: position 65,898 of record DAIUFK010000005.1, on the reverse strand, counting down.
TGGGGATCAGCATGGGCGCCATCTACGCTCCGCGAGCGGCCGCCCATGAAAAGCGAATCCGGGCTCTGGTCGGGCTTGCCGGCCCCTACGACCTTGGCGAGTGTTGGGACGCGCTGAACCCGCTCACGAAGGGTGGCTACAAGTTCTACACGAAGTCGGCGGGCGAGGCGGAGGCAAGGCACAAAGCGGGCGAGCTGAACCTGCGTGGCGTTCTCGGCAACGTCAGCCAGCCGATGCTCGTGATCCACGGCGCCAGGGACCGCCTCTTCCCGCCCTCGCAAGCCGAAAGGATCGCGCGCGAGGCGCCCAACTCAACGCTGGTGATCTACCCAGACGGCAACCACGTCTGCAACAACATCGCCTACAAGTACCGTCCGCTGATGGCGGACTGGCTGCACGAGCAGCTGACCTCGATTTAGGAGGACAGGAGCTTTTCGGCCACGACAAGGGCTGCGGCAAGCACGAGCAGGGCGCCGGCAAGCTTACCGGCAGCGCGCCTCCCCCTTTCAGCAAGATGGGACCCAAACCTCATACCGACCTGCGCGGCGAGAAACGCCTGGACCGCGATCAGGCTGACAAGCAACAGCAGTGGCAAGCCCAACAACCCGACGCCAAACCCGACCGCGAGCTCGTCAACGCTGATGCTGAGGCCGAGCACGACGATCGCCCATCCGTGCGTTGAGGCCAGGAGGCGCACGTCGTGCAGGGCCTCACCCTCCTCGTCGCCGCCGGGGCGCAGGATCCACGCACCGGTCGAGGCAAGGACTATCGCCGCGAAGTAATCGGCCCACTGGCCGATGACGCCGCCAATGCCGGCGCCGATCAGGAACCCGACGATCGGCATCCCGGCCTCGAATGCGGTCAAGGTAAGGCTCGTTCGCAACCGCTCTCGCTTGGCGATGCCCGCGACTCCAAGGGCGGTGCCGAGGACAAGCGTGTCGATCGCCAGCGGCAAGATGAGAGCGATGACCGTCAGGACTCTCAGCAAGGTCGGAGTCAATGATGAGCGGAGGGCTCGGCAGGTGGGGTGGGGGCGGTGTTTTAGGTGTTCCGGTGTCTGGCGATTGCCTGCTTGAGCGTCTCCACCACGCGGCTCAGGTGCTCTCTCATCGCGGCTTCGCTGGCGTCAGGGTCGCCCGAGGCGAGCGCTTCGACGATGAGGCCGTGCTCGCGCAGGGAGCGGTCAGGCCGGCCAGGCTGAAGGATGGTCCGGTACTGAAACCTTATGCTCTGCGACTTCAGGTTCGCCACCAGCGTCGCCGCCACGCCCTGGTCGGCGATCGCCCAGATCGTCTCGTGGAACCGCGCGTTCAGCTCCGAATAGCCCAGCGGGTCACCCGCCTCCACCCGTGCAGTCATGTCCTCGAGGATGCGTCGCAGATCGGCCACGTCGCTTGGCTTGATCCTCGTCGCTGCGTGCTTCGCCAGCATCTGCTCGAGCGCAACGCGTACCTCCTCGATCTCGAGCGCTTCGCGGTCCGACACCAGCCGCACTCTCGCGCCACGATTCGGCTGACGCTCGACAAGGCCTTCCTGGTCGAGCCTCACCAGCGCGGCCCTGATGGCGGTCCGCCCGGCGCCGAACGCGCGCTCGAGGTCCGCCTCGACGAGCCTCTCGTTGGGCTGGAAACGGCCGTCGACTATCGCCTCGCGAAGCTTCAGGTACACGCTGGCTCCGCCCCGCGCCATGCCCTCGGGGGCCTGCCCGTGTGTCTCCAACAAGGCTGTGGACGTCGTTTTCATGCCTCGAGTTCCTCTCGCCGGTAAGAATATGCGGCCACTGGCCCCAAATTGTGCATAGAATTGTCGACAATCGATTGTCCACTCGGTAATGCGAGGAACGAACGTGAACAAGACTCATCCAGCCGTTGGTCACCGTGTCAACAGATCCCGGCTAGTCATGGGCATCGTCGCCCTCATGGTGCTTGCCGCCTGCGGCGGAACCTCGTCAAGCGGAGGCGGACTGGGCTCGGGCAAGCTGCTGGTTGGCGTCCTCGCCCCCTTCTCGGGTGCCGACGCCAGCTTCGGCCCTCGGTACCTCGCCGGCTGCATTGCGGCCTCGCTCTCGATCAACGGCGCGGGTGGCATCGGCGGCCGCCAGGTGGGCTGCCAGCAGTTCGACACGAAAGGCGAGCCGGCTGACGCAGTGCCGGCGGCCAGCGCGATGATTGCCGGCAACTCGAATCTTATGGGCGTGGTCGGCTGCACCTCCGACGAGGCCTCCACCGTGGTCCCGATCCTCGACCGCTCCCACATCCCCATGTTCTGCATGACCGGCCAGTCGGAGTTCAACAAGTCGACCGCCAAGTACTTTCACCGGCTGGTCCCGGCAGACTCGTTCGACGCATACGCGATGATCGGTAGCGCGTTATTCGGCCCGGGCCACGCACCGTACACGAGGGTTGCGCTGGTCTTCGGCGACGACATCGGCTCGCAGACGTTCGTCGGCCCCGCCGTCGCCGCGTTGACCAAGCTGGGTGTGACGATCGCCATCAACCAGGCCATCCACCTTGGCGCCTCGTCGTACCGGACCGAGGTGCAAAAGATGCTGCTCACACACCCTGACGTCATCCTCACTGAAACCATCGGTTCCGCCGGCACCTACATGAAAGAGGTCAAGCAGCAGAACGGCAAGGTGATCCCGTTCATCGGCACCAGCGCCACAATTGACCCGGTCTGGTTCAAGCAGGTGACCACCGCCATCGGACTCTCCGACTTCAAAGCCAACTACCAGGCGGTGGATCTCAAGCTCACGTTGTCGGGATCCGGCTACGACGAGTTCGTGACCCAGCTGACAGCAGCCGAGGCGACCGACAAGGGCGCTTCGAGCTACAAAGGCAAGAGCCCCACTGTCCACCTGTACGACGGGATCGTCATGACCGCCCTGGCCATGGTCGCTGCCAATAGCGCGGATCGCACGCTCTACAACCCGAAGATCATCGACATCGCCAACGGCGTCCCCGGCGCCACAGTGGTCAGCACCTTCAAGGACGGCGTTGCCGCGCTCAAAGCCGGCCAGTCGATCCGTTACGTGGGCGCAGCCGGCGAGAACAACTTCAACCAGTTCAACAACTCGCAGCAGGGCTACAACCTGGTCACGATGGACAAGGACGGCAACGAGGTCGTCCTCGGTTCGCTGTCCGAGGCCCAGACCCAGCAGATCATCGACGCGGGCGGCGACGCATAGCCCCACCACTTAGCAACAGGAGCCAGGCGCCGTGGAACTTTATGTAGCGGCGCTTGGCTTCGGCCTGATCAGCGTCTCCGTGATCGCGATCGCCGCAGTCGGCTTCACCATGCAGTTCGGGATCACGAACATGATCAACCTCGCTTACGGCGAGGTCATGATCGTTTGCGCTTACGTTGCTTTCTACGTGAACCAGGCCGGCGTCAATGTCTGGGCCGCAATGATCGCCGCCGCCCTGGCCGGCGCCGTGCTGTCCTTCTTGTTGAACCGATTCCTGTACGCGCCCTTCCAGGGCAAGGGAACGAACCTCATCGGGATGGTGATCGTCTCCCTGGCCGCCTCTCTGATGATCGCCAACATTCTGCTGCCGATCGTCGGTTACGGCACGTCTGCGTACGAGATGGACCAGGGCCCGCTCCTGCGCTCGGGAGGACTTGTGCTGACGACCGCCCAGATCGCGATCATCGTGGTCGCCGTGATCCTGATGCTTGCCATCCACGGCCTGCTCGCGTACACGCGATTGGGAAAGGCGATGCGTGCCACCGCTGCCAACCCCACCCTGGCCCGCAATTGCGGCATCCCGACCCAACGCGTGATCGATGTCGTGTGGCTCACCACCGGAGCGCTATGCGGGGTGGCAGGCGTGGTTGCCGGGATGAACTCGGAGAACTTCGCAGTCGCCAGCGGCGCCGGCTACCTCATCACGATCATCGCGGCCGCGGTGCTGGGTGGAGCGGGTCAGCCTTACGGCGCGATGATCGGGGCCCTCATCATCGGCATGGTCACCGAGCTCAGCGCCGCGGCGATCGCGCCCGAGTACAAGGAGGTGGTGGCCTTCGCGATCCTGGTCCTCGTGATGGTGCTGCGCCCGCAGGGCCTGCTGGCGAGGCGGGGCGCCCTGGCGGCGGCCGGATGAACTCCTACTACGCGGCTACGCTGCTGGTCTATGCGGGTGTCGACATCATCGCCTGCCTCGCGCTCAACCTCCAGTTCGGGGTTTCCGGCATCGTCAACTTCAGCTTCATCGTGTTCCAGGCAGTCGGCGCGTATACCGCGGCGGTTCTTTCGATGCCGCCAGATACTGCCAACGGCGCCTACCAGGTCTACGTCGGCGGCTTCCAGCTTCCGTTCCCGATCCCCTGGATCGGCGGCGCGCTGGCGGGCGGCCTTCTCTCCATCCCGGTCGGCCTTGTGGTGCTCAGAAAGCTGAGGAGCGACTACCAGGCCATCTCCTTGCTCGTGCTGTCGGTGATCGTGAATTCCGTGATCACCAATGTTCGGCCGTTCCTGAACGGCGCAGCCGGAATCGCACAGGTACCAGGGCCGTTTGCCGACCAGGTCGACCCGCTGAGCGACAACTACCTGCTTCTATACGTCGGCCTGACAGTGCCCTGCGTGCTGCTCGTTTGGCTGGTTGCTTCGAGGATCGTCAACTCGCCCTTCGGCCGCAGCCTGCGGGCGATGCGCGAGCACGAGCTCGCTGCCACCGCCATCGGCAAGAACCCTGTCCAGCTCAAGATGACGATCTTCATCGTCGGCGGCGTCATCGCCGGGCTCTCCGGGGCGATCCTGGTGGGTTACATCGCGGTGTGGGCGCCGTCAGAGTGGCTTTACCCCGAGACGATCATCCTTTTCGCCGCGGTCATCGTCGGCGGGCGCGGCAACAATGTCGGCGCGATGCTTGGGGCGATGCTCGTGCCAGTGGGTTTCTTCGAGGTGACGCGGCTGATACCCGCCACCATCGGCGGCTGGGTGCCGCCGCCCAATCTGATCCCAGCCATGGAGTGGGTGGCGATCGGCCTGCTCATCATCGGGTTCCTCTGGTTCAGGCCGGAAGGCGTGAGACCGGAGCCGAGGCGCGTCTTCGAGGGAGCACCGGTCCGCGAGGACCTGAACAGTGTCCCCAGCTCCTAGTGGTTCGCTGCTCATGGCGGAAGACGTGCACAGGCACTTCGAAGGCATGCATGCAGTGGACGGCGTCTCCATCGAGGTAACGACCGGAAAGATCACTGGCCTGATCGGACCCAACGGCGCAGGCAAGTCGACGTTTCTTGCCGTGCTCGCGGGGACGCTGCCGGCCTCCGAAGGCACAGTTGTTTTTGACGGCCACGACGTGACACGTATGCCCGCATATGCGCGGGCCCGACGCGGCCTCGTGCGCACCTTCCAGCTGCCGTCAGAGTTCGCGCGGCTGACCGTCCTGGAGAACCTATTGGTCGCGGCCCCGCACAATCGGGGCGACTCACTCTGGGGCGCCCTGTTGGGCAAGGCCTACTGGATGGGCGACGAGCGCAGGCTGGTCGAGCAGGCTCGAGGGCTGCTCAAGCGCTTCGGCATGAGCGCCAAGGAGTCGGACTACGCGGGCACCATGAGCGGCGGCCAGAAGCGCCTGATCGAGATCATGCGCGCGCTGATGCTGGGACCGCGGCTCCTCCTCCTCGACGAGCCGATGTCAGGCGTCCACCCATCGACAGTGGAGGAGATCCAGCACTATCTCCAGGAGCTGCGCAAGGAGGGCTTGACGATCCTCATGGTGGAGCACGAGCTCCACATGGTGGAGCGGCTCTGCGATTCGGTTGTCGTGATGGCGCAGGGGAAGGTGATCGGCAGCGGGACGATGGCCAGCCTTCGGCAGCAGAAAGAGATTGTCGACGCTTACCTTGTCGGATAGGAAGGTGCAAGCCGATGAGCGGCCGGCGCCCAGCTTGCGCGCGGAGGGGCTGACCTCCGGCTACGGCGGCGTGCCGGTGGTCCGCGATGTCTCGATCTCGGTCGGACCCGGCGAGGTGGTGGCGATCATCGGCCCCAACGGTGCCGGCAAGAGCACGCTGCTCAAGAGCCTGGTCGGGATACTGCGCCTCAGCGCCGGCAAGATCCTGCTCGGCACCGTCGACGTCACGGGCCACCCGCCCGAAGACCTTGCGAAGCGCGGCGTCGGCTATGTGCCGCAGGTGCAGGACATCTTCGAACCGCTCTCGGTCAGGGAGAACCTGGAGATGGGCGGGTACCTGCTCAAGGACTCTGAGATCCCTGGGCGGATCAAGGAAGTCTGCGACGTCTTTCCCGCGCTGTCGCCAATGATGAAGCGGCGCGCAGACAAGCTGAGCGGCGGCGAGCGGAAGATGCTTGCAATCGGGCGCGTTCTGATGCTCGACCCGCGAGTGCTCATCCTCGACGAGCCGACCGCCAACCTGGCGCCGATCCTGGCTGACAGGCTGTTGCGAGAAAACGTGAGGACGCTGGCGGATGCAGGCAAGGCTGTCCTGCTCGTCGAGCAAAGGGCTCGCGCCGCCCTGGACATCGCCAACTGGACAGTCGTTCTGGTTTCGGGTGTCACCCGTTTGGAGGGACGCCCGCGTGATCTCCTCGAACGCTCTGATTTCGAGGCCATGTTTCTAGGAGCCGGACCCCCGGTTCAGGAGGGATGACCGCATGCGTTTCTTGATGTTCGAACATGGAAGCGGCCGCAGGCTCGGAGTCATGGCCGAGGGCGATTCCGCCAAGGTGATCGATCTCGCCGAGCTCGCCAAAGCGAGCGGATCGGCGGCGCCGCCTGCCGACCTGTTGGCGCTGATCGACGCAGGCGATCCTGGGATGAGCGCGGTCAAACAGCTCCTCGCCAAGGTCAAGCCTTCCGCCGGCGCTCCAATCGTCAACCCGCTGGCGGACCTCAAGTTGCTCGCGCCGCTGGACCCTCCTCGCGGGAACGTCATCGCGATCGGCCGCAACTACGCCAAGCACGCTGCCGAGACCGTCGCGAAGGGCGAGACTCCAAAGCCGCCGACGGTGTTTTCGAAAGCGATCACCTCGATCACCGGACCAAATGCCGACATCCCGATCGATGCAGCGGTAAGCGAGGAGATCGATTGGGAGGTCGAGCTTGGCGTGGTCATCGGCAAGGCGGGCATCAACATCACGAAGGAGGATGCCCTCGACCACGTGTTCGGCTACACGGTGATCAATGACGTGACTGCGCGCGACATCCAGAGCGACTGGGGAGGCCAGTACTTCAAAGGCAAGAGCCTTGACTCATCGTGCCCGAGCGGCCCGTGGGTGGTGACCCGCGATGAGGTCCATGACCCGCAGTCGTTGAACCTTCGCCTGACGGTCAACGGAACCGTGAAGCAGGACGGGACGACGTCCGAGATGATCCACCCCGTTGACGCGATCATCTCTTGGGTCTCCATCGGCATGACGCTGCTGCCGGGGATGATGATCGCCACAGGCACCCCTGACGGGGTGGGCTTCGCGCGCAAGCCGCCCGAGTTCATCCGGGTTGGCGACGTGGTCGAGGCCGAGGTGGAGGGCATCGGCAAGCTGCGCAACAAGTTCGTCGCTGCCGGCCGGCACCGCCGCGTGCCGTAAGCGGGCCTACCGGCGGCGTGCCTCGTCTAAAAGCTTTGTAAGGCCGTAGACGACGTTCAGCGAAGGGACGGGGACGCCGGCGCCGCCGGCCAGCTCGACGACTGCACCCAATAGGGCATCCACCTCGAGCGGCCTGCCCGCCTCCAGGTCCTGCAGCATCGAGGTCTTGTGCTCGCCTGTGGCGGCCGCGCCGTCCATGCGCTTTTCGATGCTCAACGGCACCTCGGCGCCCACCGCGCGAGCGACAGCGGCCACCTCCTCCATCAGCGTCCTTATCAATTCACGCGTGGCAGGGTTGGTCAGCATGTCGACCAGGGTCGCGCGCGTGAGCGCGCTGACGGGGTTCAGGGTCGCGTTGCCGAGGATCTTCAGCCAGATCTCGTTTCGAATTCGCGTCTGCATCGGGGCTTTCAGGCCTGCCTTGACGAGCATTGACGAGATCGCCCCGAGCCGCTCGCTCCTTGACCCGCCAGGCTCGCCAAGGGAGAAACGATTTCCCTCGTGGTGCTCGATGACGCCTGGCTCGACCACCTCGACCGCCGGATATGCGATGCAGCCGACCACCTTGCTGTAAGGGATGTTTCGTGCGATGACCCCGCCCGGATCCACCGATTCCAGGTGGCGGTCCTCGAAGTACCACCAGGGGATCCCATTCTGGGCTCCTACGACGCAGGCATCATCGGCGAGCGCTGAGCCTACGGCCTCCGCGGCGCCCGGCACCGAGTGGGCCTTCAGCGTCAGGAACACCACGTCCGCGCCGTGTATCGCCTTGAAGTCGTCGGTGCATTCGGGATGAGCGGTGAACTCCTCGCCGCCATGACGCACAGTGACGCCGCGCCTTTTCATGGCGGCGAGGTGCGGCCCTCGCGCGATGAGGATCACGTCATGCCCACTGCGGGCAAGATGCGCGCCGAGGAAGCCGCCAATCGCCCCAGCGCCCACGATGGCGACGGTCACTTGGTGGGAGGGTTGAAGATGGCGGCGACCGAACGGCGTTGGACCTTGCCCGTGGCGGTGGTGGGGATCTTGTCGACGATGTAGAGCTTCCTTGGCACCTTGTAGTCGGCAAGTCGCTCGCGGGCGAAGGCGATGAGCTCCTTCTCCGCGACTGGCTGTTTGAGCACCACGGCGGCCACCACCTCCTCGCCCCACCCCGGATGTGGAGCGCCGAAAGCGACTGCCTCACCCACGGCGGGGTGCTGCATCAGCACGTCGTCGATCTCGCGAGGCGCGATCTTCTCGCCGCCGCGGTTGATCATCTCCTTGAGCCGCCCGATCAGCGAGAGGTAGCCATCCGGGTCGAGCGTTCCCTGGTCGCCTGTGCGAAACCAGCCGTCGATGAAGGAGGCTTCGTTGGCCTCCGGGTTGTTCGCGTACCCGTCGATCACGTTTGGCCCCTGGATCACGACTTCGCCTGCACCACCCTGCGGAACCAGTCCGCCCGAATCGTCCATGATGCCAATCCTGACGCCGGTGCCTATGCCCACGGTGCCCGCGCGGCGGTCCGCCGGCGGCAGTGGATTCGACGCCATCTGGTGAGAGGCTTCGGTCATCCCGTAGGCCTCCAGCACGGGTGCCCCAAACCGCGACTCGAGCTGGTGCATCGTCTCCGGCGACAGCGCAGACGAGCTCGAACGGATGAACCGCAGCTTGCCCGCTCCGGCCGGAAGCTCGCCGCGATTGCGCATCAGAAGCATCTGGTGCATGGTCGGCACCGCCGAGTACCAGGTGGCGCCGTGATCCTTCGCCGCCGCCCAGAAGGTCAGGGGATCGAACTTTGGCGGGACTACCACCGTGCCGCCTGATCGCAGGGTGGCCATCGTCGACGCCATGAGGCCGTGGATGTGGAAAAGGGGCATCACACAAAGGGCGACGTCACTCGGAGCCAGCCCGTAGGTGGAGGCGATGTTCTCGACCGATGCGAAGAGGTTGCGGTGGCGAAGCGGGACGAGCTTCGGGCGGCTTGTCGTCCCGCTTGTGTGTAGGACGAGCGCGAGGTCGTCGTCGGCAGCGGCGCCAGCAGTCCGCGAAGTGTCGAGCGAGGCGTCGCTCTCCAGCACGAGCTTGCCATTGCCTTCCAGGTGCGCCTCGACAAGGCTCACCCCGGCGGGCATGGCCCGGCGGGCCGTCTCACCCTGGCCTGGCGGGACCGCGAGCACGCGTGCGCCCGTGTCCTGCAGGTAGAAGCGGAACTCCTCCTCTTTATATGCGGCGTTCAGTGGGGCCGCAGTCCCGACGGCGGAGGCGGCGAGGAACAGCACTATGGCCTCGACGCTGTTGGTAAAGACAAGGGCCACCCTGTCGTCCCTGCCCACGCCGAGCTGGGCAAGGTAGTCAGCGGCGGAGGCAACGCTGTCGCGCAGGTCTCGATACGTGAGGCGGGCGCCGCCGGGGACGATGATCGCGGGGTCGGCCGCTGCACCATGCTGCAGGACGTCAAGCAGAGTGCGGCCGGCCACCCTCCAATCGTAGAAGCCGCGCACGCGCGGGTCGGCACCACCCAGGGTTCCGTGCTTCAGCGCCGCTGCGCGTTACCCGCCGTCAATTTCGGCGAAGACCGGCAGGTGGTCGGAAGCCCGCACCTTCAGCGTCCAGGCGCGAGGCTTCAGGACGGTGGTGGAGCGGGCGTAGATGGCGTCAAGCTTCTGCGCAGTCCAGTGGGTGCGCCTGACCCTCTTCGTCAGCTCGACCAGACCCGCCGACCTTGCCGACGCGCGGATCCGTCGCCACATCTGAAGCCGTGGCACGCCAAAGGTGTTGAGATCGCCGGCCAGCAGAGTGAGGGGGACAGGGGGCCGCGAACCCATGTCGCTGACGACCGCGCCGAACTGCTCGAGTTTGTGAGTGAAGCCCAACACGTCAAGGTGCACTACGTAAACACGCACCGCCGCCGATTCGGCGCGAATCGCGATTCGCCTCTTGGGCGGTATCGCGCGCAGCAGCGTGCGCTCGGCGCGTCTCATGCGTGACGGCCTCTGCCCGCTGAGCGCGACCACCTCGGGCGGGCCTGGCTCGAAGGACCCACGGCGCCAGATCAGGGCGTTTCCCTGGTCGCGGCCCCTGAGCATCTCCGCAGTGGCCTGGAAATATCCGAACTGGCTCCCGAGCACCTCCGCGATCGCCGCAGCGTCCTCGCGACCCTCGTGAACCGAAGCTTCCTGGAGCGCGAACAGGTCAACAGAGGCGAAATCGGGCTGGGAGGTGACGGCGTCGAGAACCGCATCGAGCCGGAGCCCAAGCTGGATGTTCCAGGTACAGATCCGCACTACTGAGTCCGGAGCCGGCTTAGAGCCAGCCGCGTCTTTTGAAGAAGTAGATCTGGACGACCACGGAGATCACCATGGTTCCGATGCCTAAGAAGAAGGCCTGCGTTGGTGTCTCCAGGTTGGAGGTCAAGAACAGGAAGTTCATGCCGTAGAACCCCGTAAGAAATGAGATTGGAAGGAAGATGCTCGCGATGACCGTCAAAGCTTTCATCGTGTTGTTCAGCCGGTTGGAAACGGTTGACAGGTAGACGTCCATGGCGCCTGTGAGCAGGTCGCGCAGGGAGTCGACAGTCTCGTACTGACGGATCAGGTGGTCGTGGACGTCGCGCCAGTAAAGGGTCAGCTCCTCGCCGTGGATGTCCATCGAATGGGTGATTAGGCGCTGGAAGAGGTCGCGCTGGGCGCCGATGAACTTGCGCAGCTCGATGACCTGGTGCTTGAGCTTGTAGATCTCGGCCAGAAGCTCCGGCGTCGCTTCCGCAAGAATTCGATCCTCGAGGGTGTCGATGCGATCGTCGAGGGTCTCGAGCAGCGGAAACAGCGAGTCGACGAGCTGATCGATCACGAGATAGGTGAGGAAACCCGGGTTGCCCTTGGTGAGCTCTGGGTTGAGCTTGACTCGGGCGGCGAGCTCGACAAGGATGTCGGCCGGGTCGTCGTGGACGGTGACGAGGTAATCCTTGGACACGAACATGTGGTGCTCGCGAAACTCGATGTCGCCTTTCGGTGCAAAGGACCCGGTGAAGATCACGATGAAGGTGTAGCCGTGGTACTCCTCCAGCTTGGGCCGCTGGTCCTGGTGCTTGATGTCCTCGATCGTCAGGTGATGAAATCCGAAGACCTTTTCCAGGAGCTTGAAGTCGTCCTCGCCGGGGCCCTGGATGTCGAGCCAGAAGCCATCCTCGTGGCAGACCTTGAGACGTGCAGCAATTGCCTTGTCGCTCGGATCGTCGAGGGAGGCACCCTTGGTGGTGATCAGCGTCCGCACGTTCAAGCCCTACTGTAGCGAGGTGAACGTGAGCGGTGATCGAAAGGCTGGGCACCGGGAGGGGTCCTTATGAGCCGCCTCTCGCGGCCATCTCTGGACTGGCTGCTGGTCTTCGTGCCGGTGTCGATAGTGGCCGACCTCGTCGGTCAGCCGGTGATCGTCTTCATCACCTCAGGGCTCGCGATAGTGCCGCTCGCCGGCCTCATCGGAAGATCCACTGAGCAGATCGCCAACCGGGTGGGCCCGCGCCTTGGCGGGTTGCTCAACGCAACCTTCGGCAACATCACCGAGCTCATCGTGTGCGTGCTGCTCATCAGGGCCGACAGCTTTCTCATCGTGAAGGCCTCGCTGATCGGATCGATCCTCGGGAACCTCCTGCTGGTGCTTGGCCTCTCGTTCATCGTTGGCGGCTTCCGCCACAAGGAACAGCATTTCAATCCGCGGGCGGTGGGCGTTCACTCAGCGTCTCTGCTTCTGGCAGTCGCCGGCCTGCTGATGCCCGCCCTCCTCGTGCTGACGACCCCGGATCTCGGCTTCGTGCAGAAAGAGGTGGTCAGCGGAGTCGTGGCGGTTGTCCTGATCGTCCTTTACGTCGCTGGACTCGTGTTCACCGAGATCACGCATGCGCACCTGTTCGAAACCAAGGACCGGCAAGAGCAAGCGTCGTGGTCCCTGCGCCTTTCGGTGATCGTTCTGGTCGTCGCCGCGCTGCTCGTAGGGTTGGAGTCCGAGCTGCTGGTCGGCTCGCTGGCCCCGGCCATCGAAGCCCTGCGTTTGCCGCCCATCTTCGTCGGGCTCATCGTCATCCCGATAATCGGCAACGCGGCAGAGCACTCCTCGGCGATCTTCTTCGCCATCAAAAACCGCGTCGACGTCACCCTGGAGATCGCCGTCGGTTCATCGACCCAGGTCGCGATGTTCGTCGCGCCGATACTCGTCTTCGTCAGCCTTGCGCTCGGACACCCGATGGACTTCGTGTTCACCGCGTTTGAGATCGCCGTCGTCTCGGTCGGCACCCTTATCGTCGCCCTTATCGCGCTGGAAGGGCGTAGCAACTGGCTTTCAGGCTTCCAGCTGGTCGGCGCCTACATCGTGATCGCGGCGGCGGGCTTCTTCATCGACTGAGGCTAGGCTCGTTCGTGCTGCGCCTGGCAGCTCACGCAACGCGTCGCCTCGGGCAGGAACTCGAGACGCTCGGCCGAGATCGCCTCCCCGCAGTCCTCGCAAAAGCCGTACCCGCCCTGCGCGCGTCGGCTGGTAGCGCGCTGCGCCTGGCGCTCGTTCTCGTCCAGGAGGCGCTTGACGCTCGCGGTAGTCGCGCGCTCGCTCTGCACCTGCGCGAAATCGGATTCCCCGAACCCCTTGCTCATGATCTCAGCCTAGACGCTTTACGTACGAATCGAGGTGCTCGAGAGCTCCCCTTCGTCGTCCCACCCGTGCCAGCCGTGCGGTTCGACCCAGGCGCTCACGCGCCTGGCCGCCCGATTTGCGAAAGCCTTTCCCGTGTACCGGCGGCACAGCCTGTCGATGTCAGCGAGCCCGGCGTCGTCGACGATCTCCACGATCGAGCCGAACAGGCTGACGTGGCGATACCAGTCCTCGCCTAGCACCGTCACGCTGACTTTCGGGTTGGCGCGCATCCAGCGCAGCCGGCTGCGGCCCTCGTGCATGTTGACGAGGATGCGCCCGTCCTCCCAGTCGTACCAGGTGGCGACAGTCATCGGAAAGCCGTCCGGACGGATGCACGCGATGACGGCGGGGTTGGGCTTTTTCAGAAACTCGTCAACCCGGGCGGGTAGCTCGAGGACAGGCATCCGCTCAGGCCTCGCCCAGGACTGTTCGAAGCTGTGCAGCCGATATGTTGCCGCCACTCAGGATGAGGACGACACGCCGGCCGGCCAGCCTTTCTTTCAGCGCGAGCCCTGCGGCCAGGGGCGCCGCACCGGCGCCCTCTACCACGGTTCGCGTGCGTTCAAGTAGGGTGCGCACCGCGGCACGGATATCGTCGTCGCTCACGAGCACGAAGTCGTCGAGCAGCCTGCGCAGGATCCGCTGAGGCAACTCGAAAGCGGTGCCCGTGGATAGGCCTTCCGCCCAGGTGCGGCTGGCCACCTCGACCAGGCGCCCGTCGCGCCAGGATTCGTACGCGGAGGGAGCCGCATCTGATTGCACGCCGATGACCTGGATCGTGGGGTCGACCGCCTTGGCCACGATGCACGCTCCGGCGGCGCCGCTGCCGCCTCCGATCGGAACGATGATCGTGTCGGTGCGCGGCTGCTCGCTCAGGATCTCGAGCGTGTGTGTGCCTACGCCGGCGATCAGCAGCGGCTCATCGCCCGAGTGGATGTAGCGGTATCCGTGGGATGACGCGAGGTGCTCGCAGGCCACTCTGGCCTCGTCGTAGCTGGCACCTACCAGGTTTACTTCGGCGCCGAGCTCCCGCATTGCCTCCACCTTGGCCGGGTTTGCGTTGGCCGGGGCGCAGACGATGGCCTTGACGCCGAACAGCTTCGCTGCGTATGCAACCGATTGACCGTGATTCCCGGTCGAGGCTGCGATCACCCCAGCCTCGCGCTCCTCGGGGCTGAGCTGGGAGATGAGATTCACGCCTCCGCGCACTTTGAAGGCGCCGGTGGGGAGGTGGTGCTCCAGCTTCAAGTGGACCTCCGCGCCAAGCATCTCGCTGACCGCGGACGAGTGCCGGAGAGGAGTGGGGGCCAGGTGGGGCCTGATGCGCCGCATTGCAGCCATCGCGTCGCGAATGGTCGGTTCGGCGAGCATCGGCTGAGTTTGACATCCCCGGATTGGGTTAAGTCCGAACCCAACCTCCCTCTCCCCTTCAGGGGAGAGGGTTAGGGGTGCGGGGCTGAGAGAAGTTCGTCCTTTTAATATGCAGCGGTGTCCTCTCCCTCGAAAGCCCGATCGCTCAACCTCGACAAGCTCCTGGACGAGAAAATCGACTGGCGCTACAAATCGTTTCCCGCCGGCCGCCCAACCAGGATCCGAGACGTAGGCGAACGCGGCTGGAACGTGCTGGCCGGCGAGTTCATGCTCCCGGTGATGGTGTTGAAGGACTCGGCGCTGCGCCACAACAGTCACGTGATGGCGTCTTACTGCAAGCAGCACGACGTCCTGCTGGCGCCACACGGCAAGACTCCGATGGCCCCCCAGCTGCTCAGCCTGCAGCTCGACGACGGCGCATGGGCGGTGACTGCCGCGACGGTGAGCCAGGTGCGAGTGTGGCGGGCTTTCGGCGTGCAGCGCGTCATCCTCGCCAACGAGCTGGTGGAACCCTCCTCTGTGCGCTGGGTCGCCGGCGAGTTGAAAGCCGACCCCGCCTTCGAGTTCTACTGCCTTGTCGATTCAGTCGCCGGCGTGCGCATGCTCGAGTCGGCCCTCGCCGGCAGCGACCTCGATCGTCCCTTCCAGGTGCTGTTGGAATACGGCCCCGCCGGCGGGCGCGCCGGCTGCCGCACGCACGAGCAGGCGCTGGAGGTGGCGCTCCAGGTGGCCGGATCCCGCCACCTCGTGCTCGCCGGCGTGGAGGCCTTCGAGGGCGTCATCCACGCCAACAGCCTTCCAGGCACGCTCGAGATGGTCGACAGGTTCCTGGAGGATCTGCGCGGTCTCGTCATCGAGCTGGACGAAGCAGGCCACTTCGCCCAGGTGCCAGGCGTGATAGTCACCGCCGGCGGAAGCGCCTTCCACGACCGTGTGGTCGCAGAGCTGGGAGGCCCTTGGAGGGTGAGCCGGCCGGTGCGCCTGGTCCTCAGAAGCGGCTGCTACCTCACGCATGACGCCGTGCACTACAACCAGCTGTCGCCCTTCGGGGGCCGGATCCCTGAAACGGGCCCGCTGGAGGAGGCGCTGGAGGTGTGGGGCGCGGTCCTTTCCATGCCTGAGCCTGGCCTCGTCCTGCTCGGCTTCGGCAAACGCGACGTCTCCTACGACATGGAGCTGCCGGTGCCACGCCTGGTCAAGACGGCGGGCCCTCAGCCTCCACGCCCTCTTCGCGCCGAGGCTTCGATCGTCGCTCTCAACGACCAGCACGCGTTCATGAAGGTGGGGGAGGAGGCGAATCTGAAGGTTGGCGACCTGGTCGGGTGCGGCATCTCGCACCCCTGCACCGCTTTTGACAAGTGGCGGCTCATCCCGGTGGTCGATGACGGCTACCAGGTCCTCGACGCAGTCCTCACATACTTCTGAGGATGTTCAAACTCAAGGAGCTCCGGGGAGTGCTGCCTGCGCTGGTCACGCCGCTGACGCGTGATGGCGAGGTGGACGAGCCGGCGGTGGAGCGCCTCGTCGGGCACGTCCTGGCCGGCGGTGTCCACGGCCTGCTCCCGCTTGGCTCGACAGGTGAGTCGCCATCTCTCGACGAGAATGCGCGGCGCGCGATGCTGGCCGCGACGGTGAACGCAGCGGCGGGCCGGGTGCCTGTGATCTGCGGCGTCGTGAAGAGCCGCCTTGCCGCCGCCCGTGCTGAGGTGAAGATCGCGGCAGAGCTCGGCGCCACGGCGGCGCTCGTCGCGCCTCCCTATTACTACCCGATCGACCAGGCGACAGTCCTCGATTTCTACCGCCGCGTCGCCGACGCCAGCCCTCTTCCGCTTCTGGTCTACAACATCCCGCAGAACACGAAGGTGGTCATCGAGCCGGCGACCCTTGCGACTCTCGCACACGAGGGCGCCGTCGCCGGCGTCAAGGACTCAAGTCGGGACTTCGAATATTTCGAGGCGGTCTGCGTGGCTGTGCGGGACCTGCCGGAGTTCCGCATCTTCACAGGCAGCGACACGATGCTGCTCGCCTCCCTGGCCATGGGGGGCGCGGGCACCATCTGCGGTGCCGGCAACATCGCGCCGGGCTGGGTGGTGAAGATCTTCGATGAGTTCGAGCGGGGAGACTTGAAGGCAGCCCGTATACACCAGGATTTGCTGCTCCAACTGGTTCTTGCCGTGCGGGCCGGTGTCTTTCCAGCTGCCATCAAAGCCGCTATGCATCTCCAGGGCATCTGCGAGCCGTGGCCGGCTCCTCCAGTGGCGCCGCTCGACGAGCGCGCGACAGGGCGCCTTCGAGAGCAGCTGAGCGAGTGGGGCCTGCTGGTGCCGGTCTCCCGTCAGTGATGGCAGGTCAGTAGGCGTTTGGAGGTTGCCATCATCGGCGCCGGCATTCACGGCGCAAGCGTTGCGTTCCACCTCGCGCGCCAGGGAGTCAGGTCGACAGTGTTCGAGCAGCTGGCGCCGGCCGGTGGCCCGACGGGCCGCTCGTCAGCGATATGCCGCGCCTACTACACGAACCGCTATCTCGCCCGGATCGCGCATTCGAGCCTCGAGATGTTCCGCGCGTTCGGCGACCTGACAGGCGGCGCGGAATGTGGCTTCCGGCAGACTGGGATGGTCTACCTCCACCCGGAGACCGATGCCGCGGCTCTGCGCGATGCGGCCGGCTACATGAACTCGATTGGGACCCGCATCGACATCCTTGCTCCGATGGATGTCCGGCGCGAGTTTCCGCTCTTCGATCTGGAGGGAGTCGGGATTGTGGGTTGGGAACCTGATGCGGGCTATGCCGACCCCGTCGCCACCACCGCGGGCCTTCTCGCCCGTGCCATCGAACTCGGGGCGAAGCAGCGCCTATACGCGCGAGTTGTCGATCTCGAGCCGCGCCCTGGCGGCGGTGCGATGCTCACTCTCGAGGGCGGGGAGACCGCCGAGTGCGAAAGGCTGCTCATCGCGGCGGGGCCGTGGACGCGAGATCTCGCGACAGGCGTGGGCGCCGACCTGCCCCTGACTGTCGAGCGTCATTACGTCGCCACCATCCGGTGGTCGCAGGCGCACGAGATGCGATACGCGCATGCCGACATCGTGGGGGGCTACTACTGCAAGCCGGAGGGCGAGGAGCTTTACTGTCTCGGGCCGCTGACGCCAGAGCCTGCTGCTGATCCCGACGCGCCGGTCCGTGGCATCGACATCGAAGAGTCTGAGGCGCTTGCCAAGCTGGCCACGAGCCGGATTCCGCGCTTGAAGGAGGCCGAGTCGACAGGCGGCTGGGCAAGCCTGTACGACGTCAGCCCCGACTGGATGCCAGTGATCGGCGAGATCGCACCTGGTGTTTTTGTCGATGCGGGGACCAGCGGCCATGGTTTCAAGCTCGGCCCTGCGCTGGGCTCCGACGTGGCGGCAATGCTGATCGGAGGCGAGGTCGACGAGGGCATCCGCGAGTTCGCCCCCGGGCGTTTTCCTGCGGGCCACCTGCTGGCCGCGGGATATGGGAGCGCACGCATCCTCGGCTAGTGCTGCCGGGCTGGGGCGCCCAAGCTCGGGTCAGAACTTCGACTAACCTCTCCGGTGCATGAGACTCCGCCGCCTCCAGCACGTTTCATCGCCTTTCACCGAGGGCGAACAGAATGTTCTCCGAGCTTTCTATGGAGAGCTTCTCGGCTTGCGCGAGATCCCAACGCCCTCCTCGTTGGAGCATCTCGACCTGGTCTGGTTCTCCGCGGGGGATGGCCTCGAGCTGCACTTCTTCAAGGGCGTGCCGGATCCAGTCGCGAGGCGCCACTTTTGCCTGGACATCGAAGATTTGGAAGACACCCGCCGGCGTCTCGAGGCCGCGGGCCACGAACCCTACGACGACACGCCGATTCCGAACCGGCCCCGATTCTTTTGTCGTGATCCAGCCGGCAATCTCCTCGAGTTCACAAGCATTCAGCAGCCTTAGTGCCGGCAAGGCAATGGACCGGCACTGCGATGGTCCTGGCTTCAGCGACAGGATTCGGCTCGCTGGCGATACTCGCGAAGCTGGGCTATGCCCAGGGCCTCGGCTCTGAGCAGGCGCTTGCGTTCCGGTTTCTTCTCGCCGCCATCGGAATGGTCGCGCTCGCTTTTCTGCTCGGCCAGAACCCGCTGCGCCTTGAACGCAAGCGCCTGATCCTTCTCCTGGCCATGGGCGGGTTCGGCTACTGCGCCCAATCCCTGACCTACTTCATCGCCCTGCGCTCGCTCCCCGCCTCGCTGGTCGTCCTCATCGCCTACATCTATCCGAGCCTTGTGGTGGCAGCCGGCTGGCTGTTTCTGCACCGCGCCGTCTCAACCAAGCACCTTGTCGCCCTTGCCGCCAGCTTTGTCGGTCTCGTGTTGCTCGTGGGCGGAGCCCACTTCCAGCTCGCGTGGGCGCTCGTGCTCGCGGTGGCGTCGCCAGTGATCTACACCGCGTACATCCTGGTCGGCGAGCGGGTGATGGGCTCGGTGCCTGCGCTCGCCGCAAGCGCGGTCATCATCACCGGCGCCGCCATCGCGTTCTGCCTGTTGGCGGCGATCGGCAACGAGCTCTCCTTGCCTCGCACTGCAGGCGGCTGGGCGGTGGTCATCGGTCTCGCCGTGTTTCCAACCATGCTCGCGATCTCTCTTTTCCTGGCGGGTCTCCCTCGCGTCGGCGCCGCGCGCGCAGCGTTGCTCAGCACCTGGGAGCCCGTCGTCACAGTCGCTCTCGCTGTGATCCTCCTTGGAGATCGGCTGTCGTTGGTCCAGGTGTTTGGCGGTGTGCTCGTGCTGGTCGCCGTCGTCGTGGTCCAGGGCGCTCAGTTATGGAAGGCAGGGCCTTTGACCGCGGGAAAACACTTGCCCGACCGTTAGTACCGGTAAGCGCTTCGACTGGCCGAGCTTGCCCTCGGTTGCATCAGTTGGAGCCACGGGGGGATTGCTGTGAAGAGAAAGGCTCTGAGCGGCCAGTCGTTGGTGGAAGTCGCTATATCGCTGCCTGTGATCCTGCTGCTCGTGCTCGGGGTCACCGACATCGGACGCGCCTTCTTTTACCGCGAGGCGGTGACGAACTCCACGCGTCAGGCATTGCGTGTGGCGGTCTCTCCCGCGCAGCAGGCGACGGCCGACACGATCTGCGCGGGAAGCGGTGGCCCATCTGCCGTGACCGTCACGACAACCATTCCCGCCGCCGGCGGCTCGATCGCCACCATCGTCAATAACGCAGCTTCCGAGAGCTCGAACAGCGGCGCGCCGGCGGGTTCGGTGATCAACGGCGCCACCATCAGCATCACCTTCCATTGCCTTGCGGGAGCCGCGGTCACAAACGCGGCAAGCAACGGAGGAGGTCCGCTCGATCCGGGCTCTGACTCGGTCACCGTCCGCATCAGCTACAGCTTTGCGGTGATCACGCCGCTGCTCTGGCCGGTGACAGGGACCGCATTTCCGATCACCGTCTCTTCGTACCAGCGAGCGGAGTACTGATGGGCGCCTCACGAACGAGATTCAGGAAGGGTCGCGGTCAGGCGCTGGTCGAGTTTGCACTTGTCTTTCCTGTGCTCTTCTTCATCCTCGCCCTCACCATCGACCTGTTTCGCGTGGACTGGGCAACGACGACGGTGGCCGAAGCGGCGCGACAGGGGGCCCGGCAGTCCGTCGCCAACGCAGACCCGTCGGACAACCCGTTCGGCGGATCGTCAGGGGTGTGTTCGGGAATGACGCAGACGCCTTCCGCCAACGGAAGTGGTTGCCTCACCGACTCGCGAATCTTCCAGACAGTGACCTCGGTCCTCGGCGTTTTCAGCCAGGTCACTACCCTGACGGAGGCGTTGCCATCCGCGTGCCCCAACCCGGCTGTGGGCCACGCGTCGGTCTGCATCTATCCGCCGGAGTCCGGCTCGGCCGGCTCGTATGCCAGCTGCGCCGCGGCTCGCTCCAGCCTGGGGAGGGATCCTGCTGCGGGCGACCTCGGGTCGCGCTCCGCTGAGTACCAGAACCCCCAGTACAAGGGCTGCTTCGAGGTCGTGGTGACGGTGATCTATCGCTACGACACGTTGGTTCCGTTCCTGGGAGGCGCTGCGCCGGGCTTCCTGCGCATCGCCTCGTCCACAACGATGCTGGGGGAGTTTTGATGACTAAGCACCATGTGATGCCCCCTCCCCTCGACGGGGGGAGGGACGGGGAGCATTCAATAAGGCCATCCTTGACGCCGCTTGCGCGCAGGGGCGTTCGCAGGCATGACCGTCAACGCGGGCAGGCGATAGTCATCGTCGCCGCCATGATCGTGGCGATGATCATCCTCGGCACGATGGTCTTTGACGTCGGTCTCGCGATGTCGGACCGGCGCAACCTGCAGGCTTACGCCGATGCGTCCGCGCTCGCCGGCGCAAGGTCTTACGGACCGCAGGGCCCGAGCAAAGCCCACTGGGTTGCAATGCAGTACCTCGCCGCCCCGCTCGGCTTCGGTCTGCCGCTCGGCGCCTGCGCCGGCGCCGCCGGCTGCCCGGCGGGGACCTATGCCGTCGCCGGCTACCAGATCACCCTCAGCGATTCGTTTCGACCGAACGGCATCCTGAACTACCCGAGCGTGCTCGACGTGGTGGTGACGCACCAGCAGCCGAGCATCTTCGCGCGAATGGTGGGCTACTCGCAGCTGTCAAGCGCGGCATCGGCGCGCGCGAGCACACCAGGCCCACAGTTCAACGGCGCCGTTTACGCGGTGGCGGCGGTGAGCGGGGACGCGATGATCAACGGCGGAGGCGCGGCCTTCCAGACTGTGACCGGGCCGGTTTACGCGTATGGCAGCTTCGGCGCGAACAACGGACCCCATTCGACGGGAGTGCCGTCGACTCAGACGAACTACGACGGCACCGTCTGTCCCGGCAGCCCTTCGAACTTTCTCGACAATGGCGGTGGGGGCAACGGCCTCAACTATCACACCACCGACGGCAATCCGCTTACCAACAACAACAGCATTCCGCCGCCGACCAACTTCGACAACGCTTCGCCCGTGGCCGCGGGCTCGCCGCCACCCAGCTACAGCTCAGCCGCCCAGGCCAAGGATGTGCTCGGCCACTGGAAGCCCGGCATCTACAACGGCTTCGCGCCGAGCGGTGGGACCATGAACGGCGGGGTCTACAAGGTCATCAACGCCTCGAACATGTCGCTCGGCGCCATCACCAATTCCGTCTACACCGCATCGGGCACGTCGGACAGCCTTGGCGCTGTCGCGATAGTGCTCGATTCTTCGGACACTGGCACACTCGACATCACCGACGCGAAGCTCAACGGGCTCGACGACCTCAATCCGCCAGGCTTCACCGGCACGCGTGACCCGCTGCGGACTCACAACTTCGTGATCTTCGGCGGCAACGGCGCCAACGCTTTCTCAGGCTCGATGTCGATTGGCCCTCAAGCCACCACCGACATGAGCGGGATCATCTACCTGCCCAAGGTCGCTTACGACAGCAACGGCAACTCCAGCCCGAGGTTCACCGGCTCGTTCACTGTCGCCAGCATGACGGTGACGGGAGGCGGCAACGGCACTCAGGTCTTCAACTGGGTGTGCGGCCTGACCGCAGTGGCGGGCCAGCCGTATCAGGGCGGCCTTCTGAGATAGGTCCCGCTGGTAGCCGCCTTGCGAGGCCTTTAGATAAGGCGGACCTCCCCGCTTGCCGGGGAGGTGGCCCGAAGGGCCGGAGGGGGCGGCGCTACTGGCAACCACTAAACAAACAGTGGCTCCGTCTCGGTGCGCTCGATCAGCGCTTTCATCGCCGCCTCATCTGGCCGCTGCTCGAAGCGTTCCGCCGCGTCCAGCACTTTTGGCAGCAGGTTGACGTCGCCCACCGTGTTCAAGAACACACCCTCCCGTCCCAGCACCCACCACACGGCCAGGTCGATATCGGCCTGCTCCTCCAGCGGCTCGTACCACGTCGACCGAGTGCGCTCCCGTCCCGACCAGGGGCGCAGCGCTATCGCCTTGATCGTCTGCACCGCAGTGCCGCGCGCCGCGCAAACGGCGGCAAGGCCCTCGAAGTTCTCCGCGTAGTAAGGCGACTGCATAGTCACGTAGTTGTAAGGCAGCAGCACCGAGTCGAAGTCAAACCGCGCGACGCTCCTGCGGTGGTTGGCAGCGATCTGCGCCCCATGCCCCGTAACCCCGATCCAGCGCGCGAGCCCCTCCTGCCGCGCCTCGACAGCAGCCTCGACAGCCCCGCCTGGGCTGAGCGCGGTGTCCCACTCGATGGGGTCTGCGAGGTTGTGCAGCTGCCAGAGGTCCACATGGTCAACGCCCATCCTGTCGAGCGATCGGTGCAGCTCCTCGCGCGCCCCCTTGGCGTCCCGGGCCCCAGTCTTGGTGGCGACAAAGAAAGCCTCTCGGGCGCTCCTCAACCATGGCTTGATCCGCAGCTCCGCCTCGCCGTAGGAGGCAGCCACGTCGATGTGGTTGACCCCATGCTCCTGCAGCACCTCGAGGGTCCTGTCGGCGACATCCTGCGTCACGGAGGACAGGGCGGCAGCGCCGAAGATGACCCGGCTGCTCCTGTGCCTGGTGCGCCCGAACTCCACCAACGGGATGGCCATCAATTGGAATTTTAGGCGCCGGATGAAGGCCGCTAGGCCGCCATCGGACCCCCGTGGCTGTGCTCGACCGCCGTTGTGCTGCCCGGGGGCGGCAGGCCTCTGTAGGCGAGGGCCGCCACCGCATCGGCGATCTCCACTCGCGGCCGCCTGAAGTTCCTCAGGGCGAACCTGTCGCAGGCAGTCTCGGCGCCAGAGCGCCTGCCAAGCGTCTCGCGCAGGTACCAGTGCATCCACTCATGGCAATAAAGGAAGCGGAGCACCTCTCGCCGCTGGCGGAAAGGCACAGTCTCAGACACCCACTCGAAAGTCCAGCCAGGGCCCGGCTTGCGCCGAGCGGCGTGGTAGACGATCTCGTCGAAGGGCCGAAACGGTTCAGGCATCCGAAGCACGATCCGCCGCTCGTCGAACTCGCACAGCGCGGAAAGGTTGGGACGGGTCCTGTATCGAAGAGCCTTGACTACCACCCTGTAGTCCCCCGGCGCCGGAAGCCCCTCAAGGGCCCGGCGGGCGTCCTCGACGCCAAACGCCTCGAGCTCGCTTTGAATCGTCATTGCCGGGGCCCCCTGGCAGCTCGATCTTGATTCGGGGACAGGTGCCCAGGCGCCGGCGGGCGCGGGCCAGAGGTTGCCATAGAACGACATTTGGGCGATGGAAGCGTCAGCCATGATCCTTCTCAAGACAAACGCCGTGCCGCGCCGAACACCCCGAAGCACCTTCTACCCGAGGCGAAGCCTCCGTCTGCGCTGTGCTTCGTGGCTCTGTCGCGCCTGGCGCAACATCTTAGAGCCGATCAGGCGGGATCCCGGGCAACCGGAGAGCGACGTCCCGCCGCTCTCAGGCCAGGCAGCGCCGCCAGAGCGAACCCCACGCCGACGATGCCGGCGACGAAGAACGGCACCCACAATCCCATCGCGAAGAGCGAGCCGCCGATAGTGGCGCCGATCGCCATCGAACCGCTCATCGCAGTCCCGGCGACTCCCTGCGCCTCTCCACGCCTGTCGGGCACCGCCTCCATCAGGAAGGAGTTCATCGAAGGCTCGGTGAATGCCCATAGGGCACCCTCGATCGCCCCGAAGGCGATGACGACCGGGATCGTGTTGAGGAATGGATAGACGAGCGCCATCAGCGATCCGATCGCCACGGAGCCGAACGCGAGCCACCTCCGGTCCCACCGGTCGGAGCTCCATCCGGCGAAGGGTGTCGCGGCGACAAGGGGCAGCGCGAAGAGCGTGAAGGAGAGCCCAATGACAAAGTCACTCGCTCCGAGCTCGCGCATGTACAGGCTCCAGATCACGTCGTAGATCCCGATCAACAGTCCGAGGCCGACGGTCATCGTCACCACTGCGCGCATCGCGACGCCGACGCGGGTGGATCGCAAGAAGACGCGGGCGATGCTGACCTCCGCGCGCGGGCGTCGAATTGACCTGGGGAGGGTGAGCGCTGCCACAAGAGCAGCCCCGGCCAGGGCGGTTCCAGTCACCGCGAACACTGTCCATCGCCCGAATACGGCGAGCAGACCTCCGATCGCGGGACCGACGATGATCCCTGACTGCCGGGCCGCCGACACCCAGCCATAGGCGCGGCCAAGCTCCTCGGCAGGGACGACATCGGCGACGGCTGCGATCTCGGCAGGAGCCGCCGCGGCAAAGCCGAGGCCCTGGACGAATCGCACCGCCACGAGCCACTCGACAGAGAGTGGGAGCAGGAACATCAACGAGGCAGCCGCGGCCACGAGCAGTCCCACCACCATCATCTCCCGACGTCCGATGCGCTCCGCCAGCCAGCCCGCAGGCCACTGGCCGACCGCCTGTGCGGCAAGCGCGGCGCCGACGATGACACCGACCAGCGAATACGAAGCGCCGCGCTCGCGCAGGAACAGCGGAAGTATCGGCAGCAGCGATCCGATACCCGTGCCCGAGACGAATACCGCCGCCATGATTCCGTAGAGCGCTCTGCGCTGGCGCGTGGGTGGCATTGACCAAGGGTAAAGGGGACGCAGTTCGCTCGGCCCGCGGCTCCGGACGATAATGGCCCGATGGCAGGCGACCGAGCGGACGTGGTCGTCGCATTGCCCTTTCCTGTCGCGATGGCCCGGGAGACAAGCTGATGACGCGGTCCCCCTTTTCCTTTCAGGCGGCCGAGCTCGACGACGCGATAGTCAAGGCGCGAGCGGCGGATGGGTACGCGGGAGAGGTGTTGCGCAGCGAGCTGCTCAGCGCGGGTGTGTATCTGTTGCCGGCCGGTGGGACCGACGACCAGGGCCCCCACCACGAAGACGAGGTTTACTACGCCGTTCGAGGCCGGGCCACCCTACGCGTGGCAGGTGGGGACCACCCGGTTCAGCCAGGTACCCTGCTGTTCGTGCCGGCGGAGGTCGTGCACTTCTTCCACGACATCACCGAGGAACTGGTCCTCGTTGTGTTCTGGGCGCCGCCGGAGAAGTCCGTCAGCCGGTGACCGGTTCGGGTTATGGTTGGTGGACAGTGGGGATCTTGCTGACTCGCCGGCTCGCTCTGGATTTGGGACGCTGCTCGTCAGCGATCTGTACGGGCTGATCTTCCTCCCCATTTAATGGGGAGGTGGCGCCCTTAGCGCCGAAGGGGCCGCGCGGCCTTTTGCCGGCCCCGTTTTTCCCCTCAACATTGGCCGAGCCAAATTCGCATTCCCGTCCGCCCATCGGATTCCTTTGGAGGTTTGAAAAGATGAGTGTTACTGACGAGCTGCTTCGAAATAACGAGAGCTATGCCAAATCGTTCACCAAGGGCGACCTACCGCTTCCGCCCGCCAAGCATATTGCGGTGCTCGCCTGCATGGACGCTCGACTCGACGTGCATAAGATCCTTGGACTGCATGAAGGTGAGGCGCATGTGATCCGCAACGCAGGCGGTGTCGCGACCGACGACGCGATCCGGTCGCTGACGATCTCGCAAAGGCTCCTCGGCACCAACGAGATAGTGCTGATCCACCACACGGACTGCGGCATGGTCACCTTCAAGGACGACGACGTCAAGGGCAAGATCGAGGCTGAGGTCGGCATCCGGCCGGCTTTCGCGCTGGAAGCCTTCGCCGATGCTGATGACGACGTGAAGCAGTCGATCGCTCGTATCCAGGCGAGTCCATTCATCCCCAACAAGTCGAGCATCCGTGGATTCGTGTACGACGTGAAAAGCGGAAGGCTGAACGAGGTTCGCGCCAAGGCCGGAGTTCGCTGACTCTTAGCAAGTGCCATTTGGGCGCCCAGACGCAACCTGCGTCGGGCGCCCTCTTTTTGTTGGTGGTGCCCCGCCTGTCTCATGCCCTAGGGTGAGATCGTGGCCAAAGTCGAAAGGTACGGTCCGGGTGAGCAGGCCACCCACTTCGACCCCGGCGACTTCATCCTGACGCACCGGTTCCGGCCGATCGCTGCAATGATCAGGCTCGCCCAGGAGATCCGCTTTCGCGGCCCCGATTCCATCTATGCCCATTGGACCCATTGCGCTGTGGTGGTCGATGAGGGTGGCGCCCTGGTGGAGGC
Source organism: Candidatus Dormiibacterota bacterium (assembly GCA_036844615.1). Taxonomy (GTDB): domain Bacteria; phylum Chloroflexota; class Dormibacteria; order Dormibacterales; family Dormibacteraceae; genus Palsa-872. The sequence goes on along the minus strand of DAIUFK010000005.1, from coordinate 39,236 downwards.
TGAAAGTTTTGGAGTCACGCGAAGCCCGATTGCGAAATACGAAACCAAGGAATACCACCTGGTGAGGCTCGGCGATGAGTTCCCGCCCGAAGGGCGAAAGCGCGCTGTCGACTATGCAAATGCGCAGGTCGGGCAGGCGTTCGGATTCCTTGCCCTCGCTGGAAGCGCCATTTACCTGCTGTTCGGTTTGCACCTCAGGTTGATGCGCAGGAACCACCAGATCTGCTCGGGCCTGGTGGTGCGCGCCCTGCAGAAGGGAGGCCTGCTTCGGGACGCCGACGCGGACCTGACCCTACCCGCCCACCTGGCAAAGATCTACGGCGTGCGGCCCTCGGCTTGAGCGGCCCATTCCTCCAGCTCGACTATCTCTACACGCCAAGCAAGGACGTCGGCGCGGATCTCGAATACTTCACCCAGGTCCTGGGAGCTGAGGTCGGATTCGCCATCGAGGGGATGGGCGCCCGCGTCGCCATGCTCCGCCTGACGCAAGGGCCGCCTCACGTCCTGCTGACTGACCACCTGGAGGGCGAACGGCCGATCCTGATCTACAGGGTCGACGACCTCAAGGCGGCCATGCGCGACCTGAAGGCTCGAGGCTGGAAGAAGGCCCAAACGCTGGAGATCCCGATGGGGCCCTGCTGCTCGTTCACGACTCCGGGCGGCCACCGGATCGCTGCCTACGAGCTTTCGCGACCGCAGGTGCTTACCCACTTCCTCGGCCGTCGTGACTTCTGAGCCTCGCCGGGCGCAATCAATAGGCGCGCGCAGGGCGCATGGTTAAATAGGCGCAGGAGCGTCGCATGAGGGCTTACATGTTCATCAACGCAATGCACGGCCAGTCCCTTGCCCTGACCAAAACGATCCGCGACGTCGCAGGGGTCCAGGCCGCCGACGCCATCACCGGCGACTACGACATCGTCGCCTCGATCCAGGCCAAGGACCTCGCAGAGCTGAGGGCGATCCTCGCCGGCGTCCAGGAGATCGACGGGGTCCTGAAAACCACCACCTGCATGGTGCTCGCAGACTGAACCGAGCCAGGGCTCTTGTGACTGAGCGACTGGACAAGCGGGTGCCCTTACAGGCAACATAGGCGGACCATGAGCTTGGCTTCCGTAGCCGGCCAGCTGCTCCTTACGTAGGCGAGCGCCCCCGCCGGGTGCTCGCGAGACCTCCTGCGTCCGGTGACCCAGGAGGTCTTTGATTTTCCCCCCCGGAAAGTCCAGAAACCAGACAGAAATCAGACAAGAGGAACCCAAGAAGCCAGATGAAGCGAATGCCGATCCGAAAGTACCTGCCCTTCACGCCTGTCGACCTGCCCGACCGCCGGTGGCCGGGGAACACCATCACCGCGGCGCCCGCGTGGTGCAGCGTCGACCTGCGCGACGGCAACCAGGCCTTGATCGACCCGATGGACGTGACCCGCAAGCGCCGCCTGTTCGACGTCCTCGTGAAGATGGGCTTCAAGGAGATCGAGGTCGGCTTTCCGTCGTCTTCACAGCCCGATTTCGACTTCGTGCGAATGCTGATCGAGGAGAGCCTGATCCCCGAGGACGTCACCATCCAGGTCCTCACGCAGTCGAGGGACGAGCTGATCGAGCGAACTTTCGAGAGCGTCGCCGGCGCGCGACGGGCCATCGTCCACCTTTACAACTCGACCTCTGCGCTGCAGCGCCGCGTGGTGTTCGGCCTGGACAGGGAAGGCATCGTGGCGATCGCCGTCCGCGGCGCCGAGCTGATCAAGCGGCTGGCCTCGGACCACCGCTCGACAGAGTTCGTTTTCGAATATTCGCCTGAGAGCTTCACAGGTACCGAGCTCGACTTCGCCAAGGAGATCTCGGAGGCAGTCATCGACGTCTGGCAGCCGACCCCCCAGCAGAAGATGATCCTCAACCTGCCGGCGACCGTCGAGATGAGCACCCCGAACATCTATGCCGACCAGATCGAGTGGTGCCACCGCAACATCAAGAGGCGGGACAGCTTCGTCCTGAGCGTGCATCCCCACAACGACAGAGGGTCCGCCGTCGCGGCGACGGAGCTTGCCCTGATGGCCGGGGCGGAACGTGTCGAGGGCACGCTGTTCGGCAACGGCGAGCGAACAGGCAACGTGGATGTGATCACGCTCGCGCTGAACCTGTTCAGCCAGGGCGTCGAGCCTGAGCTCGACATCTCCAACATCGACGACCTCCGCCGGGTCGTGGAGGCATGCAACCAGCTGCCGATCCACCCGCGTCATCCATATGTGGGCGACCTCGTGTACACAGCCTTTTCCGGCTCGCACCAGGACGCGATAAAGAAAGGCATGGAGGCGCTGGCCGCATCCAAGGGGGAGGTGTGGGAGGTGCCCTATCTCCCCATCGATCCCCACGACGTAGGCCGCACCTACGAGGCGATCATTCGGGTCAACAGCCAATCAGGAAAGGGCGGCGTCGCCTACATCCTCAAGAACGACTACCACCTCGACCTGCCGAGAAGGCTGCAGATCGAGTTCATGAAGGTGATCCAGGGCATCACCGACACCACGGGCAAGGAGATCACCCCGGAGGAGATATGGCGGGCGTTCGAGGTCACCTATCTCGCCCCCAAAGCGGTCCTCGAGCTGGTTGAGACCGACACCAGCGACCACGCGGGAACTGGTGCCGACCGCACGAGGCTGCAGGCTGTGATTCGAGCCGGAGGCGCTCAGCGAACAATCGTCGGCAGCGGCAACGGTCCCATCGCCGCACTGACCGATGCGCTGGACCGAGAGTGCGGCATCGCCCTGCAGGTCGTCGACTACGTCGAGCACGCGGTAGGCGCCGGCTCCGACGCGACAGCTGTCGCATACATCGAGGCGGCCGGCGACAAGGGTGCGGCGGTGTGGGGGGTGGGCCTCCACTCCAACATCCTCACCGCGTCTCTGAGAGCTGTCGTCAGCGCAGCCAACAGGCTTCCCACGCGAGCGGGCAACGCGCCCGAGGTCCTCGGGTCCACCCGTCAAAAAGTTTGAAGACCAGAGCAGCAAGGAGAAAACCAGTGAGCACCGCCACAGGTCGCCGGACCGACGTCGCGCTGGAACGAACCAGCGGAAACTTCGCCCTCATCGACACGCTGCGAAAGTGGGGAATCGATTTCTTCTCAGGCGTGAACGGCGGCGGCCTGATCCACGTCGCCAAGCACCTCGAGCCGCTCCTCGGCCTCGAGCAGATCGGTGACGGGACGCCTCGCATGCAGACCATGGGGGAGTACGTCGCAGGCTTCGTCCCGCTCGGGTACTACCTCGCGTCGGGCCGCATCGCGGGCTGTCTCACCACGACGGGGGCGGCGACCAAGCTCGGGTCGAGCGGCATCACCGACGCCAAGCTGCACAACATCCCTGCCGTTTACGTGATCGCCCTCAACTCCACGCTCTCCATCGGCCTCTCGCCGCTGCAGGACGTTTCGGAGCACGGGATGAACGTGATTCCCCAGTTGCGGGCGGAGCTTGGCGATGCGTGCCTCGTGATAGAGGACATCACAAAGCTGCAGGCGCAGCTCGAGCAGGCCCAGGCGATCCTGGCGGAATCGAAGCCTGTGGCGATCGCCTTCCACCCTGACATCCTGTCGCAACAGGTGCAGGTCGACGTGCCCAAGGTCGAGCGACAGCGCACGTTCGACAAGGTCGACGCCGACCGCTTCGTCCACGAGCTGCCGGGTCTCATCCAGGGACGCCGGGTGATCATCTATGTCGGCGCCGAGGCGGCGCGATGCCCCGGCATCACGACGCTCACCACCGAGCTGTCGGAGCTCCTGAGCGCGCCCACCGTCTGGTCGGTGAACGGCGCCAACGCGGTTTCGCGAGACAACCCATACGGCTACGGCTACATCTCTTTCGGCGGCAACGACGAGGCGATGAAGCTCTGGCGCAGCATCAATGCCGACGACATAGTCATCAGCCTCGGCTTCGACTCGGGCGAGTATTCGCTGAACCTCAGCCCGATCCCGGCAGGGCACGTGTGGCATTTCACCGCCTGGAACGAGCCTTACGGCCACAAGGACGGGGACTTCAGGCACCGCGTCAAAGGCGATTACCGGGTAGTGCGCGGTGACATCGAGAAGACGCTCCAGGAGGTCCTTCCAAGGCTCAAGGGCAAAGTTGGGGAGCGGCCCAGGGTGGACCTGCCGCGCGATCTCAACACACGGACGATCTCACGCGAGGTGAGGAAGGGGTGCGTCGACGCCTTCGACTTCTACGGCGAGCTCTATCGATCGTGGCGCCCTCACAGCATCGGCTTCGACGACGTCTGCACCGCTTACAAGGACCGCCAGTACGTCACGCAGCGGCCGCACCAGTCGATACCGTTCCACACCGTCCACGACGGCTCCGCGATGGGAGGCGCCTTCGGGCTTGGCGTCGGCGCCAGGGCGGCCGATCCGAGCCTGCACACCTTTGTCTTCTCGGGTGACGGCTGCTGGAGGCTTTACGGCGGCGGGCTCGCCGAGGCGGCGAATATCGGCATGAACCTGTTCATCGTGAACAACGGGACTTACGCGATCGTCGACAAGGGCCTGGAGGTGGTCATCCCCGACGTGGACAAGGGCCGCTACCACGGCAAGCTCGCGCCAATCGATTTCGTCGCCGCCGCCAAGGCGCACGGGTGGGACGGCTACCGGCTGCGGCCGGACCTCGGCAACCTGGACGAGATCCTTGACGCCTGCTACGCAAGCAAGGGCCGGTCAATCCTCGTGGACGTCCCTATCGACGCCGACCAGGTGATAGGCCTGAACCCGAGGCTGTACAACCTGACGACGGACACCTATCTCTAGGTAACCGCTATGTCGACGGCAGGGCGCATCGCTGACAGGCGGTGGAGGACCTCGTGGACGGGGTGCGTCAGGAAGTTTTCAGGCATCTCGTCAGGCGTCGCAGCGCGGTCCTTGGTCGCCGGAAAGGTGACCTGCTCCAGCATGGCCTGGAAGCGTGGCCCCCACTTGCGCGTTCCGAGCCGCGCGGTGGTCGAGCAGTTGTCCACCATGTAGGCGACCCCTCGAGCGTGCATGTAAGGGAGCAAAGAGTCGACAGCTTCGATGATCGATTCGTTGGCGATCTCCGAGTAAGGGTGGCCGTGCTCCACGAGGATGTCGACCTGCGCCATCATCGCGCCGGCGAACGTCCCGGCGGTGAATCCGTCGACACCTGTCTTGATCTGACCGCGGCGCCGCCGCACCTCCGCCCCTGCCTTCCACATCGGTGAGCCTTCGATGGTCGTCATCGGGTACTCCGCGAAGCGGTTCGCAGCCATCACCACGCTCTTCACCTCGTTGCCTGAGGCGACCTCGTCGTAGATTTCCGCCATCACGCCCTTGAACGACGAGTAGGTCGCGTCGTAGGCCCGGCGGAAGTCGCGCCTGCCGTCAGCATCGAGGTGCTCGTCAAGGCCGACCAGCCCATGTCGCGAGATCGTCTCGCGGATCGGCCCCGTCACCGATTCGCACGCCCGGTTGAAAGCATCCTCCGGCTTGGCGCCTTCAGCGAGGTACCGCTGATAGAGGGCCTCGACGATCCCGTGGACCGCGCCGAGCAGGATGCTTCGCTCCCCGAAGAGGTCGGAGACCACCTCCGATTTCAATGTCGTCCTGAAGGTGTAGGGCGCCCCGAGCGCCACCGACCACGCGAGGGCGACGTCCGTGGCTCGCCCGTCGAGGTCCTGCTCGACGGCAAAGCTCGTGTTGATGCCCGCGCCGTTCACCTCTCTGCCCTGCTCGTACAGCCTTCGCACCGACGGCCCCATGCCCTTAGGGCATACGGCGATGACGTTGACGTTCGCCGGAAAGCGCTCGCCGGTGGTTTCGAGGTACCCGAGCAGGAAGCCGTGCGAGAGGCCCAGCGTCGCGCCAGGCTTGAGCGCCTCGAACACCTTCTTGTGGAGTTGCGCCTGGGCGGCGTCAGAGATGAGAAGGATCGCGAGGTCGGATTTGCGGATGACCTCGAACATCTCACCCAGCGTGCCGTCGGCCTCCGAGAAGCCGGCGGCCCTCGCCTCGGCCATCGACTCGGACCCTTTGCGCAGCCCGACCGCCACTTTCACTGCGGTCCCGGCAAGAGACTCTTTGAGGTTCTGGGCCTGGGCCGGGCCCTGCGAGCCCCAGCCGATGACGCCGATCTGCGAGATGCCGGCAAGGGCTTTGGGCAGGAGGGGGAACAGGTTCCTGCCGCCGCGTAGGAAACTCTCCTCCACTCCATCGAGCTCGATCCTCTCGACCGAAAAGATCTTCGAATCGAAAAGGTTGGGGACGCGTTTGGACTGCTGTTTGGACGGCATCAAGCGCAAAGTCTCGCCTATTCGCCCGCTGCGGGATAGGTTCCGAACAACTTGACCTCGGTCGTCTCTTTGGCGAGCGCCTCCAAAGCGGCGTTCGCCGACGCCGGATCGTCGACCTCGAAATCCACGTAAAACCTGTACTGCCAAGGGCGGTCTGGCATGGGCCGGGAGTCGAGACGTGTCAGGTTGATGCCGCGCTCGGAAAGGCACTGCAGGGCGGTGACAAGGCTGCCCGGCCTGTGCGATCCGATGAAGGCGAGCGAGGCCTTCGTGAGGCCCGCCGCGCCGGGGCGCTGGACTGGACCCCTGTCGATGATCAGGAATCGAGTCTGGTTGGAGTCGTCGTCCTGGATCCCCTCGGCAAGGATCTTCAATCCGTAGCGCCGGCCCGCCGCCGCGCTCGCGATCGCCGCGCTGCCGACCACCATGCCCTCCGCCACGGCCCTGGCGGCGCCCGCGGTGTCGTGGTAGGTGACCGCCTGGATCTTTCGGGCCTCCAGGAAACGCCTGCACTGCAGGAGCGCCTGAGGATGCGACAGCGCCCTGACCACCGGCTCGCCGCGTCCAAGCAGGCAGTGGCGGACTGGAAATATCACCTCGCCGCTGATGCGAAGCCCTTGGCGCTCCCACAGCAGGTCATTGACCTCCTGCACGATGCCGCCCAGCGAGTTCTCCACCGGCAGCACCGCGGCATCAACCTCACGCTCGGCGACGGCGTCGAAGGCGCGGGAGAAGGTCGGGAAGCCGACGGTGGTGGCGGCCGGCAGGATCGCCAGGGCAGCCTCTTCCGAGTAGGCGCCAGGCTCACCCTGGTAGCCGACACGAGCCCACTCCGCGCGTGTCGCCATGGCGAAATGGTACCGATCAAGTGTGATCGGGCCATTCCCGCGTCAACAGACCCCGCTGGGCGTTATTTGATATACAGGCATGAATATCGCTGAGACACCGAAGGACGAACCGGCTCCGGTACCCGAAAAAGAGGCGGAAGGACCGCTTCCTGGGGAGCGGCGCACCCGCCTGAGCGGCGCGTGGACCGCCATCGTGATCGGCCTTTTGGCCCTGGTGGTGATCCTGGTCTTCATCCTGCAGAACCAGCAGAGCGTCGAGATCAAGTTCCTGATGTTCGAGGGCAATCTACCGCTCGCGGTGGCGCTGCTCTTCGCCCTCATCCTCGGGGCGGTCATCGTCTTCGCATTTGGAGCCGCCCGCCTCCTCCAGCTTCGGATGGTGGCAGGGCGCGCGCGGCGCAAGGGGCCGAGCACACCACCACAGGCGGACTAGCCAGGCATGACAACCGAGAAGAGCCGGCCCGCCGCCAGGCGCAGATCGGCGACCCGGCAGGCCGCGCCGGCCGGTGCGCCTACCCCGGCCCGACAAACGGCGGCCGACACGCAGGACAAGAAGCCCAAAGACATGCCTACTACCACGCCTGTCGCCGGGGCGGGGCCGGTGGAGGTCCACGTCGACTCGGGCGACGTCAAGGTGGTGGTCGCGCCTCCCGCTCCGGCGGGCTTCGATCGCCGCCTCTACCACATGATCAATGGCCTGCCGCACACGACGACAAGCGACCGCTATGTCAGCGTGCTTTCTGACCTCGGCGAGGGCCTCGGCTGGGTGGCGGGCGGAGTGGCCCTGGCCATCCTGGGCGGCAGCAAGGGCCGTCGCGCGGGCATGGCCACTGCTTTCTCATCCCTTGCGGCGACCTACGTCGTGCAGGTGCGCATCAAGCCGATGTTTCGCCGAGTGCGCCCATTCGTCGACCGTGAAGCACTTGTGGTCGGGATCCGGCCGCCGGATCACTCCTTTCCGTCGGGTCACACCGCTTCTTCGTTTGCGGGTGCGACAGCCCTCGCCTTCTACTACCCGAAATCTGCTCCATTGGTCTACGGGCTGGCGGCGGCGGTCGGCGCGTCAAGGGTCCACCTCGGCGTGCACTTTCCAAGCGACGCCGCGGTCGGTGGCGTTATAGGTGTCGGCCTGGGCACCTTCGGCGCCTGGCTCTTCAAGAAGCGGGGTGGGCGCTCGGCTGGTCGGCGCGTCTAGGCGCCATCGCTCGATCTGAGATCCACCGAATCGATGCAACGAAGCTCAGCCAGGCGGCGGCGATGAGGAAGCCGCCGACCACGTCGGTCGGCCAGTGCGCCCCTCCGTAGATCCGGTCCAGCCCTGCCACGAGAACAATGCCCGCCACGATTGCCCAACCTATCGGTATCGCCCACCGCGGCAGGTACCTGTAGCCAACGCACAGCATCAAAACCGCAGCGCTGATGGTGATGAAGATGAGGTGCCCACTTGGAAAGCTTGTAGAGCCGGGATGCTCGGTTACGCGAAGGATCTGGGCAGCCGTCGGTCGCGGCCTGTTCACCAGGTTGACGACGGCGAGGTACGACAGGCCGCCCGCAAGGCCGGCGAGAGCAAGCATCCAGCCTCGACGATTCAACACGAGCACGAGAACGATGACGACCACCTGCATGATGGTTCCACCGGGTCCGCCAAGCCAGGTGAGGAAGGGAAATGTCAGCGTGAGCGGACCCCAGTTGGTCGACTGGATATCGTCCTGGAGTGTCGCGTCCAGCGACAGGTAGGGGTGCATCACGACGATTGCCGCGAGGACCCCCGCAGCCACTGCCACTGCGATGGCGACGATAAGTAAGGGGAGCCGGATTATGACGTCGCCCGGGCGCGCCCGCGAAACCATCGGAAGTTGGGGGAGGGGAGCCAGCGCTCGGGAAGCCACAGCACGAAAGCCGACCAGCCGACCCCGAGCAGCACGCCACCCAACACATCGCTTGGCCAATGAGCGCCCGCCCACACCCGTGCGATGCACGTGAGCACTATCACGATCATGGCGAGGATCCAGAGGATCGGCCTGAGGGCCGGCCTGATCCTGGGAGCGAGGGACACGGCGATCATGAAGGCCATCCAGGTGAAAAAGACAGCATGCCCGCTCGGGTAGCTGAAGCCGGTCGTCGGCGACAGGATATGTACGAGGTCCGCGGGTGGCCGCTGCCGTGTGATCACGAGCTTGATGATGTTGTCGAGCAGGCTGGAGATGCTGCCTATCAACATCAGCCAACCTGCGCGCCGCTCGAGGATGAAGAGCGCGACCACCGCAACGAGGCCGACCAGAACCTGCCAGATGCCGGCGCTTGCGTTGATGAGCTCCATCGGATATACGATCGGGCCCCAATTGAAGTTCTGAATGAACCTGGCGATCGGGACGTCGGTCGGAAGCACGTCGTTGGCGACGACCAGATAGGTGTCGATCGCGAAAAGGGCGAGGACGACAAGGGCAGTGGGTCCGAGCCAGCGCCTGGCGGTCGGCCCAGGTCGCCCTGCGATGACCTCGGCGGCGGCCTGCTTCGGTTCGGCGAGGGGCGCCGTAGCGTCCTTGGGTTGCGCGCTCATCGGCTGAGGATCACCTGAAGTGCGCTCAGCTCGGCGGTGATGGTGCCCGGCGTGCGCCCAACCTGAGCGTTGTCCGCGTAGATCCGTACCTGCGGCTTGGTGGTCACGACGAGCTTGCGGAATTTAAACACCTGGCCAAGGCCTCCTTCTTTGTGTTTGGACAGAACGGCGCGAGCGAGCACTCGCTTGACGATATCCGTGCGACTTGCGCCCGCGTGCACCGACAGCTCCAGGTATGGATCCACCGGCGTCTTGTCGCTGACCGGCATCTGGGAGCCGATCGATGTGGTGTTGGTGAAGACGAGGGACATGGCACTCCCACTGCCCCGGATGTCACCGGTCAGCTCGTATGTGAAGGGCTTCGCTTCGGCAATGTGTTTCATGTCCTCGGCAAAAGCTCCGAACGCTCGGTCCTTCGCGGATTCGCCCGCGGCGATCGTCTCTCCGAACAATCCCATCGCCGCGGCCTCGAGGAAGATCGTCTTGTTCACGCGGCCGAGGGTTATCGGATGCGGGTGCCCTTTCTTGATCACCTCAATCGCCCCCTCGACGTTGGTGGGCAGATGCAGAGACTTCGCGAAGTTGTTGAAGGTGCCCATCGAGAGAATGCCGAGCGGGTGCTTGGTGTCGGCGAGTTTGCGCACCACCCAGCCGATGCTGCCGTCCCCGCCCGCCACCATGACCGTGGCCGTTGGGGAGACCAGCTTCTCGATGTCCATCTTCGGATCGAATTCGACAATCAGGCTGGTGGCGAAAGCCTTGCGGAGCTTGGCTTCGATCTGGGGGGTCATGGAGCCCGCCTTGGAGCTCATGATCAGCAGGCTTGTCGCCTGCTTGGCGGTCGTCTTCTTGCCCTGCGTGGATGTGGTCATGGCTTGTTCCGTTGAAGAGGTGGATTGGACAGCGGTTGAATTGATATCAACCCGTGCTGCCGAGCAGGCGGACCCAGCGCGCGCAAGCGAATGAATGGAGTCCGAGAGCAATAAAGCCAAGCGCGACGATGCCCAGAAGCCAGCGCCCGTAAGGCTGGGCCAGCAGGAACAGGAAGGCCCCGCCGAAGCCCTGGACCTGGCCGGGGGCGTGGTGGAGTCCCGCCTGGAAGAGGAACCAACCGATGACGAGGAAGGTGACGCCCCGAGCTGCCATTCCGAAGCGGCCGAGGCCAATCGCGATCTCTCTTTCGGACTGGGTCATCTCGGCAGCCTTCAGGTCTTTGGCGAAGGTGGCCCGGTAGGCCTCGATGAACTGCCCGATGCCGATGACTATGGCGACGACGCCGAGCAGTTCGGTGATGAAGCCACCGCCCGGATTCGCGAGCAGGGTGGCCACCGTTTTCTGGGTGCTGTCGTGAGAGCTCGAGCCCTGCCCGCCAAGTATTGTCAGGGCGAAGAAAGCGATCGCCAGGTAGGAGACGGCGCTCGTCACAAAGCCGACTCTCGCCGCTATCCCTTTGGCGTCGCGACCGCGATGCAGCGGATCGTAGATCGCACGCACAAAGCCCCAGATGGAGTACGCCACGAGGCCGATGATGGTCACGATCAGCACCAGCTTTCCGAGCGGGTTGCCGATCAACCACACAAGGCTTCCCGAAAGGTCGGTGGCCTTGCCGCCGGGGGTTGCGAGCGCTATCCGCAGGGCGAGAAAGCCCATGACCGCGTAGAGCACGCCGCGGACAACGTATCCCAGGCGCTCGAGCAGCTCGAGCAGGGGGTTGGCCGCCGCCTGCTTGACTTCGCCGGAGCCTCTTTGAATTGTCGACACTGTGGACCTCCTAGCTGCGATCCGATTTGATCTTCGAGGACGTTGGGCAGCGCTGGCGATCGTCAGATCCTCGCAGTGAGAACGGCTCAGGGGGACAATCTCACCGGAGCATCGACTACGGATCATGGTTTGGGATCGGAAACAACCGCCATAACACGGCCCCAGGGGGCGCCGATCCTTAATCTGATCCCGATGCGGCCTGAACCACCACCGGCGGGCGCCCTCGAGGACTGGTTTCTGACGGCTTCGGAACGAGACAACTCCTTTACCGGGCTCGACCGGCGGCACCCGGGGGCGGCCTGGACCACCGGCAACCACGTCGAAACCCTGGTCCACGGCGCGACCTACTTTCGCCGCCTGCTGGGAGCGATCGGCGAGCTGGGCGCGGGCGACCAGCTGTTGTTCACCGACTGGCGCAGCGACCCCGACCAGCGCCTCGGCGACGGCCCCGAAACCGAGATCGGCAAGGTTCTAACAGCTGCGGTGCGGCGCGGAGTCGCTGTCAAAGGCCTGCTCTGGCGGTCGCATGCAGACCGTCTCGGATTCAGCGCCAAGGAGAACCGCCACCTCGGCGCGATCGTGAACGAAGCCGGGGGCGAGGTGCTCCTCGATCAACGGGTGCGGCTCGGTGGCTCCCATCATCAGAAGCTTGTGGTCATCCGCCACGCGAAGGATCAAGTCGGGGACCTTGCGTTTGTCGGCGGCATCGACCTCTGTCACAGCCGCCAGGACGATTCGGATCATGCCGGCGACCCGCAGCGCCAG
>DAIUFK010000005.1:0-26924 GCA_036844615.1 Candidatus Dormiibacterota bacterium | reverse complement strand
CCTCTGTCACAGCCGCCAGGACGATTCGGATCATGCCGGCGACCCGCAGCGCCAGTCGATGGCGCCCGTTTACGGTAGGACGCCGCCCTGGCATGACGTCCAGGTCGCCATCACAGGCCCCGCTGTCGGCGACCTGGACTTCACGTTCCGCGAGAGATGGGCGGACCCGAGCCCGCTGAGCCGGGATCCAATCGGCATCCTTCATGACGTGCTGCGCCGGACCGACCGCAAGGCGAGCATCCTGCCGCCGATTCCGCCTGACCCCCCGGTCGCCGGGATCCATTCGGTCCAGGTGCTGCGCACCTACGGCCGGCGGCCATGGGGTTATCCGTTCGCTCCGCAGGGCGAGCGCAGCATCGCTCGCGCATACGAGAAGGCACTCCGTCGCGCTCGCAGGCTCATCTACATCGAAGACCAGTTCCTTTGGTCGAACGAGGTGATGAAATCCTTCGTGGAAGCTCTCACGTTCAACCCTGACCTGCACCTCATAGCGGTAGTTCCCAGATACTTCGACCAGGCCGGTGCGCTGACGCTGCCGCCCAACCAGGTGGGCCGGGAGCAGGCGGTGCGGGCCTTGCTCGACGCAGGCGGGGACCGAGTCTCAGTGTTCGACATCGAGAACGTTGACGGAGTTCCGGTCTATGTCCACGCCAAGGTATGCGTGATCGACGATGTCTGGACCTCGGTGGGGTCCGACAACTTCAATCGTCGATCGTGGGGTCACGACTCGGAGATCGCATGCGCGGTGATGGACGACGAGCGTGATCCCAGGGCGCCGACAGACCCCGCGGGACTTGGCGACGGCGCGCGCAAGTACGCGCGCGACCTGCGCCTGCTGCTGTGGCGAGAGCATCTCGGCCGCGAGCTAGGCGACGATCACGACCTCGTCGATCCTGCCGAGGCGGTGGCGAAATTCCATCAGGCTGCCGCGGCGTTGGACCGCTGGCATGTGGAAGGTGAGCGCGGCGAGCGCCCGCCTGGCCGCGTGAGGCCGCACCCGCGCATCCAGCCGTCGCGCGTGACTCGGCTTTGGGCAGGGGTGCTGTACAGAAACATCTACGACCCGGACGGCAGGCCGGGTGCCCTGAGGCATGCGGGGGAGTGGTAGGCGCTCGCCTGAGCTAACGAGCTCGCTTCGGCATGCGTGCGCGGGCGGCCGGCCGCTGCACGTGTGGAAGGTACGAGCGATCGCCGATCCACCTTGCGGGCATTATCGAAAGGCGTTGTGCGAGCTGATTCAGCGGCGAGGCGTACATCGAACGAAGGCTCGCGAAGTCAGTCCACGCGGCGTCGCTCTCGCGGCAGTGATAGCCGGCCTTGATCAGCCGTTCGCGCGCATCGTCGAACTCCTGGCGCTCAACGATGGGGACGGCGACGTTCTTGAAACGGAAGTACCACGCGAGGTCTTCGACAAGGTGGTTTCCCACCTTGAACATCAATCTTGCATGTCCCTCGGTCGCATCCTCGATCACGAGGGTGCTCAACACCAGCGTCGCCGCATCCATGACTGCGCCGAAGGAGTTCAACCACGCTTCGTTGTCGTGGCTCGATCGGAAGAAGACGAGGATCGGGTACGCGAGGTGGCTCTCGAGCACCGCGGCCGACCATCTCCTCCAGTCATCGAAGGTCGCGCGGAGCTCATCAGGCATCCGGTGGCTCGAAACGGTCTCGAGGATTTGCAGACCCGCCGGCGGCGCGCCCGCCAGCGCATCCAGGGTGACGACGAGCTCTTCTCGCCGCTGGAATGATCCGTATAGAGAGAAGAGCAGGCTGATCACTAGAGCGATAAGGGCTATCCCCGTAGCGCTCTCGGCGATGATCACTATGCGGGCGATCCCGCCCATGGGCAGGATCTCTCCGTAGCTCAACGGGAGCAGGGTTCCCGCCGAGAAGTAGAGCGACGTCCAGAAGTCAGATGGCGGAGGCTGGATCTGGTCTCGGATGGAATCGAGGATCAGGGCGTAGCCCAGGATGCTCGACGTGCTCCAGAAGGCGAGCAGGGCAATAAGGCCGACCGGACCGAAGGTGCCAAGCCAGTTCTCGCGCCTGTCGATGCGGGACTCCCGATTCCCCAACCACCGCCAGGTCGCCCACATTGGCCGAACGATCCATGTCGAGACTCGCAGCTTCCCCACCGATGGCCTGGGCAGGACCACCGACTGGAAAACGTCGTACAGGTCAATCGCGAGGATGACGAAGCCGATCGCCGCCTCGAGCATCGGGGGCATGGCCAGAAACTGTAGCGGAGCCGATCAGCCTGCCTTGATGCCTTGAGGAATCCTTTGCGCGAGCCGGCGGCGACCAATCCAGAACGGGAGATCCAGAACCGTGAAGATCACCAGGGCCAGGCCCGCCGCCGCGACGATGTACCACGGCCACGGACCCAACAGGTCGAGGAGGTTGGGCACGTCAGGCGTGTGGCGCAGGTACAGGTAGTTGCTGCCGACGATCAGGTTCACCACCGCGTCGATTGCGGCCAGCACGACAGTCAGCCCGAAGACCCGCGCAACAGCGCCGCGACGTGGCGTGATCCGAAGGCCGACGACGAGGATGAGCGCAGCCGCCACTATCGTGCCGTGCGCGATGAAGTATTGAAGGAAGAGGTAGCTAGGAAAGTGGGTAGGAACGTCGGGGCTGATCAGGCCGTTCGCCGTGCCGGCCAGGCCCCAGAAATAGCTGAGCTCGACGAGTAGAGGGCGGCGGGTCCAGAGAGCAGCGGCTGAGACGAACGCGACGACGTCGCAGAGCTGGAGCGGCAGCGCGTAGCTCGCCGACCAGGTGTGCTGAAAGGCGAGCCAGACCCACCACCCGCATTCGTTGACGACGATGAGCACAGCCACGGCCCTACAGGTCGGCACCATCCAGGCCCCCGGTCGTAGGCGCGCCGCGATCACAAGGGCGGCGATGCACCCGGTGATCACCCCGAGGGTCGCGAGGTGTTCGAGACTCAGCAGCTCAGCCATGTCCGAAACACTGGGACCGGACCGGTATCGAGGTCAGTCTCTCTTGTTCCGAAATGGGTCTCAATCGTTGACAGGGACGCGATGAGCGAACTCGCTCAGCTCGTCAAGCCGTTCGGCGACAAGCGCGAAACCGCGCTGCAGACGCCGGTAGAAGGTAGGGCGCGAGAGATGAAGCCGCTCCATGATCACCTCGTGGCTGCCGACTCTCTTGACGTAATAGTCGAGGAGCAGGCGGCCAGCCTCGGCGTCGCGCGGAGCGGCGGACGCCGCCAGGTCTGCGATCACGTCAACCAGGAGAGCGCGCAGGTCGCTGGCCGCAGAACCGCCGCGTGAAACGCCGGGTAACAAGGCGAGAGGGCTGCGTCCGAGCCTCTCTGGCGTTCCGAGGTCATCGAGCGCTGCCTTGACAAGCTGCGGCCGGACTGTGCTCTCGGGATCCCTCGTCCAGTGCGTCTCGATTGGCTCGCCGACCGTCGGTGTCGGGGCCAGCACCATCGCGGAAGGCAGGCCCGCAGGCAGCAGTCGCCCCATCAGCCAGCCCAACATCGTCGCCGCGAAGACGACTGCCGAGGACAACGAGATGCTCCACGCGCTACCTCCGCCGACCAGTGCAACAGCGACTATGGAGAGGAAGGCGAAGGCACCGGCGATCACCGCTCCAAGCGACGCCCCGCGCCGGCCAGGCCAACGTCGTGCCCACCACAGCCACAGGTCTCCGGCCAGTCCGGTGAGGATCGCCACTGGCAGGAGGTCGTAGCTCTGCTTGGTGATCGTCACGAAGATTCCGTTGACGGCGAAGACCAACGTGAGCGAGCCAAAGCGCAGCTTGAACGCGGTGTTCAAAAGGAGCGCGGTCCCGACCAGGATCGCTGCCTGGGCCAGGACCGACGCGACGCCGAGATTGTCGGCGATCCACGTCAGCTGGATGCCCTGCAATTCGACACGGTAAGGGAGGGCCCCGGACGACCACGGATCGATCAGCGGATGGGCGAACTGCGTGGCGAAAGTGAGCACCGAAAGCAGGAGGGCGACTGACGTCAACGTCAGGGTGCTTGCGGTCGTCTCACCTCGTCGGGCCGCCGCCCGGACGGGGCCGCTGACGATGATCGCGGCGGCGGCGATCTCGACCAGGTGGGGCGGCGTGAAAAGCGCTTCTAGGCCCAGTTGGTTGCGCCCGACGAAAGGCACCCAGATGGAGGTGTCGGCGATCCAGGCCGCCCCGAATACGAGCGAAGCCGCCAGCGTGCCCACGTAGCCGTCGGGGAGGGCGCGGTTCCACGGCTTGCCGCGGCCGAGCCCCCGGCCAAAGGCAAAAAAGAGGAAGCCGGTGAGAGCGAACCAGGACGCGCTCACCGCAACAAGGCCTGCAGCGGCCGCATCAGGGACCCCCTGGGGCCTTATCACGTATGCCCAGGCTGTGACATACGCGGACAGAAGAAACCAGGTTGCAAGCAGGACGACTACCGCGTCGAACACACGAGGGTCGTCGAGGAGGCTCCGAGCTGCCTTCACGGTTTCACGGCTTGATCGCGGCAACCATACCCCTGTGGCAGGAGATTGAGATGGAATTCGAAACGCGGCTCACAGGCGCGCCGGGCGGCGGCTGTGGCGATGACGGCGCCGGTCTTACGAGCCGGCCGGCGCTCGCGCGGTCACGCGGGGGTTGGGTAGAGGCGTCAGCGTCCGCTCGACCTGGTCGCGGAGGTGCTCGAATGGCGGCGGGAGCGAGATGCGCTCGCCAAGGTGCTCGAGAGGCTCATCAGTTGTGAATCCCGGCCCCAGGGTCGCTATCTCGAACAGCACCCCGCTCGGCTCTCGGAAGTAGAGCGACCTGAAGTAGTAACGATCGATGATCGGCGTCGGCCGAGCGCCGGCTTCGACCACCTTCTCACGCCACGCGGCGTGGTCCTCCAAAGTCGACGACCAGGCGACGTGGTGGACGGTACCGGCGCCGCTCACCCCGCGGCTTTCGGGCGCCGCATCATAGATGTAGAAGGAGCCACGATTCTCGCCGCGCGACTCGAACCAGCCGGGCCCGGCGCTGCGGAAACCAAGAGCGCCTTCCAGAAGGGACTGGCTGTGCTCGGGAGCGTTCGAATAGGCGCGAACTCCCGCGAAGCCCCTCAGAGCGTGCTCGGCAGGGATCTCAGGGTGCTCGGCGATTAGCGGCGCGTCGGACACGTCGTCGATCAGCAGCTCGAGGCGAAGGCCTTCAGGGTCTCCGAAAAGGAGGCTCTTCTCAGATCGTTCGGTGTCGATTCCCGCATGCGCAAGCCTGTGCTGCCAGAAATCGAGGGCCTTCTCGGAACCGACTCGAAAGGCGATGCGGTGGATCATCCCGGCGCCGGCCCGCCCTCGCGCGACGCCCGGATACTCAAAGAAGGTCATGTCAGCGCCCGCGCTGGCGTTCTCGTCCGCATAGAAGAGGTGGTAGACGGTGGGGTCGTCCTGGTTCACTGTCTTCTTGACCAGCCGAAGGCCCATGACCCCCGCGTAAAAGGCAACGTTCCCCGGGGCGTCGGCGGTGATGGATGAGATGTGATGGATGCCGTCGAGCTTTTTCATTTCTCCAATCAAAACAGGTCTCTTAGGAACGTAATTCCCAGCTTCGGGTTCCGTTACACAGATGCGAGCTTAGACGTGTCGACCTACGGCGCCTTCCTGGCCGATCCCCAGGGCATCTGGCTCCAGGGAGGCGATGGCATCTACCTGTGGCGTGCTGGGAGTGGCCTGACCCTCGATTCAACATCGACCGCCACGCCGGTCGGCAGCTGTGCGTAAGAGGTAGTCCTAGCTCAGCTCCGCTTGATGACGATCACCGAGATCTCGTCGGCTGCGCTGTCGATGCGGTCTGCGGAGTTCTTGAGGTGCCTGTAGATCTCCCTGGATTTCAGGATGAGGCTCATCTCCGCCTTGCTGTCGAAGAGCTGTCCTACTGCGTGGTGGTAGAGGCTGTCGATTCGGTTCTCTGAGCGCTTGGCTCGGACCGCATGCTCGGCGGCGACGCCGGGGTGATCGAGCAGCTCGCCGACGGCGGCGCTGATGTGGCGAGCGCCTTCGGTGAGCACCTTCGCCATCTCGTTCAGGCCATCGGGAGGGCCGATCCTGTACATCGCAAGCTCGATGGCGGTCTCGTTGGCCGCGTCGAGGATGTCGTCGATGGCACGCGACAGCGCGAAGAGGTCCTCGCGGTCGAACGGCGTCGCGTAGGTGTGCAGCAGCTCATCGATGAGGACGCGCCTTGCCGCGTCGCCTTCGCGCTCGATCTCCTTGAGCTGTTCCACGAGGTCGACGTTGCCGCTCGCCTCGCGCCCGAACTTTTCGAGGACCTGCAGCGCCCTCACCGTCAGGTCAGCCTGCTGGCTGAGAAGCGCGATGAAACGCCGATCGTTCGACCTCGTCAGCGCCTTGAAGGTGCGGCCGAAGCTCACGGCGCCAGCCCCGTCACCCTGACCGCAAGGTGCAACAATGCCGCGAAGACGAGCGCCAGCGGCAGCGTCAGGAGCCAGCTGCCGAGCATCTCGCGAACGATTCCCCAGCGCACCGATGACGCGCGGAGCGCGGCGCCGACCCCTACCAGCCCTCCGTCAATCGTCTGCGTCATGCTGACCGGAGCGCCGACCACCGCCAGCACCGAGACCACGGTTCCGGATGCGAGCTGTTGTGAAAGCGCTTGCATGGGACGCACCTTCAGGACGCCGAGTCCGATGCGACCAGCGACCCGCGATCCTCCGATAAGCGCTCCGGCGAAAAAGAAAACGAATGCGCCAATGATAGGCGCCGCACCCGCAAAGGCCACCGTTTGTCCGTGGTTCGGAAAAGACATGGCGACTGCGATCAGCCCGACAGTCTTCTCCATATCGTTGGCGCCGTATGCGAAAGCCTGAATGGCAGCGGTGACGAATTGAAACTTGGCCAGGCTGAGCAGCGACGCGTGAGGTCGAGCGCCGAGGAAGCGCCTGACCGTCCTGTACACGATCAGCGCGAGCAGCCCGCCGCCGAGCACCGAGATCGGCATGCCGATGAGAATCCGCACCACTCCTGCCCAGTGAACGGCGGTCTCATTTCCTGACACCAGCACCCAGCCAAGCATCGCCCCGACCAGGGCGAGGGTCATGCTCGTCGGGATTCCGAACATGAGCGAGAGCAGGACCACGCATAGAGGCGAGAGGGTGATGAGGACGAAGCTGAGCTCACCCTGAGCTCTTAAGTCGATCACGTTTGAGCCGACCGTCTGAGCCACCGCAGTGCCAAGCGCGAGAGGCCCGGCGAGGCTGAATAGCAATAGCAGAGCGGCGACTCGCGGCGATATCACGCGGCCCGATGTGAACGAGGCCATGAGATTGCCGCCGTCGTTGAAGCCTGAAATGAGGCCGAACAGCGAAGCGGCGACCAGCGGCGCGATCGCCTCCAGATTCAAGCTGCGAAGTTTACGCGACGATCATCATGTTTCCAATGGTCGGGAGACTGGCAGTCCTGCTCGTGGCCGCGATCGTCGCCGTGGCAGCCTGGAACTGGTTCCGGCCGGTGCCGGCGGTGGCTGCCACCGCCTCGCTTCACAGCCAGGAAACGGTGCAGGGGACTGCGCCCAGCCTGCCCTGGCCGAAAACGGGGCCCGCTGCGGTTGGCGCATCTGGCCTGGGCCTGATCGCGAGCTCAGGAAACGATCAGCCGGCCTCCGCCGCGAGCGTGACCAAGGTGATGACCGCGCTCGTCATCCTCACCGACAAGCCGATCACGCTGGACCAGCTCGGGCCGACGGTCATCATCACCGCGGCGGACGTGCAGTCGTATGAGGCCGACCTTGCGGCCAAGCAGTCGGTGGTCGAGGTTCGAGAAGGCGAGAGGCTGACAGAGCGAGACCTCCTCGAGGGACTTCTCATCCCCTCCGCGAACAACTTCGCAGACACGCTCGCGCGCTGGGACGCCGGTACCGTCGATGCATTCGTCGCCTCGATGACCAAGAAGGCGGCGGATCTTCACCTCACTCACACGACTTTTACTGACACGAGCGGCGCCTCACCGAGCACGGTGAGCACGCCGAGCGACCTCATGGCGCTCGGGATGGAGGCGATGAAGGATCCGGTCTTCGCCCAGATCGTTTCGATGGGCGAGACCACCCTCCCGGTCGCGGGGCTTGTCTACAACGTCGACGCCGCCCTCGGCCAGAGCGGGATCATCGGCATCAAGACAGGTTCCGGGTTGGCGGAGGGCGTCAACTTTCTATTCGCCGCCACCGCGACAGTGGACGGTCACCCCGTGACGCTGTACGGGTGCGTCATGGGCCAGCCCACGCTCGTTATCGCGTTCGCGGCGGCAAGGACGCTCATAGCGTCGATGGTGGCAAGCCTTCACGTGCGCCGGGTGATCGCGAGGAACCAGGCGGTAGCGAGCTATTCAGCACCATGGGGCGGCCAGGCCGACCTGCTTTCGACAGTTGACGTGGATCTTGTCGAATGGCCTGGGATGATCCTGCGCCAGCGACTGGATGCGCGCGCGCTGCAGGTCGACATGCCTGTCAACACAGGTACCCCCGCCGGCAGCGAGCACGTGGTCCTCGGCGACTACTCTTTTGACGTCCCGCTGGTGACCGGAAGTCCCCTGTACCCTCCGGGCAGACTGTGGAGGCTGACCCGGATCAATTTCCTTTGATCGGCAGTGAGTAAAGGAGTGGAGGCACGATGGCTAAAGTCAGCGTGAAAGGGTCGGGCACGAAGCAATCGCCCTGGGTATTGAAGACACCAAGCGGTTCGTCCGAATACCAGATGTACAGGGAAGAGTCTGTCAATCCACCGGTGCTGGTCTGCACGGTGGGCAAGACAGAGCTTCGCTAGAGATGGCGTTCGTTTCTCGCGGCTTCAAGGGCAAGCGGCGCGACGGCGCGAGCAGCTCGCGCGTGCCGCCAGGCCAGCACCTTGTCGACGATTTCCCTGTCCTCTCGGCAGGTCCGACCCCGCATGTGGCTATGTCGGAGTGGACTTTTTCGATCGTCGGCGAGGTGGACGAGCCAAAAGTGTGGACGTGGGACGAGTTCCGGAAGCTGCCAAGGGAAACCTTCACTGTCGACATCCACTGCGTGACCAAGTGGTCGAAGGTGGACACGTCCTGGACAGGCGTTTCGCTCGAAACCATCCTCGAGCATGTCGAAACCGCTGCCGACTATGCGGTGGCCTACAGCGACGGCGGCTACACGACCAACCTACCCGTCGACGATCTCAGAGGCAGTCAGGCCTGGATCGCCTTCGAGTACGACGGGCAGCCACTCGATCCGGAGCACGGAGGGCCTGCGCGGCTCCTGGTCCCACATCTCTATCTGTGGAAGAGCGCCAAGTGGATCCGCGGCATCTCACTCCAGAATGAGGACGAGCCAGGTTTCTGGGAGTCCAACGGCTACCACCTTCGAGGTGACCCATGGCGCGAGCAGCGGTACTGGGGCGACTGACCTGGCAGCTCGGGGAAGTGGCCGAGCTCATCCAGGAGACGCCACGGGTCACCAGCCTGGTGCTGGAGGTCCCTGAATGGCAAGGCCATCTGGCCGGCCAGCACGTCGACGTCAGGTTGACTGCCGAGGATGGCTACCAGGCTCAGCGGAGCTACTCGATTGCGTCGGCGCCGGAGGACTCTCGGCTGATGCTCACTGTGGAGCGGCTCGACGACGGCGAGGTCTCGCCCTACCTCGCCGGGGAGGTGCGGGCCGGCGACAGGATCGAGCTTCGCGGGCCGATCGGGGGTTACTTCGTCTGGCAGGCGGGCGCGGCGTCGCCGCTCCTGCTGGTGGCAGGCGGTTCGGGAATCGTCCCTTTGATGGCGATGATCCGCCACCACGCGGCAGCGGGAGCGTCAGCGCTGGTCCGACTGCTGTACTCGTCGCGCTCCATCGATGACGTCATCTACCGGGACGAGCTCGCGACGCTTTCGGCGGGAGATGGAACGTTGAAGGTCGCTCAAACGCTCACCCGGTCGCAACCACACGGTTGGGAGGGTTACGCCCGAAGGATCGACGGTGAGATGCTGGCCGAGGTGGCGTGGCCGAAGAAGGACTCGCCGTCGGTGTTCATCTGCGGCCCCACCGCATTTGTCGAGACAGCCTCCGGTTTGCTTGTCGAGTCGGGCTATGACCCGGCCACGATCAGGACGGAGCGGTTCGGAGCCACAGGAGGTTGACCATGCGGCAATCGGATATGAAGGTCGACGGCAACGCGATAGCCGGGCTTTTGCGCGAGATCTTCACCATGGAGATGACCAACGCGGAGAGCACATGCGCAGGATGCGGCAAGGTGCACGCTGTTGGCCGGGTCGACGTGTACCTGAACGCTCCCGGCGTCGTGGTTCGGTGCCCGGCGTGCGAGCAGGTCCTGATGCGCATAGTCCACGGCCGCGGCCGCTACTGGATCGACCTGACGGGCACGAGGTGCCTGGAGTTCAAGGCATGACTCTCCCTCTCCCCCTCGGGGGGTAAGAGAGCGACCCAACGGGTACTGTCGCTCGTTGTCCTAGCTGATAGGGAGTAGAAGAAGCGTTCTTGGAGCCGTGCGCGGGTCCAACCTGATCGCCTCTCCTGGTCCCATAACCAAGATCGGTAAGCCTGTTCGGAAAGGGGGAGGCCACCGTGCTTGTTCGCTCGCCGGCGATGGGATCGGCCCGGCCTTGGCCCGGGCAGCTCGCGGATGCCGTTGTCGTCGTGGGCCTGCTCATCCCCGCCACCTTTGTGCCCCTGGCCGCTGCAGGGGGTGGCGGCCTGCTTGTCGTTCCTTACCAGCACTTCTACATCGTCTCGGCTGTCTCGATCGCCGCCGCCGTCGTCGCCGCCGCTCTCGCATTCGCGACCGTGCAGATCGGCCTCTACCGCGTGCTCTTCCTCTGTCTCGGCTTCATGTCGTTGTGCGCGATCTTCGCGGTGCACGGCTTGACCACCCCCGGCATCCTAGTCCCGAATCTTTTCAAGGAATACTCGGGGAGCGCTGTCGCCATCTCCGCCTACCTGAGCCTCGCGATCCCGGCCCTCTTCTTCGCCGCCAGCTACATGCCGTGGTTGGCGCGCCTCGAAAGGCGCCTGCCGTTCTGGCCGGCCGGCTGGCTGGTGCTCTTCGCGGTCATCGGTCTCGTGGCCTACGCGGGAATCGCGATCTACCGCACGTGGCTCATCGCCGGTTCGCCGCTGTCGCTGCCGCCATACAGCACAGGCCTTGCGATCCTCAGCATCGGGCTGTTCTTCTTCGCCGCCATGCGTCAGGCGCGCATCTACAGGAGATCGCGTTTGGCCAGCCAGGCATTCCTGCTCGCATCCTTCGTGCTGCTTGCCGATGCCGCTGCGGCAATGGTGCTGTTCCAGGTCTGGACCTTCGGGTGGTGGTACTACCACCTGCTCATGCTGGCGGCGGTGGCGCTCGCTCTTTACGCGCTCGTGGTCGAACGCTCGCGCGCGCGATCCATGAGGTCGGTGGTCGAGACGGCGCTCGAGCTCGAGATCTCCATCGATGTCGAGGAGATCGACTTCGAGGTCATCGCCGCGCTGGTCGCTGCCGTCGAGGTCAAGGACCGCGAGACGCAGGGCCACAACCGGCGAGTCGCACACCTCAGCGTGCAGATCGGGCGACAGCTCGGCATGTCCGCCACCGAGCTGAGGGTGCTCGCGCGAACGGGCCTGCTTCACGACGTCGGCAAGCTCGACATTCCGGACGCCATCCTCGAGAAGCAGGGTCCTCTCGACGAATCTGAGTCCACCGTCATGAAGACACACCCTGAGATCGGAGTCGCGATCTTGAAGCGTGGAGGGCACTTCAAGCGGGAGCTGCTCGGTGTGCTCTACCACCACGAGCGAATGGACGGGAGCGGGTACCCGCACGGGCTCCGGGATGACGCGATCCCGATCGAGGCGCGGATCGTCGCTGTCGCCGACACCTATGACGTGCTGACTACTGACCGGCCCTACCGGCAGGCCTGCGGCGGCAGGGAGGCAAGGCGCATCGTGGAGGAAGAGGCGGGCACCCACCTCGACCCGAGAGTGGTGGTCGCCCTGATGCAGGCCCTTGACCGCCCGGACGCGGGCCGAAAACCAGACGGCCCATCAGTGAAGATGGCCCGCCAGAAAGGCCGGTTATATCCTCCCCACGCTTAGCGTGGGGAGGTGGCCCGCAGTGCGGGCCGGAGGGGGCGTGTCACGATTAGCCAATGAAATTCGGCGTGGCCATCTTTCCCACCGACTACGCGATCTCCATGACCGAGCTGGCGCCCGCGGCCGAGCAGCTGGGATTCGAATCACTGTGGGTGGCCGAGCACTCCCACATCCCCGCCAGCCGCCTCTCCGCGTGGCCCGGCGGGGCAGAGCTGCCCAAGCACTACTGGCACTCGCTCGACCCCTTCGTCGCTTTGACAGCGGCAGCCCTCGCGTCCAGGACGCTGTTGATCGGCACAGGGATATGTCTCGTCGTTCAGCGCGATCCCATCCATACCGCCAAGGAGGTCGCGAGCGTCGACCACCTGTCGAACGGCAGGTTCCTTTTCGGCGTGGGCGCGGGCTGGAACCGCGAAGAGATGGCCGACCACGGAACCCAGTTCGAGACGAGATTCAAGCTCATGCGCGAACGCGTCGAAGCGATGAAGGCGATCTGGACGCAGGACGAGTCCGAATACCACGGCGAGAAGGTGGATTTCGGCCCCATGTGGAGCTGGCCGAAGCCGGTCCAGAAGCCCCACCCGCCGGTCCACCTGGGCGGCAGCGGACCCAGCGTCCTGAAGCGGGTGATCGCCTATGCGGACGGCTGGATGCCGAACCGTGGCAACGACCTCGCGCGCATTCCGGAGCTGCAGGAGCTGGCTCGCGCGGCGGGCCGCGGCAGGATCCCCGTGACCCTTTACCCGAAAGCCGAGCCTGCAGCCATCGAGCAGGCGGCGGAAGCCGGCGTCGACCGCTGCATCTACTACGTGCCTCCCGACGGCAGAGACCAGGCCCTCACCCGCCTGGAGGAGCTCGCCAGGCTGGCGGCGCCTTACAGAGACTGACTCTCCGAGAAACGCTACGAGATGAGGACCTGAAAACGCTGCGAATCTCTTAGAGGTGCGAGGTCGGGATCGTTTGCAGCGACGACCTTCAGGTCTGGTCGCATAGGGAGGCCCTCCTCGAGCAATGACAGCGCCTCATCGACCCGGTCCTGCGTGACCCGCACTCCCGCGAGGTTGTAAAGCGCGCCACCGAGGATGTGGCCTGGAGCCTCTGTTCGCCGCATCTCGTTCGCCGACTCCTCGATGATCCGCTGACTGCGCGCCACATCGCCGCTCTGCAGATACTGGTCGGCCAGGTGGACGCGGGGGTGGATGTAGCTGTTGCGAACCAAAGCCGAAGCGCTCGTTTCCGCCGTGAACCAGGTAAAGGGCACATCTCCCATCGTCTCGAACATGGCGATAAGCGACGTGAGCGCCGCGTCCGAGCGCGCCGCCGCATCGGCCAGCGACACATTCCCGGCGCCTGCCATCTCCGCATCGTTCAGCTCGTCGATGGTGGCTTCTGGCGGGTTCGCGGGTCGCCCTTCGCCGGCGCCGGCCAGCCCGTTCCACAACCTCTCCCGCCACCTCGCCACGTGGAAGAACATCATCGCCGGGGACCAGCCTTCAAGCGGGCCCGCTTTCCCTGTTACCTCTGCGGCGAAGGTCCTTTCGAACTCTTGCTGGGCCTTGAGCAGGCTCAGTACGCCTTTCATGTCCTGCCCTCGAGAAGAGTCTTCGGGATGGACTCCCAGGTGCCGCCCTTCCTCCGGAACGCAATGCCTGAAAGCATCTCCAGCACCACTCGGTTGGCAAGGAAGGCGGTGATCTCTGAAGCGTCGTACGGAGGCGAGACCTCGACGACGTCCATGCCCATCACGGGCAGCTCGATTGCGATCCGCCGCACTGCGTCGAGCAGCTGGCGAGGAGTGAAGCCACCTGGTTCTGGCGTGCCGGTGCCAGGTCGCACCGGTCGACGCCGAGGAAGGTCACATCGGGGCCGTACATCCCACCCAAGCGCGGCACCGCCCTAGTCTGCCACGACTCCAAATACGCCGAGACGATCAGCCAGAAGACGGCTTGAGCGCCATACGACGACGACTGGCCGATCGTGTCCAGCGCCACGATCGCGCAGACGGTGAACAGGATCATGTCGAGTCGGAACAGCGACTTCTTGAGCTTTCGTTTTTCGGCTACAAGCCCCGCTAATGCTCACGATCTTCATGTTCCTCACCTTCCTCGTGACGAGCGGCAGCCTGGTCGGCTTCTTTGGGGTCGTCCTGGGCCTCGTCATCTCAACCACCACCTTCTCCTACATCCTCATCTTCCCTGCGCTGCTGACGCTTAGGCGCAAGTACCCCAACGTGAGGCGTCCCTACATGGTCCCAGGCGGCAAGCTGGGCGCCTGGATTTGCGTCGTCCTCAGCATGTTCTGGGTCACGGCCGCCACCGTCTTCTCCCTATGGCCGGGTCTTCTCACATCCACGTGGGGGGGCGACGTCGGGGATCTCGGCCGCAGCACGTTCGAGGTCTACGTGTTCGTGACGGTCGCCGTGTTGATGGTGATCGCTGTCGTCTTCTGGTGGGTCGGGCGGGGCCACGCCATCCACAGCGGGCCGCTGGAGGCGGGAATGCAGCCCGCACCGGCCGCCGGCGACTGACCTTCGTTCAGGTTTCGTACACGAGGCGACCGCCAACCACGGTCGCCTCGACTTTTATTTCGGTCACTCGAGTCCCGAGATCGCCAGAGCTCGGCTGTTCACTTTGTCGCAGACAAGCGAAGTGGGATGACTCGAAGGGGATGCGAGAATTCCCCAGTGACCTTCCGCATCGACCCGGACCTGGCTCGCGCGCGCACGCTGCCCTCCAGCGCTTACGTGGACAAAGCAGTCCTCCAGCTCGAAAAAGAGCGCATCTTCTCGCGCACGTGGCAGCTCGTCGCCCACGCGAGCGAACTATCTCGCGTGGGCGACTTCAAACCCACGACGATCATCGACGAGCCGATCCTCCTGACCCATCCGCCCGAAGGCGATCTGCGTGGCTTCTACAACGTCTGCCGCCACCGCGCTGCGCAGGTGGTGGCGACGCGCGGCAATCGAAAGTCGCTGCAGTGCGGCTATCACGGCTGGGTCTACGGCCTGGACGGCAAGCTGCAGGCGGCAAGGGAGATGGAAGGCACCGAAGATTTTGGCAAAGGGGACTTCGGCCTCGTGCCCATCGGGGTGGACACGCTTGGGCCGTTCGTATTCGCCAACCTCGATCCTGCCACCAGGCCGCTTGCCGAGTCGATCGGCAAGATCCCAGACGAGATCGAAAGCGCCGGCTACGACCTCGGCACCATGCGCACCGTCGAGCGGCGCGATTACGAGATCAAGTGCAACTGGAAGGTCTACGTGGACAACTACCTCGAGGGCTATCACCTGCCGATCGCCCATCCAGGCCTGTTCAAAGAGCTCGACTACGACCAGTACAGGGTCGAGACCTTTAAGTACTACTCGAAGCAGCACGCGCCGATCCGTGAGCTGAAGCCGGGCGAGGTGCCGGGACGCGACCGCCGCTACGTTCGGATGCCGGGCTCAGAGGAGGACGCCCTCTACTACTGGATATTCCCCAACACCATGCTGAACATCTACCAGGACAACATCAGCACCAACGTGATAATCCCCCTCGGCGTGGATCGCACCCTGACGATCTTCGAGTGGTTTTACGCCGAGCCTGGCACCGGCACCGGCTGGGAGTCGATGCAGCAGACCATCGCCTTCTCCGACGAGATCCAGCAGGAGGACATCGCGGTGTGCGAGCAGGTGCAGCGAGGGCTCCGCTCGCGCTCCTACGAAAGCGGGCGCTTCTCGGCCAAGAGAGAGAACGGCGTGCACCATTTCCAATCGCTTGTCGCGGAGTTCCTGAATCGGCAGTAGCCTCTACCCGGTGTTCTGAAGGCCTGCAGCGACCCCGTTGACGGTCAGCAGGAACAGCCTCTCCGCCACCGCCTTGTCGTGCGCGGTCGAACCCTTCGCCCTCAGCGCGCGCAGAGCGCGCAGCTGCATGTGCGAGAGGGCGTCGACGTAGGGATTGCGGAGCTCGATCGCCCACGAGAGCACCCGGCGTCCTTCGAGAAGGCGCTTGTGCTGGGTCACGGCAAGGACCCGGTCCTTGGTCAGGTCGTATTCGCGCAACAACTTCGCGGTCAGGCTGCGGTTGCCTCCGAGGTCGAGGTAACGCACAGCGATCCTTCGGTCTGTCTTGGCAAGGCTCATCTCAGCGTTGTCAAGGAGCACATTGAATAGCGGCCATGAGGCATATGCCCTCTGCAGGTCCTGGAGGTCGGCCGCCGCAAGCCCGCTTCCCAGCCCATACCAGCCTGGCAGGTTGAGCCGCATCTGCGACCACGCGAACACCCAGGGTATGGCGCGAAGGTCGTCGAGGCTGCGGCCGCCGGCTCGTCGCTGCGGCCTGGAGGCTATGCGCAACCGGCTCAGCTCGTCGATCGGGCTCACCTGCGCGAACCACTCCTCAAAGCCTTCAGCCTCAACCAGCTCTCGATAAGCGGTGCGGGCCGCTTTGTCGACCCTCGCCGCGAGGCGGCTGAAGCGCTCGGCCGGCGGCCGTGATCGATTTTCGAGCCGTGGCGCGGACGCCTCCAGCACCGCCGACGCGACCTGCTCGAGGTGCCGCCTCGCGATCGCCCGGTTGCCGTAGCGCGCGAAGATCACCTCGCCCTGCTCGGTCACCTTGAAGTGGCCGCCCACCGATCCGGGAGCCTGCGCTCGAACCGCTCGGTTGGCAGGGCCGCCGCCGCGCCCAAGGGCGCCACCCCGTCCGTGGAAGAGGGTGAGCCCGATCCCGCGTTTGGCGGCCCACGATGTCAGGGCGGCCTGTGCCTGATATAGCGCGAGGGTGGCCGAGAGCGGGCCTACCTCTTTGGTCGAGTCTGAGTAGCCGAGCATGACCTCCAGGCGGCCGGCCTTGCTCAGGCGGCGCCGCACCGGTTTGAGCTTGATCACCGATTCCATGACAGAGTGCGCCCGGTCAAGGTCGGCGACCGTCTCGAACAGGGGGACGACGTCGAGGGTGGGAGCGACCCCTCCAGTCGCATGCGTCGCCAGCTCGTACACCGTCGCGACGTCCTCGACATCGCGCGTGAAGCTCACGACGTAACGCCGGCATGCGTCGAGGCCGAACCGCGCTTGCAATGACGCGATCACGCCAAGCGTGTCGAGGACCTCTCGCGTCTCCTTCGACCGGCGAGCCCCCGAGCGAACCTGGGCCAGCGCCCTTGCGTGGACGAGGCTGTGCTGGCGCACCTCGAGCTCAGCGAGATGAAAGCCGAAGGTCTCAGCCTGCCAGATGACATGCTGGAGCTCGCCGTAGGCAAGGCGCTCGGCGCCGGCGGCGGCGAGGGACGCTTGCGCCGCCCGCAGGTCGTCGAGCAGCTCCACCGCCGAGGCAAAGGCGTGCTTGGCGTCACCGACACGGGTGGCGCGGATGCGATCGGCCACGTGGATCAGGAACAGGCGATGCTGCTCAGAGGGCGAGCGCTTCTCGAGCTCGGCGAAGCGGAGTGGATCGGCCGAACGCAGCACGGCAAGTCCGCGGCGCAGCCGCAAGCTTGGCGGCGTCGTCACCGCGTCCGCGGTGAGAGCGCGGCCCACCCGGCCAGTCGCGTTCTCGAGCGCGAGAAGGACGTGCTCAGACTGGATGAGCATCGTCGCCGCGGTCACCTCCGAGGTGATCGACGCATTCCCGTCGCGGTCGCCGCCGACCCAGCTGCCAAAACGCAGGAATGGCGGCGCGAGAGGCGGCCGGCGGCCGCTGTCGGCCGGCCCCATGGCTCGATCGAGCGCACGGTAAACCTCCGGCACGACGAGATAGAGGGTTTCGTCGAACACCGCCATCACCGACCGCACCTCGTCGAGCGGCTGGACCTGCGTCGTGCGCAGCTGGCCCGTGCGCCACAGCGTGTCGATCTCTTCGACGAGCCGCCGCCTCGCCTCGGAGTGCTCGCCCTCCGTGCGCATGGGGTCGTCAAGCCGGTCAAGCTGCTCGCCGACTCGCCTGATTGCTGTCACGACTGCCCGCCGTCGCGCCTCGGTCGGGTGGGCGGTGAAGACAGGATGCACCTCGAAATCAGAGAGGATCTCGCGCAAGCGGCGCTCGCCAAGGCGTGACCTCAGCTCGGCGACAGTGGCCGCCAGCGACTCGGGCAGTGGCTTGGGTCCCTGGTCGCGCTCGCGCAGCACCCTGGCTCGGTGATGCTCCTCGGCGAGGTTGGCCAGATGGAAGTAACAGGCGAACGCGCGGGCCACCGCCTCCGCCCGCTCCAACGACCATGAGGCGACAAGCTTCTCGGTCTTTCGCTCGTATGTGCCGTCATCGCGGGCACGGATGACGGATCGCCTGAGCTGCTCGACGTCTCGCAAAAGCTTGGCTCCGCCCGAATCGGCGACGACCTGGCCGAGAAGCTCGCCGAGCATGCGCACGTCGCGCCTGAGCTCAGCCGGGATCTCCTGGCGCGCGCGTGCTCTCCCTCCCCCCTTCAGGGGGGAGGGTCGGGGAGCGGGGCGTTGATCGGCTCGGCCGTGAGAATGGTCCGTCAAGTCGTGACGCGCGACCTCGTGAACTGCGCGTACTCGAACGAATCGACGAGCGCCGCGAGCGAGGCTTCGATGATGTTGCTCGAGCAGCCGACGGTGGTCCAGCGCTTGAGCCCACGGCCAGACTCGATGAGCACTCTTGTCGTCGCGCCGGTGCCCGCCCCTCCGTCGAGAATTCGCACCTTGTAGTCGTGGAGGCTCACGCCCTTGAGTCCTGGGAACTTGGGGCTCAACGCTTTTCGCAACGCGGCGTCCAGCGCGTTGACGGGCCCGTTTCCCGAGGCCGCGGTGTGATAGACCACGCCGCCCACCTCGACTTTGACCGTCGCCTCCGCATGGACAGTGCCGCCGTCCTTGCGGACCATCGTCGTGAAGTCGGCCACCGTCCAAGGCGCCGTGTAGTCGGGCTGCAGCCGTCGCAACAGCATCTCGAACGACGCGTCGGCAGCCTCATAGGAGTAGCCGCGGTGCTCCAGCTCCTTGAGGTGCTGCACAAGCCAGCGTGTCTGTGGGTCGTCGCGATCGAGCTCCAACCCGAACTCGTGCGCCTTGGCCAGGATGTTCCCCCGGCCTGAAAGCTCGGAAACGAGCACGTGGGGTTCGTTGCCGACAACGCTGGGATCGATGTGCTGATAGGCATCGCTGTGCTTGAGGACCGCTGCCACGTGCTGGCCGCCCTTGTGCGCGAACGCTCCGTACCCGACAAAAGGCTGCTGGAGCGGCAGCGCGAGGTTGGCGATCTCCGCCACGGTTCGCGAAAGGTCTGTCGCCCGGGCGAGGGAACTCGCATCGAGCGCCTCGATCCCAAGCTTCAGGACCAGGTTCGCGATCACGGAGACGAGGTTTGCGTTCCCGCACCGCTCGCCGTAACCGTTGATGGTGCCCTGCACCATGTCGGCTCCGGCAGCCACACCCTCGAGGGTGTTCGCGACCGCCAGCTCGCAGTCGTTGTGGCAGTGGATGCCCACGCTCACGGGACGGTCGAGCTCGCCAAGCCCGCGCCGCACCGCCTCGACGCCGACGCGGATCTCCGCAGGCATGCTGCCGCCGTTCGTGTCGCACAGCACCACCCAGCTCGCGCCGGCTCGGGCGGCCTCCATGCACGCCTCCAGCGCATATTCGGCGTCCCTGGCAAAACCATCGAAAAAGTGCTCGGCGTCGAAGATGACCTCCTTGCCTTGCGCGACCCCGTACGCGACCGATTCGCGGATCATCGCGAGGTTTTCATTCGGGGTGGTCCCCAGCACGGTGCTCACCTGCCACGTGTCGCTCTTGCCCACGAGCGTCCAGGTCGAGGCCCCGCTGTCTGCGAGCGCATTCAGGTTGGCGTCGTCTTCGCACGTCCCGCCCGCCCGGCGCGTGGCGCCGAACGCGGCGAGACGCGCGCGCTTGAGAGGGTGGGCATGGAGATCCGCAAAGAGCTCCTCGTCCTTGGGGTTCGATCCCGGAAAGCCGCCTTCGATGTAATCGAAGCCGAGCCCGTCCAGGGCCCGTGCTATGCGCAGCTTGTCCGACACGGAGAACGACACCGCGGGGCCCTGGGCGCCATCGCGCAGCGTGGTGTCGTACACCACGATCCGCCTGGCGGTGTGAGAGTGTTGGCTGGGTGCGGTTGCGGCGGGCATAAAAAAACCTCCGGGCCTTGTGTGGGCCGGGAGGTCCATCGACGTCAGCGTAGTGCGCTTAAGTCGGGGGACCTCCCCGGCTAATCCGAATGGCGACGATGATTGGGCGGCGGCTGGACATCGCAGGGAACAGTAGACCATGGGAGCGGTCTTGAGCCTGGCTGTAGGGAACAATTCTGGCCGGGCCGATTGGTGAGACGGGGACATAGAGATCCGACAATGTCGAACACAACTCAGATTGCAGGGGGTCGGACAGCGATGTATTCGAACTTTCAAAGAGCGCTGGCAGAGATCGTCGGCACGGCGGCTCTGGTCCTTGTCGGCGCCGGTTCGGTGGTCGCGACCCTCGCGCTCGCCGGCAGTGCGGCTCTTGCTATCACCGAGGCCGATCTCCTGGCGGTCGCCTTTGCGTTCGGTTTCATAATCACCGCCCTTGTCTACGCGATAGGCAAGGTCTCGGGCTGTCACATCAATCCGGCCGTGACCCTCGCTCTTGCATTGACCAAACGAATGCCGTGGAAGGAAGTGCCGCTCTACTGGATCTCCCAGTACGTCGGCTCGATCATCGGCGCATTCGCCATCTGGGGCGTCTTTGGTGCCAAGGCAGTCACCTTGGGGATGGGCCAGACGCATTTCGCGGCTGACGCCTCAGGCGGCTACTACCTCCAGGCGGCCCTCGCCGAGGCGCTGGGCACCGGGCTGCTTCTCTTCGCGATCCTTGGCATAGTCGACTCGCGGTCGCCTGGAACGCTTGCGGGAATCGTCATCGGGGGTGCGATAGTCGCGATCATCCTCATCTTCGGACCTGTTACCGGCGCATCGTTGAACCCCGCGCGTGCATTCGGCCCGGAGCTGGTGCAGGCGATCGCCGGCGGACCGACATTCTGGACGCAATATCTTCCGGTCTACCTAATCCCCGGGTTGGTGGGCGGGGCAGGCGCGGCTTTCCTTTATGACTTCCTGGCTAATCCGCGTCTGGTCCAGGAACCGATCACCGACGCGGTCAGCCACGAAGTTGCCCAGACCCCGGGAGCTTAATCTTCGCGCGTGGCCGATTCCGACGTTCTTGGTCTCCTGGTGGCGGCGCGCGACGAGCCTGGAGTCCTCTACCGCCTGTCCGAGACCATCTTTCGCCATGGCGCGAACGTCACCTACGTGGCGGGCGGCGCGCATAGTGCCGGGCGCGCGCAGGGCGCATCTTTACCGGAGCTCGCGGAGCTCCAGATGGAGGTCTCAGGCGCGCCCGACACCGAGCGGCTGATCGCCGACCTCGAGGGGTTGGAGGGGATCACCAGGGTCAGCACCGTGCCGACGTTCGAGCGTATCTATGGCAAGCGCGTGATAGTGATCGGCGGTGGCGCGCAGGTGGGCATGGTGGCGCAGGGCGCCATCTCCGAGGCCGACCGTCACAACATCCGCGGCGAGAGGATCTCCGTCGACACGATCCCGCTGGTGGGCGAGGACCAGCTTGCGGCAGCGGTTCGCGCTGTGGCCCGCCTTCACCGAGCGCGTGCGCTGGTCCTTGCCGGCGCCCTGATGGGCGGTGACATCAGCAACGCGGTGCGCGAGATCAGGGAGGCGGGGATACTCGTCCTGTGCACCAACATGGCGGGATCGGTGCCTGAAGCGGCCGATGTCGTGGTCACCGATCCGGTCGAAGCCGGCGTGATGGCGGTGATGCTGATCGCCGACACCGCGAGCTTCTCGATCGAGCACGTGCGAGGTCGCCGCTTCTAGACGGCGGCCCTCAGAGCTCGCGCGTCCTGACGCCGACGTCCATCGTCCCGGTCGCTGAGCCGACGTAGATACCGCGTGTCGGTGCCGCGTCGCTGTAATCGCGCCCGACGGCGAGCCTCACGTGGCCTTCCGAAGTCCTGACCGGGTGTGTCGCGTCGTATCCCACCCAGCCTCGTCCCGGCACCCATCCCTCAGCCCATGCGTGGGAAGCGCTGGTGGGACCGCCTCCTCCGGGCGTATGGATGTAGCCGCTGACGTAACGCGCCGGCACGCCCATGGCGCGGGCGACGGCGATGAACAGGTGGGCGAAGTCCTGGCAGACGCCGGCCTTCAGCTCGAGCACATCATCGACCGCGCTGTACACGTTGGTGACCGCCCTGTCGTAGGTGAACTCGCGGCTGATCGTCAGCGTCAGCTCGTCAAGCGCCTGCTCCACCGCCTGACGCGAGCCCAGGTCCGTGATCGCATGGCGGGCGGCAAGCGCGCGGGTGCCAGGAACGTCCTTGACCGGCGAGCGGAAGCGCAGAAAATCCTGCACGAGACTCTCGCCGGGCTCGTCGAGCTCTCGGCCCGTCTCGACCACCGACCTGCTGGTGATGATCAGCCGGGTGTGGGGGCGGACGACGTTGAAGTAGTGAACATTGTTTCCATACCCATCGCGGTAGCTGCGTGGCTTGATCCCGGAGCTGACATCAAGGTTGAACTCCCGACAGTGCTGCCCGTTGCCGTCCATCGGCCGCAGGCGCACCTCCATCACCGTCTCGGCGATCGGACCCGAATACCTGTAGCGGGTGCTGTGCACGATCTCGAGCTTCATCAGCGCGGTCCTTGTTGTTGCTGCTGAGGCATGGCTCGTTCCTCATCGCCCATGACATTCGCGGGGACCTTGCTGGGGTGGAAGTAGGCCTCGCGCATCGCCAGCTCGAGCTGCCTCAGCATGGCCCTGAACTCGGTCTCGAACTCGCGCGGCTGCTCGGCCACGGCCGGCGCGGTGGCGTCCATGAACAGGCCGCGCAGGCGCGCCAGCAGGCGCTTGGGCTTCGAGCGGCGGCCCGGGCCGTCGATCCGCGACACCGAATCGAGCGCAACCTGGGCCGAGAAGCGCGCGGATCGCGGCAACGTAGGGTCGAGGAGCAGGCATTCGATCACGTGCTCCGGAATCACGCCGCCCGAGTAACGCGACTGGTATGACTCGAACGCAAAGCACGACTTGAGCACGGCCGACCATTCGAGCGTGTCCTCCGGCGCGTCAGCGAGCTCCGCCGTCTTGCGTGTGACGACAGCCGTGACGTTGGCGGTCCGCTCCAGGAACTTGCCAAGGCGGACGAAGTCGCGCGGCTCGTCGTGCTGCATGGTGTCCATCAGCAAGCCATCGACAAGCCGATTCGTGAGCTGCACGTCGGTGAGAAACGGATAAAGGTCGCGCTCCCAGGTGGGTTGCTGCACGCGCCAGTGGAGTGCGTTCACCTGCTCGTAGAGCTCGCTTGGCAGCGAAGGACGCACAGCCTGGGCGGCTAGGCGGGCGGCTGACACGCTCGCGCGAACCGACGGCCCGAGCGAGCCTGTGATCACCACCTCGACAGCCTGGGCTCGGCGCTTGGTATCGCTGCCCGGCCAGCCCGCCAGCTCCATGAACCGCGTCCAGAACTCGGGCCCTGGCTCGTCGGTCCGGTCCAGGGAAAGCGAGACGTGCACGCCGAGGATGCGGGCCAGGTGGTCGGCCCTCTCGAGGTGTCTGCCAAGGAGCGTGAGCGAGGTTGCGGCGCGGCTAAGCATCTGTCCGCTCGGCCTCGTCTTCGGCCATGACCCAGGTGTCCCGGCTGCCGCCGCCCTGCGAGCTGTTGACGATGAGCGAGCCCTCCTTCAGGGCCACTCGCGTGAGCCCGCCCGGCGTGACGTGGACGTCGGGGCCGGTGAGGACGAAAGGGCGCAGGTCCTGGTGGGCGGGACGGAGCTTGCCGCCATCGAAGACAGGCTGCACTGAAAGAGCCACCACCGGCTGCGCGATGAAGCTGCGCGGGCGCGCCTCGATTCGCCGCTTGAAATCTTCACGCTGCTCCTTCGTCGAGTCCGGGCCGATCAGCATCCCGTATCCGCCAGATCCCTCGACAGTCTTGACCACGAGCTCCTCGATATGGTCGAGGACATAGCGCCGATCAGCGTCCACCGCGCAGAGGTACGTCTCCACGTTGGGCAGGATCGGGTCCTCGCCGAGGTAGTACCTGATGATCTTGGGCACCAGGGCGTAAACGGCCTTGTCGTCAGCGACACCATTGCCAAGGGCGTTGGCGATCGCCACGTTCCCTGCCCTGTAGGCGTTGACCAGGCCGGCGACCCCGACCAGGGATTCCTGCCGGCCGAAGATAGGGTCCAGCCAGTCGTCGTCAAGCCGCCTATAGATCACGTGCACGGGCTTCAGGCCTCGTGTGGTCCGCATGAAGACATGGTCCTGGTCGACCACGAGGTCGGTGCCCTCGACCAGCTCGATCCCCATCTGCTTGGCGAGATACAGGTGCTCGTAGTAGGCGGAGTTGTTGATCCCCGGCGTGAGCAGGACCACCGTCGGGTCGTCGACTCCCTTGGGCGCCAGCCACCGGAGGTGGCGGAGAAGCTCGTGGACGTAGCCCTCGACCGGGCGGACCGGGTAGCCGGCGAAGAGGTCCGGCAGCACGCGTTTCATGACGTAGCGGTTCGCCAGCACGTAGGAGACGCCCGAGGGTGTCCTCAGATTGTCCTCGAGGACTAAGAACTCGCCTTTGTGATCTCGGATGAGGTCGATGCCCCCGATATGGCAGTGGATGCCGTGGGGGACGGGGAGGCCCTCGACCTCTCTCGTGTAAAGGGGGCTGGAAAGCACAGTCTCGGGCGGGATCGCTCCCTGGCTGAGGATCAGCTTGCGGCCGTACACGTCGTCAAGGAAGAGGTTCAAGGCATGAATTCGCTGCTTGAGCCCCGCCTCGAGGCGCTTCCAGGCCCTTGCCGAGATGACGCGCGGGATGATGTCGAAGGGGAACACCTTCTCGATGCCCTGCTCGTCCGGGTAGACGGCGAAAGTGATCCCGTGGTTGCGGAACATCTCGAGCGCCAGGTCGTGTCGCCGCTCCAGCTCGCGGGGCCCCAGGGCGTTCATGCGAGCGTAGATGCGGCGATAGGCAGGACGAGGTTCGCCCGAAGGCGCAAGCATTTCGTCATAGAAGCCGTTGGACTGGTAGTTGGCACCTAGAGAATTCACCGGGGGCACAGCTATAGTGTCTGCGCCATTCCGATATCAGGTAAGACGATCAATTTGCGGGTTGGCTGCGAGTTCAACTACGACGTGAGCGCGCCCACCCCCGTAACCGTCCAGGTCAGGCCCCGGTCAGACTCCAGCCACAGGCTGGTGACCGAGACCTGGTCGACGACGCCATCGGTGCCGGTCGACGAGTACGTGGACATCTACGGTAACCCCGTCAAGCGCTTTGTGATGCCCGAGGGACCGCTGGCCCTGCGTTACGACGCTGTCTGCGCGGTTCCCGACCAGCCCGACCCCGACGCCTCGACGGCAGGCCAGAAGCCGGTGGAAGAGCTTCCCGGCGAGATCCTCCACTTCACGCTGCCCAGCCGCTATTGCTTGTCGGACGAGCTGATGGGCACTGCATGGGAGCTCTTCGGCCAGACTGCGCCAGGCGCAGCGCGGGTGCAGGCGATCTGCGACTGGGTTCACGACAATATCAAGTTCAAGTACGGCACCAGCAACCCGCTGACCACTTCGGTGGACGTCCACAGGGACAGGATCGGCGTGTGTCGCGACTTCGCGCACCTTGCGATCTCTTTCTGCCGCGCGATGAACATCCCGGCGCGGTACGTGTTCGGCTATCTCCCTGACCTTTACGTGCCACTTGACCCCAACCCGATGGACTTCGCCGCCTGGATGGAAGTCTGGGTTGGCGATCGCTGGTGGACCTTCGACCCGCGCAACAACACAAGGCGGGTCGGCAGGGTGCTCATCGGACGTGGCCGCGACGCGCTCGACGTGGCGATGGTGACCACCTTTGGGCCGGCAGCCTTTAGCAAGATGGTCGTCTGGGCCGACGTCGCCGAGGAAGCAGCTTGAAACCTCCGGAGGGCTCTGCCATCGATTGGTCCTCGGCCCTGCGTGCCTCGTTCCAGATCACGCAGAGCTTCCGCTACGAGTACCCATCGCCCGTCCGCGACCTCAACCAGCGCCTTGTCGTCATACCGCCTGAGCGGTTCGGCGATCAGCGGCGGGTGAGGCACCGCGTCTCGGCCGGCCTCGAAGGAGTTCGCTTCGAGAACCGGCAGGACCGCTTCGGCAACGTCATCGTCGATGCGTTTGCGCCACGCGTGAGCTCGTCGATCGAGTTCCTCGCCGAGGTGTCGGTCGAACGGAGCTCGTCTGAGCCTAACCGGCTGCCCAAGGGATGGCAGGAGCAGTCGTATCTGCTGGAGCCCACCGTCCTCACCGCCGCAGACGCTCGCATCGAGCGGGCTGCGGACGACCTGGCTGAGAAGGCAGCATGGGGCCTGGACCTTGCGGACCGGATCAACGACTGGGTCTACCAATCAATCACCTACAAGGTCGGGATCACAGGAGTTCGAACCACCGCTGCCGAGGCGCTCGCCCAGGGATTCGGCGTGTGCCAGGACTACGCCCACATCATGCTCGCCATCTGCAGGTCTGCCGAGCTGCCCTCGCGCTACGTTTCGGGACACCTGGTCGGACAGGGTGGAACACACGCGTGGGTCGAGGTCATCCTGCCGGTCGACGACGGGACCGGCGACGCGATCGCCTGGGCTTTCGATCCCACTCATGCGAGCAGGGGCGGCCTCGAATACGTGACCATCGCCGTGGGCGCCGATTATTCGGACGTGGCCCCCACGTCAGGGACTTATGTGTCCCGAGCCGCGGGCCGCTTGCTGACCAGCAAGCGCGTCACGTTGACGGACGTGGAGTACGCAATCTAATAAAGTGGCACCAGCACGAAAACATCTGCTTCACCCCGCTCGGGTTCGAGTTCAGCCTG
>DAIUFK010000004.1:41048-81440 GCA_036844615.1 Candidatus Dormiibacterota bacterium | reverse complement strand
GTGGCGTCGTCTGAGGTCCACAGCCCATCGCCTTCGAAGCAGAAGTACTCGAGGCCCAGGCACGTCTTCGACTGATCGGGAACCATCGCCGGGCTCCAGTTCTTGAAGTTCTGGATGCGGCCCACGCGAACGCTCGGGTCGTGGATGTAGATCCAGTTGTCGGGGAAGACGTCAGCGCGATCGATCATCAACGCGACGCTGATGAAGTCGCGATAGCAAAGGCTCTTCGCCGCCTTCTGCACCGCTTCGGGAGGCGCAGGGTCGAGCCGGTCGATGAGCTGGCGGATCGGGATGCTCGAGACGAAATCGGTACCTGCGTATTCGTGAATCTCACCTTTGGCAGTTTTGGTTACGACCTTGCGCACGCGTCCGCGGTCATGCTTGATGTGGTCGACGGCCTGCCCGAAGATCACCGGCTGACCTTTCTCGCCGGCGATCGTCGCCACTCGCTCCCACATCTGACCGGGTCCGAGCCGCGGGTAGCGGAAGCTGTCGATGAGGGTGGTGACTATGTCGTCGCGGCGGCTCGGCTTCCTGTGAGGCAACAGCGCGCTCTTGATCACCAGCCACATGTCAAGGCTCTTGATCCTCTGCGCCGCCCAGTCCGCAGACAGCTCGGTGGTGCTGATCCCCCACACCTTCTCGGTGTAGGTCTTGAAGAAGATTTTGTAGAGGCGCCACCCGA
The DNA here is from genome assembly GCA_036844615.1 of Candidatus Dormiibacterota bacterium. GTDB lineage: Bacteria > Chloroflexota > Dormibacteria > Dormibacterales > Dormibacteraceae > Palsa-872. Next base: position 80,755 of record DAIUFK010000004.1, on the reverse strand, counting down.
ACTGATTGCGCACCCAGTCCTCGAAGCTGCGGGGGTGGGGCATCGGAAACAAGCGGGCGCGTGCGTAGCTCGCCATGCAGCGGATGGTCTCGATGAGGCCAAGGTTCCAGAGCGCGTTCGCCGCTTTGAGCGGATAGGCGAAGTACTTTCCCTGGTAGTAGATTCGCGAAAGCCGATCTCGCGTTAGCATCTCGGGTCCGAGGATCTCCGTCCAGAGGTCCTCGACCTCCTGGTTCTTGGAGAAGAAACGGTGGCCGCCGATGTCGAACCGGTAGCCCTTGTGCTCGACTGTGCGCGCGAGACCTCCGACGTAGCTGGGGTCCTTTTCGATGATGGTGACGGGGACGTCGTGCTTCATGAGCTCGTAGGCCGCCGTCAGCCCCGCCGGGCCGGCGCCCATGATCACGACCTCCTGGCGCTCGTCCTCCACGGTCAAAGTTCCCACAGGGTATCAACGGTCCGAACGGATCTCCCGTTCGGAACCTGCGAGTGGCGCTAGTTCAGGGGACCCTTGCTCCGGACCTCGTCAACCTTGACCAGAGCGTCGCGGAGGCCCTGGATCCAGTCGGCCTGGTGCATGCCGACAAGCCTCACGCACCAGGCAAGCGCGTCGCTCCGGCTGCGGGCCACGCCGCCGGCCACCAGCGTGTCGAGAATCGATCTCTCCGACATCCGCAGGCGGGTCATCACGGGGACGCTGAGGGTGGTGAAGATCTTGGTCTCGTCGCCGCAGCGAGCGCCCCAGGCGACCTTGCGCTGGAGGAGGCGCTCAGCCTCCCTGGCGATCTTGACGCGCTCCTCGCGGGTCTCCTCCCGGAAGCGGTCGATGCGGGCAAGCTTGGCGGCTGTACGCCCCTCCGGAGCGGTGTCCTTTGCGAGCTCGACGTCGGGCAAGGTTCCCAGGACGAGGACCTCGTCCCCGTCTGCCTTGATCTCCGGCGGGCCGGCGAACCACGTCTTGGGCAGGCGAGCGGCGAACCATGAGCGGATATCTTGGGCCATCGATTACATCATTACCCCATGGCGCGCCGAACGCAACCTCGCCCTGGCGCCCGCTACGCGGCCACCTCCTGCGGTTTTGGGCCCAGCAGCGTCAAGGACTCCACCACGACCTCCGTGCGGTAGTGCTTGACACCAGCGCTGTCGACCCATGTGTTCGTCCTCAGGCGGCCGTCTGCATGCAGGAGCCTGCCTTTGCGCAGGTACTGTCCCGCGAACTCTGCGCGTTTGCCAAAGACCACAAGATTGTGGAACTCCGTCTCCTCTTTGCTGTTGCCGTCCTCATCCTTGCCTGCGTACGTGTTGGTGGCGAGCCGCAGGTTGGCGACATAAACGCCTTTGGGCGTCGCCTTGACCTCCGGGTCCGCCGCCAGGTTGCCAACCAAAAACACCCTGTTGACCAATTTCCGATCACCTCCGTTGATTTGAAAGCAGCGTATAGGCGCCCAACGGCGCCGCCTACCCAGCCTGTTAAGACGCGAGCCACAACAAAGGGTTGACCGCCCGGCCATCCACCTGGACCTCGAAATGCAGGTGGGCGCCGGTCGACAGCCCGGTCGACCCGACCCTGCCGAGCAGCTGGCCGGTGACAACCGTCTCGCCCGGTGACACCAGGGCGGCCAAGAGGTGGCAGTAAAGGACCTTGACGTGGCCGTCGATGACTGAGACGTAGAGCCCGCAGCCGCCCGAGTCGAATCCAACGCCCGCTGTTCCACCAGCGGCAGCCCTGACCGCTGTGCCGCTGGGCGCCGCCAGGTCCACCCCTGTGTGGATGTGGCGGCTCGGACAATAGGGGTCGAACGGCTCGAGGACGAGGCTCGAGCAGCCGAAAGGCTGAGTCTCGACAGCGCCTGGCACGATTGCCCAAAACGCGAGCTTCTCGTGGCTCGGCGCTTGGGAAGCGCCGGCGACCCAGATCAGTGCGGCCGCAGCGGAGATGCCTGCAACTCGCATGACGGCCATCAGGCAGCGTGCGTGGCAAGGTGGTGGAGACCTTTGAGCCCGGCTGTCAGCGCAGATTCCAGCTTGTGCGCGGCCTTCTCGGCGCTGCCGAGCGCCCCGGGCACCTTGAACACGATGAGCAGCGAGGCCAGCGCGAACAGGTGATGAACCAGCGTATGGCCGCCGTTCTCGAGGGCGAAGCCGACCGCGAGGATGAAGAGCTGAACCGGCTGCATGAGGAGGTTGGTGAAAAAAATGGATGTCCACTGCTTGGCGAGGTGGTGGGTGTCAGGAAGCGTGTAGAGAAGACCTGCGAGTGGGGCAGTGATCGCCAGCACTATGAGAATCGCGTAGCGGACCAGGTAGGTGACTGCAAGGATGTCGTAGCCCACAACGAGGGCGCCGGTGGTGATGATCTGCCACACGCCATGCGTCTGGTCGAGCGAGAAGTTGGTCCACCACGTCTTCCAGTCGGGGATGGTCCCGAAGCTCCGAATCGCGTCGCACGCGATGTTGTTCGCCTGCACCGCGACTTGGAAGAGCGGCAGCGAAAAGTTGATCAGAAGGGTCCCCATGAGAAGCCGCGGAAGCATGAGCCGGACCGCGTAGTGGTTCTTGGCCCCGCTGCCCCACATCAACCGGTAGGAAGCCCAGACCACGACCAGCACCAGGCAGGCGTCAGCGACCACCTGCACCGAAGGCTCGAAGCGGTGGATTGTCACGTTGGAGGTGAAGTCCCTGCCGGTTTCGAAATCGGTGGTGCGGAGGATGAAGCCAAACCACACCTTCAGAAGGAGCCCGAGGCTGTCGTCGAGAAGCGAGGCGACAACTTTTTCGGGATGGACGAGCGGCCACAAGACCGCCTCGAGGCGGCCGATGGCCTCGAGCAAGGCCTGGGCGAGCTGGGTCCAATCCATCGGCTTGGCGCGTGCCGCCTCCTCGAATCAGTGAGCCGACGGAGGCACCGAGCTGGTCAGGATGCCGACGAGCGAGCCTGCCACCTCGACCCCGATGGTGCCGACGACGATGCGCTGGATCCACTGCTTCGCCTCGAGGGCCGACTTCGCCTCGACCGCTGTGATCTTCCATAAGAAGGCAAAGATGAAGGCGAGAGCGCCGATGGAGCCGACCAGCGCTTGACCGATGTGGGTCCAGGTCAATATGAGGTCGAGGATTGGCGCGACGTTCGGTCCGGACTCGAGAAACAGCATGCAAACCTCCAGGTGTTTTGCGCTGGAGATTAGGAGCCAGGCGAGCGAGCCGAAACCCCGGTTGTTAAGAGCTCACGATCTGCCGCGCGATGACCCCGGCATCCTCGCCGATGCCGTAGAGGATCGACGACTTGCTCTTGCGCAGCCACTGCACGCCTGAGAAGTAAAGGCCCCGCACCGACGTGCGTCCGTCGGCCTGGATGGGCAAGCCCATGTCGTCGAAGACAGGGAACTTCACCCAGCCGTAGTCGGGGCGATAGCCGGCGGTCCAGATGATCGTGGTGATGCCTTCGGTATCCACGTCCAGCTGCGAGCGGGTTTTCAGTCGCATCGGAGCCGGCGTCTCGTACGCGGGGGTTTCGATGCCCTGCGCGAGGCACCACGCGTCGATGTGCTTCCGAAAGTCGGCCCACCTCGTGTCTCCGAAGTCGACGCTGGCGGCGAGGTCGTCAGCGAAGTAGAGGGCCGACTCATCAGCGCCGGCGAACCTGCCCAGCAGCTCGACCCCTGCTGCGTGCAGCGTGCGGAAATGCAGGTCGTAGCCTCCATCGTGACCTGTGGCCTGAGGGTTGCCGAACAGGCGCGCCGCAGGCGACGGCAGCATGTCAGGCGTCTTGTCCATGAACCCGCTCTCGGCCATCCACCAGACGACGTCGCCGCCCGCCAGGCGGCGGGGCACCCACCAGGAGCGACCGCACGCAAGGAAAACCTTGCGCCCAGCCTGGTGCAGCTCCTCGGCCAGCTGGCAGCCGGTCTGACCGCTGCCGACCACCACCACGGCTCCAGGGGCCAGAGCCGCCGGGTTGCTGTACTCCTCGGCCAGGAGCTGCTCGACGCTGCGGGGAATGGCTTCGGCGCCGGCGGGCCGGTGAGCTCGCTGGAACGCGCCACTCGCGATCACCACCTGCCGCGCCCGCATCTCACCGCCCGGAACAGACAGGAGGAACCCGCCCTCCGGCGCCCCAGCAACCTGGGACACCGTGCACATCTCGCGGACGGGCGCCTGAAACGATTTCGCCCATGACTCGAAGTATTCGAGGAGGTCCGCCAGAGGCATGAAGCCGTCTGGGTCCGGCCCGCTGTACTCGCCGCCCGGAAGCTGGATCGACCAGTTCGGCGTGACGAGGCAGAACGAGTCCCACCGACGAGACCGCCAGGTCTCAGCGCTACGCCCTGCGTCGAGCACAACGTGATCGACGCCGGCCTGCTTGAGGAACCAGCTGACGCTGAGGCCCGCCTGCCCGGCCCCGACGATCGCTACCTCCGTGCTCTCGCTCATTCGAGGCGTCGCCGCATGTCAGGCAGTCTAAGGGCCGGCCTTCGCCCTCCCAACGTCGTGGCCTAACCTTGAGCGGTGGCGAAAAAGCTCGCCGAGTACGACGCCAAACGCGACTTCAAGAAGACGCCTGAACCCGACGCCAAGGTCCCTCGCAAGGGGGCCAAGGCGCCGCGGTTTGTCGTCCAGGAGCACCACGCGCGCCGTCTGCACTGGGACTTCCGGCTGGAGCGTGACGGCGTGTTGGTCTCATGGGCGGTGCCGAAAGGCGTTCCGCCGGATCCGAAGAAGAACCACCTGGCGGTCCACGTCGAGGACCATCCCGTCAGCTACATCGACTTTGCCGGCGACATCCCTGCGGGCAACTACGGAGCGGGCTCGGTCTCGATCTGGGATTCGGGCACCTATGACACCGAGAAATGGTCAGACCGCGAGGTGATGGTCGTCCTTCACGGGAAGCGGGTGCAGGGTCGATACGTGCTGTTCAGGACCCGGGGCGAGGACTGGATGATCCACCGGATGGACCCGCCACAGGATCCGGGGCGGACTCCGATGCCAGAGAAGATCGAGCCGATGATGGCCAAGCTCGGCACCACCGTCCCGTCGCCTGATTCGGCGTGGGGATTTGAGTTCAAGTGGGATGGCATCCGCGCGCTCGCATATGTGGAGGGCGGCACCGTGCGACTGATGAGTCGCAGCGGCGAGAACATCACGCCGCGCTACCCCGAGATCCACGCGCTGGGGAGGGCGATCGGCTCGCGCGAGGTGATCCTCGACGGCGAGATAGTCGCCCTCGACGAGAAGGGAAGGCCGAGCTTCGAAGAGATCCAGCAGCGCATGGGACTCACGTCGGAGTCGGAGGTGCGCCGGAAGATGAAGGTGGTGCCTGTCACCTACATGGTGTTCGACCTTCTGTGGAAGGACGGCCATTCGCTGCTCACGGAGCAGTACATCGAGCGCCGCCACTCGCTTGCTCAGCTCAAGCTGTCGGGTGATTCATGGCAGACGCCGCCATTTGAGGAAGGCGGCGGGCAGGCGATGCTCGAGGCAAGCGCGAAGGCTGGCCTCGAGGGAGTGATGGCCAAAAAGCTCGACTCCCACTACGAGCCAGGCCGGCGCAGCGGAGTGTGGGTGAAGGTCAAGAATCACAACCGGCAGGAGCTGGTGATCGGTGGATGGCTTGAGGGAGAAGGCAAGCGACGCGGATATCCCGGCGCCCTGCTCGTCGGCTACTACGACAAGGGCAAGCTGGTGTACGCGGGCAAGGTTGGAACAGGCTTCACCGACACGATGCTCGAGAAGCTTGCAGCCCTGATGAAACCTGTCGCGCAAGTAAAGAGCCCATTCGACGTCGGTTCGCCGCCGCGGGCCGCCCATTACGTCAAGCCCAAACTCGTGGCAGAGTTCGAGTTCGTGGAATGGACCCGCTCGGGCAACCTGCGTGCGCCGGCCTTCAAGGGGCTGCGCACCGACAAGCCTGCGCGGAAGGTGGTGCGCGAAGGTGGCTAAGGAGACAGCGGTCGAGGTCAAGATCGAGAACCGCGTTCTCAAGCTCACCAACCTCGAAAAGATCCTCTACCCGGAGGTCGGATTCACCAAGGCGCAGGTCATCGACTACTACACTCGCATCGCGCCAGCGATCCTCCCGCACACGCGCGACCATCCCCTGACGCTCAAGAGGTATCCGAACGGCGTCGACTCCGAGTTCTTCTACGAGAAGAACTGCCCAAAGCACAGGCCGCCGTGGGTGGAGACGGCGACGGTGTGGAGCGGGGGCAACAACCGCGACATGTATTACTGCCTGTGCCAGGACGTACCTACCCTCGTGTGGCTGGGCAACCTTGCCACCCTCGAGTTCCACACGTCACTCTCGTTGGCCGGCAACCTTCCAGAACCACGCACGATGGTGTTCGACCTCGACCCGGGGCCGCCGGCAACCATCGTCGAGTGCTGCAGGGTGGGCCTCATGCTGCGCGACCTGTTCGCCGAGCACGGCCTGGAGTGCTGCGCCAAAACTTCAGGCTCGAAAGGGCTGCAGCTTTACGTGCCACTCAACACGAAGGTCACGTATGTAGAGACGAAGGTGGTCTCGAAGGGGCTGGCGCAGCTTTTTGAAGAACGCCACCCTGACCTTGTGGTGCACAAGCAGCTCAAGGAGCTTCGGACGGGCCGCGTGCTGATCGACTGGAGCCAGAACGACGAGTACAAGACGACTGTCAACGTCTACTCCTTGCGCGCGCGGCAGCGCCCCACAGTGTCCACTCCCGTCTCGTGGGCGGAGGTAGAGAAGTGCCACAAAGCAGGCGACCCCAGCCTGCTCGTGTTCGACTCAGAGCAGGTGCTCGCTCGCGTCGCCAAGCAGGGCGACTTGTTTGAGCCTGTGATCAAGAAGAAGCAGAAATTGCCCAAGTCGCTGCTCGAAGCGACCGGCGGCGGCGCTGCTCTCGAAAAGATGGCCAACCGCCGGCGCGGGGGTTCTGGACGGTTCCGCAAGCCACCGGAGAAGTGATTCGACCGCGCGTCGTCATCGCCGGAGCCGGCTTCGGCGGTCTCACCTGCGCTCGCGGCCTGAGGCATGCGGCGGTCGACGTCCTGCTGATCGATCGTCGCAACTACCACCTTTTCACACCGCTGCTCTACCAGGTTGCCTCAGCGCTGCTCGACCCTGGCGAGGTCGCCCGCCCGGTCCGGGAGCTGATTCGCCCACTCCGCAATGTGGATTTCCGGCAGGCCGATGTCACTGGCGCGGACCTCGACCAGCGGCTCCTACTGACTGACCGCGGAGCGGTCCCTTACGACTACCTGGTCCTGGCCACGGGAAGCCGGAGCGAATATTTCGGAAACGAGTCGCTGGCCCGACACGCCTTCGGGTTGAAGGACCTTGACGACGGGCTTGCTCTTCGCAACCGCGTCCTGTCGCAGTTCGAATCCTCTCGATGGACTGCCGATCGCGAGCAGCGCAGGGCGATGCTCACCTTCGCAGTGGTCGGTGGCGGCCCGACGGGGGTCGAGCTTGCCGGCTCGCTCTCGGAGCTCATCCACCTCGTGCTGCGCAAGGACTACCGCGACCTGGACCTCTCCGAGGTGCGCGTCCTGCTCCTCGAGGCAGCGGACTCCGTGCTTGCCGCGTTCACGCCTGCACTGCGCGAATCGGCGCGCAAGGCGCTGGAGAAGAAGGGCGTGGAGGTGAAGTTCGGAGCCAAGGTTGAGGCGGTGACCGCGAGCTCGATCCGGCTGGCGAGCGGCGAAGAGATAGCCGCCGGCACCATCGTGTGGACAGCGGGGGTGAGAGCTTCTGACATCGGAGGCGCGATCGGGGTGCAGCTCGGAAGGCAAGCGCGCATTGAGGTCGGCCCGACTCTTCAGGTGCTCGGGCATCCGAGTGTTTTCGTCATCGGCGACCTGGCGGGGCCTGCCGAGGGCGGCGCGCCTTTGCCAATGCTCATACCTGTGGCGATGCAGCAGGGCAGGCACGTTGCGGCGACGCTTGGCGAGCTCGTCAGGAACGGCGGTGCGACGGCCTTTCGCTACAAGGATCCGGGCATCATGGCCACCATCGGCCGTAACTCCGCGGTCGCCCAGCTTGGACGTATCCACCTTTCAGGGTTCCTCGGCTGGCTGATGTGGCTTGGTGTGCACCTCGTCAACGTGATCAGCTTCCGCAGCCGGGTGGTCGTGCTCGTCAACTGGGCTTGGGACTACCTCTTCTACGACCGGCCGATCCGCCTGATCGTGCGCGCGGGAGAGGATCGCCGAGCCTGACCGGTGTCACAAACCGGCTGTGAGCGGGGCTGATACTTGTGAAGTGCTAAGCAGAATCAGGGCCGCAGCGCTTGCTGCAATGGCGCTGGCCTTGCTGACCGGCCAAGCGTGCGGCGGGCTGCAGCCGGAGGACGCCTCGAAGGCACTCCGCGAGGGCGGCGCCGCGATGGCCAGTCTCAAGACGGTCACAGCGACCCTCAAGTTCACCAAGGGCGCGATCTCGTTCCAGGGCTATGTGCTGGTAGGAGCCAAGGCGACCGTTCGCCTCCCCAACGACAGCGACACTGTCTACACGGTCCGCTACCAGGACCTCCTCATCGGTCTCGAAGTGGTCATCACCGGGGGCCATGTGTACCTCCGCCCGCCGTTGTCGGGATTCACCGAGGTCACAGGCAGAAACGCTGAAGCCATCCCTGACGTGGCCAAGCTTTTCGACCTCAGGACCGGCCTCCCAGCGCTCATTCCGGACGGGCAGAACCCGAAATACATCGCAGTGGAGAAGGTGGGGGACGTCGACTCGCACAAGATCGCTGTGACGTACTCCCCTTTGCAGATCGCGGGATTGCTCCCGCAGCTGCAATCAGCGGGCGATGTTGCGGCGACGCTCTGGGTAGGCGGGTCCGACCACCTGATTCGCAAAGCGGTCCTGGAAGGGCCTTTCGGGGACAACAGCGCGACCAGCACCGTCGAGGTCGATATGAGCGCGTTCAACGCGCCGGCCGTCATCGCCTCGCCCACGCCTTAACCGCGGCGTGACGCCGAGAGCCCTCCTCTTGGGCTTGGCGGGGGCCGGACTCTTTGTCGCAGCCCTCGACGCATACCTCGTCGTGACTTTGCTGCCGGCGATGATCTCGGACGTCGGCCTCACCATCGACCGCTTCGAGCAGGCGACACCGATAGTGACCGGCTTTCTCTGTGGCTACGTCATCGCGATGCCGCTCCTCGGCGCCTACTCCGATGTGCGCGGGCGCGCTCCCGTGTACGCGCTCTGCATTGTTGTTTTCGGAGCCGGCTCCGCAGTCACCGCCACTGCGGGGCTGCTGAACGTACCCGGCATGCCGTGGCTCGTGACAGGGCGCGTACTGCAAGGCCTCGGCGGAGGAGGGCTCGTGCCGCTCTCACTTGCCCTGGCAGCGGACCTGTACGGCAATGGCGGACGCACCTTCGCGCTCGGCGCAGTCTCCGGATTGCAGGAGGCCGGGAGCGTGTTTGGGCCGCTTTACGGCGCGACCCTCGCTGCGGCGGCGTCATCGCTTGGCGGTTGGCGCTTCGTGTTCTGGCTGAACCTGCCACTCGCCGCCATCTGCGGCGTTGGCCTGTTGATCGCAAGCCGAGATATGAGGAAAGCTCCGATTCGGCAAGAGTCTGAGCAAGAATCCGCGCGAGAATCCGCGGTCGACTGGCGATCAGCTTCGCTCCTCGGTCTCGGTCTCGGCCTGCTGGTGCTGGCCCTCTACCCCGACGACCCCACGCAGCGCGCCACCAATGGGCTTGTGATCCCGCTGGGAATCCTCAGCCTCCTCGCCCTGGCCGTCTACGCCCGGCGCCAGGTCCGCAGCCTCGAGCCCCTCATCCCCCGCGCGCTTCTTCGCAGCCGGCGATTCATCGGAGTCTGCGCGGCGAACCTGCTGATCGGGGCGGCCCTCATGGTCGCTCTCGTCGATGTGCCGATACTTGGCAGGCTGGTCTTCAACCTCGACCAGCTCGCGTCAGGCGTCTTGCTCACCCAGTTCCTGCTCGGCGTCCCGGTTGGCGCTGTCCTCGGTGGCCTGCTCGCCGGCCGCATCGGCGGTCGCCCCACCGCGTTCCTTGGCATGCTCTGCTCGGCTGGGGCATTTCTTCAGATGTCGGGCTGGCAGGCCGGCGAGCTGGCGCTGCGCATCGGCCCCATCCGGCCTGCCGACATCGCGCTTGGCGCCTGCGGCCTTGGTTTTGGGATCGTCATCGCGCCGCTGACCGCGGCAGTGCTGGACATGACGCGAGCTCAAAATCACGGACTCGCCTCCAGCCTTGTCGTCCTCGCGCGCGTGATGGGAATGCTCATCGGGCTATCGGCGCTCACCGCGTTCGGGCTGTTCCGCTTCCGTCAGATCCTAGGCACGCCGCTCCTGACCGACCCCGACGTACGCGCGCGAGTCGACCACCTGGCACGACTGGTCGCGGCTGCTTTCCTCCAGGAATACCGGGAGATCTTCACGATCGCGGCCGTCCTGTGCGTGCTGGCCGCAGCAGTCGTCATCGTGACCCTGGGCCGCCCTCCGGGTGGTTCAGCGCTTGGTAGCGACGACGATCACATATGAGTGGTGGTAGCGAAAAGCGTCGTCAGGATCGCCAAGGCTGTCCATCGCTGACTCCACCTCGGCCTCCAGCTCGGTCCTGTAACGAGGTCCCAGCGCCCTGATCAACGTGTAAGGGAGAGGGCCGGCCCCTGCCATCAGGTCGGTCCACTCCCGCGCGTTCTGCGTCCGGCCCCCTGTAACCATCTCGGTGAGCCTGGTGACGTCGAAGCCTGCCGCACCAAGAAGCTGTGGCAACACGGCGGGCTCGCCAAAGTGCGCTCGCTCCGAGCTGTAGCGGGGCAGGCTCAGGTAGTGCCGCCGGGCCAACGGCGCAAGCCCCTGGAAGAAGAGGTCCTGCGCGCGGGTGCTGAGGCTCCGCCGCTGGCACGAAACAGCGATCCTGCCGCCTTGGCGCAGGACCCGATTCGCCTCCGCCAGGGCTTCGGTGGGATCCGACAGATAGGCGAGCGCCTCCCCCATCGTCACCAGGTCGAACGTTTCGGGCCGGAACACCAGGCGCTCGGCCGCCATCCCTACGAACTGCGCGTTCTTGACCTGCTTCGCACGCGCGATCGAGAGCATCCTGTCGGAGAGGTCGATGCCAATCACGGAGCCCGGAGCCACGTGGGTGGCGACCAGATGAGCGACGAGCCCCGTTCCCGTAGCCACGTCGAGAACGTGCTCTCCCTTTTTTGGCGCCGCCAGCTCGACCAACCTTGCCGCCACCCGCCCGTGCTGTCCGCCCGCCCAGGTGTCATAAACAGAAGCGATCTGATCGAAGAAATCGACCAGATGGTCGGTCATCTCATCAGACGCATCCGGGTCCATCAATGCGGTGTGCAACTCCCGCGCGCTACAGCGCTCCCTGACTCTGAGTTCAAGCGCACCCTGTTACGATGCTAGCTCGTCCAAATTCAGCGCTCTCCCGTTGTGCAAAAAAGTGGAACCGCAAGAGCACCAGCGGGGCGGAGTTGAGTAAGACGTAGGGAAGCGTCATCAAACCCTGTAGAGGAGGCCCATATGGCCCAAGCTGAGAAGTCCGCGGCCCACTCGGCCGGGAGCGCACAGAACGGTGGAACCAACGTCGTCACCCTAGGTCCCCGCGACAGCCTGCACGGGCGCCTCGACATCCATGGCGACCTGAAGATCGCCGGCACGGTCGAAGGTGAGCTCAAGGCAAGCGGCGACATCCTGGTGGACTCAAGCGCCAACGTCCAGGCCTCGATCGAAGGGTCGAACGTCAGCGTGAGGGGCCAGGTCAACGGCAACGTCACGGCGCGAAAGCGACTTACGCTCGGTGGCTCGGGTCGTCTGAACGGCGAGGTCAAGGTGGGCCGGCTCACTGTCGAAGACGGTGCCACGCTGAACGGCAACGTCACGATGACCCCTGAAAAGTCCTAGAGCCAGCAAGCCCGCGTACGACCTCGTAATCGTCGGCGGCGGCGCCGCCGGCTCGGAAGCCGCGTTCGCAGTTGCGGACCGCGGCAAGTCCCGCATCCTGCTTGCCGAGGCGAACCACTTCGGCGGCACTTGCACCAACCACGGCTGCGTGCCGACCAAATCCCTGGTCCGGACGGCCAAGTTGCTCCACCTCATACGCGGCGCAGGCCGCTACGGGATCAAGGTTGGCGCGCCGGAGGTTGAATGGCCACGAGCCATCGGGCGTGCATTCCAGGTCCGCGACCACATGCTCCGCTTCGGCTCCAATCCGTTCACCAAGGCCGGCGTGGAGGTGCGCTTCCCATGCGAGGCGAAGCTCGTCGGCGAACGCAGGCTGCTGATCGGCGGATCGGAGGAGATCGCCGCCAAGGCGGTCCTGATCGCCGCCGGCCTCGAGCCGGTGGTGCCGCCGGTGCCCGGCCTGCGCGAGGCAGGCTTTCTCGACGACGCGCGAATTCTCGAGATGAAGGAGCTGCCGAACCGTTTGGCGGTGATCGGTTCAGGTCCGATCGGCTGCGAGTTCGCGCAGATCTTTGCTCGTTTTGGCGTGCAGGTGACGCTGGTCGAGCTCGGCCCCCGGATCCTCCCACCCGAGGAGCCTGAGACGTCAGCAGCCGTGCGTGCGGCGTTCGAGGCGGAGGGCATCGAGATCCGCGCAGGCACCAAGATCTCAAGCGTCGAGACCTCGGATGGGATCAAGCGGATCTCGTTCGAAAGCTGCGCCTCGATCGAGGTGGACGAGATCTTCGTTGCTGTCGGCCGCTCCCTCGATGGCAAAGCTCTCGGCCTGCATACCGCCGGCATCGAATGGAACAGCCACGGCATCACTGTCAACGACACGCTGAGGACTTCGAAGCCATGGGCATGGGCGGCAGGCGACGTCGTCGGCGGCCCGCTCTTCACCCATGTCGCCTCTGAGATGGGGCAGATCGCCGCGCGCAACGCGCTTCATCGCGGCAAGGAACGCGTGGACCTTCGGATCGTGCCAAGGGTCACGTTCACCGACCCCGAAGTGGCGTCCGTTGGTCTCACCGAGGCTGCCGCCAAGAAGGCAGGCCACCACGTACGCATCGGCTTCGCGCGGCTTGTCGACGCAGAGAAAGCCCAGATCGACGGCCTCGAGTTCGGCCACGTCAAATGCGTAGTCGATGCCAAGACGGGCGAGCTCCTCGGCTGCCACATCGTGTCCGAGAACGCCGGCGACATGATCCACGAGGCTGTAGCGATGATGGCCGCGCGCACCGCTGTCAAGGTGGTCGCGAAGACCATGCACGCATATCCCACGCTGTCAGACCTGGTGCGCTCAGCGTTCAGGGAAGCGGCAGGCTAGCCCGACCCCACCCGGCAGCGCCCGCTTCGCGGGCAGTGCCGCCCTCCCCCGGCCGGCGGGGAGGGGTTGGTCCGGCTTTGGGCCGGACCTAAGGACCCCGGCGTTCCGCCCGAGCGATCGCAGGGATCACGACGGATTCGACGTAGCGGTGTGTAGCGTCCATCGCGGAGCGGACGATCCTCCATTCGAGCGCCTCGAATGCTGCCTGGCCGTGGTTGAGCTCGGCCAGCCTCCCTCGCCAGAAGCTCGCGTCGACGTTGAGGCCAGGGAGGGGAGCGGTGATATGAGGCATCGGCTGAGCAGGCAGGTCAGGGGAAGCCTGGCCTGCAGCCACGGCGGCGGGCGAGGTCGCCGGCAGAATCGGGACCACCTGCCCCGGCACGTTGGCGATCATGTGCCACGCCAACATGAGCAACGCGCCGACGACGGCGAGCTCGGCCAGGACCATCCAGGTAAGCGGCTTTCGAATCAGGCTGGGCATGGCGCCAACTTAGAGCGGGCCTGCTCTTGCGAAAACCCCGGTTGTTAAGGGTCGATCTGCAAAAGCCCCTGCGCGCAAGCGGCGTTGAGGATGGGCCTAATTGAGTGCTCTCCCAGCTCGCGGTGGGAGGAAGATCCGGATCGGACTTGATCTAATCGCGCAAGGCGCGAAGCGCCTGGACGCCACGCTCGATCGTCTCGATCCGCTTGGGAAAGCTGAAGCGGAGGTGGCCTCGCCCCTGGCGCGGATTGTGGAAGAAGCTTGACCCGGGCACAGTCGCCACGGCCACTGCCTCGATGAGGTGCCGCGCCACAGCGGTGTCATCGCCGAAACCGAGCGCACCGATGCCGGCCATCACGTAATAGGCGCCGGCGGGAGCGGCGGCCTCAAAGCCGCATTCCTGAAGGCCCGTGACCATCGCGTCCCTGCGTTCGCGGTAATCGCCAAGCAGCTCGACATAGAACGACGGAGGGAGCTCGAGGGCCGAGGCGACCGCGATCTGAAGCGGGTGCGCGGCGCCGACGGTGAGGAAGTCATGCACCTTGCGGATGCCAGCGGTGAGCGATGCGGGTGCGATCAGCCACCCAACCCGCCATCCAGTGACCGAGAACGTCTTGCTCGCGCCGCTGATGGTGATGGTCCGATCGGCCATGTCCTGCAGCGTGGCGATGCTGACGTGTTCACCGCGATAAACCAGGTGCTCATAGATCTCGTCGGTGATCGCGATCGCGCCATGCTCGATGCAAAGCTCGGCGATGAGCTCGAGCTCCGGCCGCGAGAACACCTTTCCGGTCGGGTTGTGAGGTGTGTTCACGACGATGGCCCGGGTGCGGCTGCCAAAGGCACGGCGCAGCTCGTCGGGGTCGAACGACCAATCCGGCGCGTGCAGGGCAACGTAGCGAGGTACGGCGCCGCTGATGATGCAGTCGGGCCCGTAGTTCTCGTAAAAAGGCTCGAAGATCACCACCTCGTCGCCTGGGTCGACAGCGGCGAGCATGGCGGCGATCATGGCCTCAGTGGCGCCGCAGGAGACGGTCACCTGCCGCTCGGGGTCGATCTCGCGATCCCACGCGATCGACTGCTTGCGAGCGATCGCCTTCCTCAGCTGAGGCGCGCCCCAGGTCGTCGCGTACTGGTTGAAGCCGTCTCGCATGGCTTTGGCCGCAGCCTCGACGATGCGCGGATCAGTCGCGAAATCAGGAAATCCCTGGGCGAAGTTGATTGCCCGATCGGATCCGTTGAGCTCCAGGTTGAGGCGGGTCATCTCGCGAATCACCGACTCCGTGAAACTCTGGGCCTTCAGCGATAAACGACCTGAGCTGTCAGTGACCAGGATCGGCACGCTCCAGGCGGATATCCGTGCTGGAGCACGAGAAGCAACGCTCCGGCTGCTCGAGACCGCGCTCCCATCGACCGCACACGTTGCAGGTCCAGCGTGTGGTGGCAAAGAAGTCGAGCACGTCGGAGCGGCTGAGCAGCCCGACCATCTTTCCCCGCTTCACCACCGGCACGCGGCGGATGCGCTCGCCGACGAGAAGGCGCGCGGCCTCATCGATGCCGGTGTCAGGGCTGACAGTGATCACATGCTGGCTCATGATGTCGCGCGCGACCTTTCCCTTCTTGGAGAAAACGTCGGTTTCGGAAACGATCCCGACCACCTGTCCCTCGGGCGAGACGACGGGGCCGCCCGTGATCCGCTTGGAAGAGAGCATCAAGGCGATCTCTTCGACAGGGGTGTCCTCGCGAAAGGTGATCACGTCGGTGGTCATCACGTCTTTGACTGGGATCATCGGGTTCCGAGCAGTTTAGCCACCGTCTCCAGATTGGCGTTCCCGCCGCTGAGGATCAGGCCGGTAGGCCCCTTTGGCAATTTGCCTGTCAGGTATGCCGCGAGCGGGAGAGCACCAGTGGGTTCGAGCGCGAGATGGAGCCTGGTCCAGGCGACCCGCACGCCCATCGCGATCTCTTCCTCGGTGACGGTGACGATCTCGTCCACGAGGCCCTTGCCGAACATCACCTCGAAAGTCCTCTCCCCGACAGCCGTGGTGCGGACGCCGTCAGCCAGCGTTGCAGGCGCCTTCGCAAGTCTCTTGATGCTTCCCGCCTTCCAGCTCTGGAAGGCGTCGTCGGCCTGGACCGGCTCGACCCCGACCACCCTGATCCGAGGATTGCGGCTCTTCGCCACGATGGCGCTCCCCGAGAGCAGTCCGCCACCGCCCACAGGCGCGGCCACGACCTCGATCTGGGGCTCGTCGTCGAGCATCTCGACCCCCGCCGTGCCTTGGCCGTGGATAACGTCCCAGTCGTCGAAGGGGTGGACCAGCGAGAAGCCGCGCTCGGCCATCACCTCGTGAAGGCGCTCCTCGCGATTGGCGAACGTGATGCCTTCCTGCAACACCTCCGCGCCCAGGGCGCGAGTCGCTGCGACCTTGGCCGGGTTGGCATCCACGGGGATGAGGATCAGAGCGGGGATGCCCACGGTCCTTGCCGCCAGCGCCACCGCCTGCGCGTGGTTGCCTGAGCTTACGGCGATGACACCGCTGGGACGGGGATCGCGCGCCATCTGCGAAAGCACTGCGTTGAAGGCGCCTCGCGGCTTGAAGGAGCCTGTCACCTGGAAGCATTCGGCCTTCAGCCGCAGCTCGGGATCGAGGTCGGTCGTAAGGCACGGAGTGCGCCGAACATGGGGCCGGATTCGATCGGCGGCTAGACGAACCTGTTCCGCGTGCTCTTCGAGGTAGGTGGTCAAGCGGCGGCTGAGTCGCGTTTGACAGCAGGCTGCACGGCTGCCGGCCTTCGGAGATTGGTGAGCACGATGCCTACAAGGATGACTGCCATACCGATGACGATGGGGGGGCTGAGGGTTTCGTGAAGGAGGAAAACGCCCCAGAACACCGCTGTCACAGGGACCAGCAGCGTGACTCCCGCGGCACGGACCGCGCCCAACCTGTTCATGACGTAGTAGTAGAGGAGATAAGCAACACCAGTACCCCCTGCCCCAAGCGCGATCACCGCGGCCATCGAAGAGACAGCGAAATGAACCTGGGCAAGTGACGGCGCGGCAAGCGGTATCGCCAGGAGCACAGTGACCATGAGCTGTCCCAGGCTCACCTCGAACACGCTGACGTCTCGCATCTTCTTGCGCTGATAGATCGCGTTGAGGGCATACGAAAGCGCGGCGACCACGACCGCCATAGCGCCGAGGAAATTGCCAGTGACGCCGTGGGCCGATATGTCGGGAAGCACTAAGACGATGACGCCTGCGAACCCGAGGACGACTCCCAGGTAGTTGACTCGGCTCGGCCGCTCGGTGGGAATGATCCAAAAGATGAGGACCGCCGTCCACAGAGTGGTGGTCGAGTTCAGGATGCTGGCGAGGCCGCTGGAGATCCGCTCCTCTCCCCACGCGATCGCTATCCACGGCACGAGAGCGTTGGTGATCGCCATGATCGCGAACGAGCCCAGGCGGTGCGTCCAGCCTTCGCTGAGAAGCGGCCTGCCCATCGCCCTGACGATCACCGCCAGCACGACGAAGCCCGAGGCCGACCGAAAGAGCAACAGCACGACTGGGCTCATGTCATGAACCGCGACTTTGATCAGAAGGAACGAGACCCCCCAGATCAAAGCAAGCGCTGCGAGCGCGAGGTACGGCAGCAGCGCATGGCGGCGCTCAGACACGCGTCGGCCACTCATCCGAAGAGAGCACAAGCGTGACCGGCCCGTCGTTCTCGATGGTGACGGTCATCACCGCCCCGAAGCTGCCCGTCTTCGTCTCGATCTCTCGCTCGCGAAATCGTTGGACGAAGGCGAGGTACAGCTCCTCCGCGCGCTTGGGATCGCCTGCCCCCAGTAGGCTCGGACGGCGGCCTCGGCTGAGGTCGGCGAACAGGGTGAACTGCGAAACGATGAGCGCCGAGCCGTGCACGTCGACAAGGCTGAGGTTCATGCGCCCTGCCTCGTCGGCAAACACGCGCATGTCGATGACCTTGTCAGCCAGCCTGCGAACCGTCGCTTCATCGTCGTCTGCACTCGCCCCCATCAACAACACGTATCCGGGCCCGATGGTTGCAGCGCGCGGCTCACCCGCCTCGCTCCAGGTGACCGAGCCGGCCGTCACCCGCTGGACGACCAGCCTCAGATCTTCGGCCCGAAATGAGGTTCTGCGCGGACCAGGGAGTCGATGTAGCGGAATCGCTCGTAGCGGTGCTGGAGCAGCTCGTCGGTTGGTTGTGCGAGGACCTGCATGAGATGGCGGTGAAGGGCCTCGTCAAGCGCGACTGCGGTGGCCTCGTAATCGGCACGAGCGCTGCCTTCAGGCTCGGTCACCACCTCCTCGACCACACCCATCGCCAGCAGGTCGCGTGAGGTGAGCTGAAGCTGCTCAGCCGCCTCCACCTTGCGCGTGTTGTCGCGCCACACGATAGAGGCAGCGGCTTCGGGCGAGGCGACCGAATAGATCGAGTTCTCGAGCATGATCACCCGGTCGGCGACGCCCATCCCGAGCGCACCGCCACTGCCACCCTCGCCGATCACCGCTGCCACTATTGGCACCGGGATCCGGAACCATTCTAGGATCGCCTTCGCGATCGCCGAGGCGATGCCACGCTCTTCAGCGCCGGCGCCTGGGTACGCGCCTGGCGTGTCGATGAGGGAAACGATCGGAAAGTTGAACTTGGCGGCGTGCTGGGCAAGGCGAATCGCCTTGCGGTAGCCCTCCGGGTGCATCATCCCCCAGTTCCGAGCCACCCTCTCCTTGAGGCTGCGACCCTTCTGATGTCCAAGGAACATCGTCGTCCTGCCGTGCCAGGTCCCAATTCCGCCTGTCAGCGCAGGATCGTCGCCTGAGATCCTGTCGCCGTGCATCTCGACGAAGTCGGGCGCCATCCGCCGGATGTAGTCGAGCGAGTAAGGGCGGTCGGGATGCCTGGCAAGCTCCACCACCTGCCAGACGGTGAGCGTCGTCTCCTCGGGCCGGCGCCCGTGCAGTTTCATGGGTACATCTCCAGCAAATGCGCCAGCAGACGCCGGAGCTCGGGTCGTGGGACCACCATGTCGACCTGTCCCCGCGCCAGCTGGAAGTCGGCACTCTGGAAACCGGCCGGGAGGTCCGCGTAGGTGGCCTGTTTGATCACGCGCGGCCCTGTAAAGCCGATGGCAGCGCCAGGTTCGGCGATGTTGATGTCGCCGAGCAGTGCCAGCGAGGCTGCAGTGCCGCCAAACGTAGGATCGGTCAGGACCGAGAAGAAGGGCACGCCCGCGGCGTCAAGACGTCCGACCGCGGCATTGACCTTGGCCATCTGCATGAGCGCCAGGACTCCCTCCTGCATGCGGGCGCCGCCCGAGGCCGCGACCAGCACGTAGGGCAAGCCAGATGCGGCCGCCTGCTCCATCCCGCGCGCGAGGCGCTCTCCCGCCACTATCGAGAGCGTGCCGCCGACAAACCGGAAGTCGAACGCCGCCAGCCAGATGCCGCGACCGGCGAGCGCGCAGGTCCCAGTCCTTACCGCCTCGTTGAAGCCCTCGTCGCGGAGCTGGTCGAGAGTTGCCTGGTAAGGCTTTGGCACTTTCCAGTTCAGGAGGTCATGGGAGCGGACGTCGCCGTAGCGTTCCTTCCACGTGCCGCGGTCCGCGATGAGCGCGATCCAGGCGTCCGCGCCCAAGCGGAAATGGTGGCCGCAAGCGCAGACGTAAGTGTGCCGCCGCAGCTCCTCGTGGTCGAGACCGACGCCGCAGCCCGGACAGTTGGTGGGTAGCGGAATCGGAGGCAGCTTCGCCCCGGTGATCCGCACCTCAGCCGGCTTCTTCGCCGCCACCATGGCTACAGAGACAGGCCTCCATCTACCGCGATCACCTGGCCGGTGATGAAGCCGGCGTCTTCGGAGCAGAGGAAGGCGACCATAGCGGCAATATCCTGTGCCGTGCCCTCGCGTTTGATGGGTGTCATCTTGACGAGCTCGCCGACCATATCGTCAGTGAGCGATCCGGAGGTCAGCTCGGTGCGCACGTAACCAGGCGCGACGGCATTGCACGTGATGTTGCGTGATCCGTACTCGCGCGCCACTGATTTGGTGAAACCGATCAGCCCTGCTTTGGCAGCTGCGTAGTTGGACTGGCCCGCGTTGCCGGTCAGGCCGACTATTGACGAGATGTTGACGATCCTGCCCCAACGCGCTCGCATCATCCCCGACATGATCGCGGCCCTCGTCGTCGCGAAGGCCGACATCAAATCGGTGCGGATCAGCTCCTCCCAGTCGGCAGGCGCCATCTGGATCAGCAACTTGTCCCGCACCGCTCCTGCGTTGTTGACGAGGATGTCAACTCTTCCTATCGCCTTCACCATCGCCTCGACCTGGGCTGGGTCGCCCACGTCAGCCTTGTGCGCGGTCCCTCCGGGCAGCGCGTTGGCGGTCTCTTCGGCTGCTGCTTTGTCCGATCGGTAGTTCACCACGACCTTGGCACCCATCCCGGCAAGGGCCTGGCTGATGGCGCGGCCGATTCCCTTCCCGCCTCCGGTGACCAGAGCGGTCTTGCCGTCTAGATTCTTTGTCATGCGGGCGCCGGGTCCGCGAAGTCGATGAAGAGCTCTTCCGCGTTCCACGTGTCGACGCCTGGGATGTGCTTGGCAGCGAGGCTGGCGAGCACACGCCCAGGGCCAAGCTCGACCACCGTCTTCACCTCCATCGTGCGCATCGAGACCATCGTCCGCGCCCAGTCGACCTGCCGCAGCATCTGCTGGCGCAGCTCTTCCTGAAGGCTCGCGACAGTCCGCATCGCCTCGCCAGTCGCGTTCGCGAGGATTGGAATCGACGGCGTCTTGAGAGGAATCTTGTCGACTACCTTCCTGAAAGCGGCGGCTGCCTTCGCCATCAGAGGAGTGTGCGCGGGCAACGGGATGGTCAGGATGAGGGCGCGGCGGGCTCCGGCCGCAAGGGCCAGCTTCTCGGCCTCCTGCACTGCGGCGACCTCGCCCGAGAGTACGAACTGGACGTCGGCGTTGCGGTTGGCGACCCAGAGCTGGCCTTTCTCGGACGCCTTGACACGGACCGCCTCGACCTGCGCCTCGTTGAGGTCGACGATGGCAATCATTCCTCCAGGCTGCTCGTGGGCCGCCTGCGCCATGATCCTGCCGCGCTCCTTCACCAGCAGCAGCGCGGTCTCCCAGGGGATCGAGCCGGCCGCTGCAAGAGCCGCGATCTCCCCGAGGCTGTGCCCCGCCGTGACCTCCACGCTCTCGAGGCCATAGCTCTCTCGCCAGACCTCATACGCGGCCCAGCAAACCGTCATCACGCACGGCTGGATGATGTCGGTACGGTTGAGCTCCTCGACGGGGCCTTCGAAGCAAAGCCTTCGGATCGGCATGTCGAGGACTTCCTCGGCACGCTCGAAGGCACGGCGCGCCGCGGGGTAACGGTCGTGGAGGTTCTTGCCCATCCCAGGCTTCTGCACGCCCTGGCCCGGAAACAGAAGCGCGATGGGGCCTTTCAGATTTACCAAAGCCCTTCCTTCAAAGGGAGGAAGAGCAGGCCCGCTTGCCCCGCCGTCAGGCCGGGTCGGCTCCGCCGACGGGCCGATGCATTCAGCAAGGTCCTTTCCTTATCGCCGCTTTGCGCGCAGAGGGAACCGCAAGGTTCTCTCTCATATTTCTCTATACCCACTTGAGGAGGCTAGCGCCCCACGTCAGGCCTGAACCGAATCCAGCAAGCAGGACGTGGTCACCGGTCTTGACGCGTCCCTTGCGGATCGCCTCTTCGAGCGCAATCGGGATCGACGCGCTTGACGTGTTGCCGTACTCGTCGATGTTGATCGCGACCTTCTCGAGCGGCAGTCCGATGCGGCGGGCGGCGGCGTCGATGATCCGGAAGTTGGCCTGGTGAGGGACCCAGAGGTCGATGTCCTCCATCGAGATGCCGGCAGCGCTGCACACCTCGTTGGCCTGGCGGATGAAGATGTCGACCGCAAACTTGAATACGTCGGGCCCTTCCATCTCGATGATTGGGGCCGGGTCCTTGGCGGCATACGCGCCGAATTCCTTGTTGCCGGCCGTTACCTGCAAGTAGCCGCGCCCATCGCTGCCGAGACACCACGACAGAAAGCCTGCTCCGTCAGGAGCCGGCCTAACGACCGCGGCGCCGGCGCCATCGCCGAAGATCACTGCGGTGCCACGGTTCGAGTAGTCGAGCATCCGGGACAGCACCTCGGCGCCGATGACGAGCACGTTGTCGGCCCGCTCTGTCGCGATGAACGAATCCGCGGTCGCGAGCCCGTACATGAAGCTCGTGCATGCCGCGAGCATGTCCCACGCCACGGCGCCAGGCGCATCCAGCTCGTCCTGGATGCGGCATGCAATCGATGGAAACGGACCGTCCGGCGTGGAGGTGCCGACCAGGATCATGTCGAGCTCGTTGGCGGTGATGCCTGCAGCATCGAGAGCCGCGCGGGCGGCCTTGGTAGCGAGCTCGAGGGTGGTAGTGCCGGGCTCGGCGATGTGACGGGTGCGGATCCCGGTCCGCTCGATGATCCACTTGTCGGACGTGTCCATCGTCTTCTCGAGGTCGAAGTTGGTGATCAGCTTCTCGGGCGCGTAGACACCCATGCCGGCGATCGCGCTGTGGCGGCCCTTGGTCTTGAACGAGCGCAGTGGCACCGCTCCGGACCGGGTCTTGTAGGCAGTCGTTATAGCCACGTCACCTAGGCCTCCAGCCGTTCGGCGGTCTTCTGCTCCAGAAACTTCCAGAGGTCGCCGATCAGCTTCATTTTCTCGAGCTCCTCCTCGGGCAGCTCGACGTCGTACTTGTCCTCCACGGCGGCGATGAGCTCGACGAGGTCGAGCGAGTCGGCAGCGAGATCCTTGGCGAAGCTCTTTTCGAGCTGCACCTGGTCCGCGTCGATGCCGAGGATCTCAGCGGCGAGACTTTGAAGCTCCTTGAAGTCGAGTGGTGTTGCCATTGGCATTCTCCTAGTTGGCCTCCGGGCCTTTGATGACGAGTGTTGCGTTGTGGCCGCCGAATCCAAATGAGTTCGACATAGCCACCTTGATGTCCTTTTTGCGCGCCTTGTTGGGCACGTAGTCGAGATCACACTCGGGGTCGGGGTCGTCGAGGTTGATGGTGGGCGGCAGCAAGCCTCGGTCAAGGGCCAGCACGCACGCGGCAGCCTCGATCGCGCCGGCGGCTCCGAGCAGGTGACCGTGCACCGACTTGGTCGAGCTCACCGCCAGCTCCTTTGCGTGGTCCCCGAAGACAGCCGTGATCGCCTTAGTCTCGGCGAGGTCGCCGAGCTTGGTCGACGTGCCGTGCGCGTTGATGTAACCGACATCGCTGAGCTCGACGCCACTCTTCTCCAGAGCGCGGCGCATGGCGCGGATCGCGCCTTTGCCTTCCGGCTGGGGAGCGGTGAAGTGGTACATGTCGGCGGTGGCGCCGTAGCCGGCGATCTCGGCGAGGATCTTCGCCCCGCGCTTCTTGGCGTGATCCATCTCTTCGAGCACGAGCATCACGGACCCTTCGCCCATGACGAATCCGTCGCGGCCGAGATCGAACGGCCGGCATGCCTTCTCAGGCTCGTCGTTGCGGAGGCTCACCGCCTTGATCTGGCAGAAAGCGCCCATCGTCAGCGGCGTGATTGTCGCCTCAGAGCCTCCGGCAAGCATCGCCACCGCATCACCGCGCTTGATGATCTCCGAGGCTTCCCCGATTCCGTGAGAGCCCGAGGCGCAAGCGCTGACGATGGCGTAGTTCGGCCCACCGGCGTGACAGTGGATGGCGACGATGCCCGCCGCCATGTCCGCGATCATCATCGGGACTGTGAAAGGGCTGATCCGCTTCGGACCGCGCTCCATCAGCTGGGTGTGGCTCTTTTCGATCTCCTCCATCCCGCCGATGCCTGAGCTGACGATCACGCCGACATCGTCGGGGTCCATGTCGCCAGGATTCATCCCCGCCTGCGCCAACGCCTGCTTGGAGGCGGCGAGGGCGAACTGACAGTAGCGCCCGATGTGGCGGGCGGTCTTCCTGTCCATATATTCCTCTGGGTTGAAGCCCTTGACCTCCGCGGCGATCTTGGCTTCGAAGTTCGTGGTGTCGAAGTGCGTGATCCTGCCGACACCGGAAACCCCTTCGACCATGTTCGACCACACCGTCTCGAGGTCGTTGCCTATGGGGGTGATGAAGCCCATTCCGGTGACGGCCACGCGCCGTCCGTTGGAGTTGTTTGCCATGACTCAAGGATACGGACGCCAGGGCCTATCCAACATGGCACACGGTGTGAAAACGGGCCTTAATGTTTGGACACGGAGTCCAAGTTGAAGCTAAATCAGCTTGCGGAGATCCAGGGCAAGCTGCAAGCGAAGGCGGCTGGCCGGCGTGTCCACGTCGCCACCGAGCAGGTCGCGCAGCTTGTCGAGGCGGTACAGCACCGTATGCCTGTGCAGGGTGAGCGCCGTGGCGGCATCTTTGACCGAGCCGGCCGAGAGGTAGGCCTGCAGCGTCTCCAGCAGCTGCTCGCCGTTGCGACCCTTGGTGTCCAGCAGCGGGCCAAGGCTGTCAACGACGAAGCGTTCGGCAAGGGCGGGATTCTGGGCCATGACCAGCTGCGGGATGAGCTCGTCATGCCGGTGCAGGACAGCTTCGGGCCGCAGCTTGCGTCCAACCTCGATCGCCTGCTGGGCCTCCAGGTACGAAGCCGAGATGCCGCGCAGGCCTGCGTGATACCCGCCGATGCCTCCGCGCACGCGCGCTCGCGCGGTACCTGAGCGTTTTACCGCCTCCGTTTGCAAGCTCAGCACGAGCTTGCGAAGTCCATCGACGTCGGCCACCGACTCGGCAGGCCACAGGATGGCGAGGGTGGTCGGATCGGTCGTGTGGTGGATGGCGCCTCTAGGCAGCGGGAGCGAAGCCGCCACCTCTGCCAGTGCCTCTCCTCCCTGCTCGCCGTCTCGATTGCCGATCACCAGCTTGCACACCGCAGCGACATAGCCCGTTGGAGCGATAGGCATGTTCAGCGCCAAGGCCTGTTTCTGCAGCTCGAGCTCCGAGTCGAAGTTGTCACTGATCAGCGCATGGAATAGGCGCGCACGCGCACGCGTCCCACGCTGCATGTGCTGCTCGCGCGCGTGAAGGTAGGTCTTGGTCACCTCGGCGGCGACCTGGTCGAGGGCGGCGAAGACGTAGTTGGCGGTGAGCATGATGGCCTCTGGCGTTGCCTCGGGATGCCCCCTCCACGCGCGCAGGATCGCGTCCCAGGCGACTCGGGCGGCAATGCGATAGGCGTTGAGGATCGGTTCGACCGACTGGCTGCTGCGAGCCTGGAGGATGCCGAGCTGGGCAACCCGCCGGAGCTCTTCGGCGGTGGCAGGACGGGCCTCGCGAGCGGTCGCCAGGAACAGGTCGAGCCCAGCCTCGCAGGCTTTCGCGATCGCAGAGCGCTGAGGCGGGAGACCCGTGGAATGGTCCCATCGCACGATGCTCACCACCGCCCGCGCCATGTGGCGCGCCATGCCCGCACGCCGACGCTCCAGCTCGGCCACCAGGGTGGCAGGGAGCTGCGGCGGCACCTTGGACCGGGAGGCCACCTTTGCCATGGACTTGACTATACGGAGTGGTTTGGGGTTAGGACATCAAGTCGAACGGTAGTAGCCAGCTTACGCCCCGCTCCCCCAAGGGAGGGGGCATCTAGCTTGGCTTCGTGACGAAGGACAGCATTCGACGCCAGGCGTCTTCGCACGCGTCCTTCCACTCGGCGAAGTTGCGGTCGAAGAAGCTGTGGGGCGCCCCCTCGTAGATGTGCATCTCGTGAGGCACCTTGGCCGCAGTGAGCTTCTGGTCGAAATCGTGGAAGGCTTCCTGCGGGGTGAAGTCTGCCCCCGCGATGAGCAGGAGCAGGGGAGCTTCCATCTTGGGGAGGTATTGCAGCGACCTCTCCGGTCGGCCGTAGAACCCTATGCATCCATTCAGCCCGTGACCCATCGCTGACTGGTTCCATGAGCTCGAGCCGCCAAAGCAGAAGCCGACTGTGAATACGGACTTCACTGCGCCACCATCTTTGGACTTGAGGTATGCGGCAGCGGCCGCGACGTCTGCGCTGATGCCCTCGGGCGTCGTCTTCTCGACATGGGGCATGTACTCGAATCCCTCGCCTCGCTCACCGATGCCCGCGGTGCGGCCGAAGTAGTCGATGGCGACAGCGTCGATGCCCGCCTCGGCGAAACGCTGGGCCAGCTCCTTGTAGAACTTATGCAGGCCACGGACATCAGGCATGACCACCATGCCGGCTCCGGTGGGCTTTGCAGCGCGGGCAAAGTACGCGCCGAGCTCATTGCCGTCGGAGGCTTTGAGCGTGAGGTCGCCGTGGTCGGAGGCAGCGCCGCCAACCGGCGGCAGGGGCGGTCGGGCGTCATCTGAGTAGCACATGGGTCGATTCTCTACTAGATTGATTCGTCGATGAAGATCGAGAGCACCGCGTTCACTCGCGCCGACGTCGAACAGTTCCTCGACGGGATGCTCGACCACGATCGCCAATTGCTTGCCGACAGGCTCGAGAAGGCTTCAACGCGCCTCGCCGCGTTGGGTCCGCGGGTGAAGGCTGGGCCGGGCGGGACCGAGTGGAGCCAGCACGAGCTGCTTGCTCACATCGCCGTGCTGTCCAAGTTCTACGGGGTGCTCGTGCACAAGATCTCGAGCGGCCAGATGAGCGAGATCGATCTCCTGGAGAACGTGAACCTTCGCGATGTCGTGGGCGAGCAGATGGCCCAGATCGAGCCTGCCGAGCTCCTGCAGATGGCGCTCGCCGACCAGGCCCGCACCCTCAAGCTGCTGCGCACCGTCGAGCCTTCTTCATTGCGGCGCAAAGCCCGCATGGAGAACGGAGAGACGATGAGCGCAGACGAGGTGGCGCGCCTACCGCTCGTCAACCACCTGGAAATGCACGTCGACCAGCTGGAACGCGATCTGGGCTAGGCACCGTTCGCGGCGCCGAGCTTTTTGAGCTCGGTACGTATCGACTCCCCCGCATTCTTCATCATCGCCGGGTCTGGATTCGGGTCCTGGTTGTCGAAGTCCAGGTCGTGTGGTCCACGGATCGGGACCACGTGGAAGTGGACGTGAGGGACCTCGAGCCCGAGGAGAACCAGTCCGATACGCGTCGGGTTGAACGCGGCCATCTGGGCGCGGCCGATGGCCTGGGCGGTGCTCATGAGACGGACAAGCAGGCCCGGATGGAGATCGAGCCAGTGGTCGATCTCCTGGCGCGGCAGCACCAACGTGTGTCCCGGCCGGAGGGGCCGGTTGGAGAGAAAGGCAACGCACAGGTCGTCTTTCCAGACGAAATCGGCAGGCAGCTCGCCAGCGATGATCCGGGTGAATATGCTCGGCACCCTCTCAGCGTAAATGGCTAGGGTGAGGACATGAGACCGGAGATGCCAGCCGGTGCTTTGGAGCCCATGCGGCCCGATCCGCGCGTTAGGGGGCCCGTCCCGTCGTCGTTGCGCACTTGCAGTGCGCGCCTGGCCGGGCCACCCCTTCCACTGGGGCCCCCATGGCGAAGCCATGGGAGAGACCCCTGGATCTCCAAATCCCTCGGCCGGCCCTCCGGCCCCATGTCCTAGCCATGCCTCCCGCCGCCCAACTTGTCGATGCCACCAAGAAGTACGGCGACGTCGAGGCGCTGAAGGGCGTCAGCCTGGAGATCGCGAGCGGCGAGGTCGTCGCCATGCTTGGTCCGAACGGCGCCGGCAAGACGACGTCCATCAGCCTGCTGCTCGGCCTGCGCAAGCCAACCTCTGGCAAAGCCCTTCTATTTGGGCTCGACCCCGACCACCTCGACGCCCGCAGCCGGGTCGGCGTGATGCTGCAGGAGTCTGGCATTCCAACCATGCTCAAGGTGCGGGAGATGGTCGACCTGTTTCGCTCTTACTACCCCAAGCCCATGGCCCGCGACCGTGCAATCGGGATGGCGGGGCTCGAAGAGAAGGCCAACGCCCTCGTCAAGGAGCTGTCTGGAGGGCAGCGGCAGCGCCTGTACTTTGCCCTCGCCGTTTGCGGCGACCCGGAGGTGCTGTTCCTCGACGAACCCACTGTGGGAATGGATGTCGAGGGCAGGCGGTCGTTCATCGAACGGATCGCGGAGTTCGCCCACATGGGCCGTACCGTGGTCCTCACGACTCACTACCTGGAGGAAGCGGACCAGCTCGCGAGGCGGGTGATAGTGATCGACAGGGGCCTGGTCATCGCCGACGCATCGCCGCAGGAGATCAAGTCGAAGGTGGCAGGGAAACGAGTGCGCTTCACCGCTGCCGCGTTGACTGAAAGCGACCTCGACGGCTTACCCGTCACTGGCTTAACGATCGCCGGTGGCACGGTCCAGCTGCTGACCAACCAACCAGAGGCAGTCCTTCGCGAGCTGTTCCGGCGAGGCATCGAGGTGTCCGAGCTCGAGGTGTCGGGCGCAGACCTCGAAGACGCATTCATCTCGCTCACCACCCACACGGGGACGAGCTGATGGCGACGATGACCGTGGGGCGGGCGCCAATCGCTCCGATGCTTGTCCGCCAGACCGCGGCAGAGTTTCTGAAGCTGTGGCGCGTGCCTGCGTTCAGCATCACCTCCCTCTTTTTGCCCGTGATGTTCTACGCGTTCATCGGCGTCGGCCAGTCATCGCAGGTGATGAGCACTGGCGTGACATTCGGCGCCTACTTCCTCGCCTCGATGGCCGTTTACGCCGTGGCCAACGTGATGATCTTCAGCTTCGGAATCTCGGTGGCGACCGAGAGGGGCATGAAGATGGACGTCCTCATGCGTGCCACGCCGATGCCGCCGGCAATCTTCCTGCTTTCAAAGTGCATCACCGCAATCGCGTTCGCCGCCCTGACGCTCGTTGTGCTCTTTCCGTTCGCGTACATCGCCGGCGGAGTTCGGCTCGATGTGGATGTGTGGGCGACTCTCGCCTACAGGGTGCTGTTGGGCTCGATTCCGTTCATCGCCCTTGGCTTCGCCATCGGTTACCTCTCTGGCCCCAACTCGGCGGTGGCTGTGATCAACCTGATCTACCTGCCAACGGCATTCGCCTCAGGTTTGTTCTTTCCCAAGCAGCTGCTGCCCCACTTCATCCAGCAGATCGCCCCCTACCTGCCTCTGCATTTCTTCGGTCAGCTCGGGTGGGACGCCGTCGGCGCACCAACCGACGGGAGCGTGACGAGCGACTGGCTCTATCTCGCCGGGTACGGAGTGGCCTTTTTCGCCCTCGCGCTGTGGGCCTACCGCCGCGAAGAGAGCAGGAAATTCAGCTAGGGGAAGAGTTTCCCCGGCAGTTGAGCACCGAATGCCTCTGCATAACGCTTCGAGAACTCGGCTTGCGTGTATGAGTGCTCCACAGTGCCCACCTGCTCGACGACGTAGGTAGCCGCTAGGGACGCCACCCTTCCCGCCTCGTCGAGCTCAAGACCACGGAGCAACCCGGCCACCAAACCTGCGCGGTATGCGTCGCCCGCGCCTGTCGGGTCGGCCTCAGTCTTTGCCGGCGCCGGAGGTATGTCGACTGTGCCTTCGCGCGTCGCGATCCTCGACCCTTCGCGACCCAACGTCGTGACCACGATCTGCGCCAGGTCGACGAGCTTGTCCATGCCGTGGCCTGTGCGCTGCATGATCAGCTCGAGCTCGTAGTCATTGCCGATCAATATCCAGGCGCCTCGTGCACCTTCAGCTACATCCTCTGGTGAGAGGCGCGGGAGCTGATGAGCGGGATCGAACACGAAGCGCATTCCGCGGTCGCGGCACTCCCTCACCAGCCGGGTCATCGCGGCAGGATCGTTCGGCCCGACGATCAGGGCCTCAGCTCCAGGCGAAGCGTCGTCAAGGCCGAGCATCGCTGCACGACCCATCGCGCCCCCGTAATAACCGGTGAGCTGGTTGTCGTCCATGTCGGTGGTGGTAAATCCCGTCGCGGTGATCTCGCCTTCAAGCAGCCGCAGGCCCTGGCAGTCGACGCCGCGGGCGATCAGCCAGTCGCGGTACTCCGCGGCATCGCTGCCCGCGGTGGCCAGCACCGCCGCCGGATAGCCGAGCAGGCTGAGGTTGTAGGCGTAGTTGCCGGCCACGCCGCCTCTGTGCTTGCGAAGGTCGTCGACAAGGAAGCTCAGGTTGAGGATGTGAGTCTTGTCGGCGAGGATGTGGTCCTTGAAGTGGCCCTTGAAGCTGAGGATGTAGTCGTAAGCGATCGATCCAGTGCAGACGACGCTCACGTCTGGCAAGGCTACCGTAAAAAGAAAAGGGCGCCGCGAAGGGCGCCCTTTAAAATCGTGCTTGCTTAAGCCGCGCGGCGTCGGACCGCGGTGCGCCGTGCGCGCCGAGTCCTGGTGACCTTCCTGGTCGCGGGCTTGCTCGCTGCGGGCTTCTTGACCGTTGGAGCTGTCGCGTGCTCGAGGCGCGTGGCAGTCCTTGCGATCGTCTTGAACGAGCCGTTGAAGATGCGGAGCGTGCGCTTGGCGACACCGCCCACCATGTCTCGCCTGCGGGACTGGACCTTGACGAGCTCGAGTCCCTTGATGGCGACCTTCTCAGGCAGCTTGCCGTCCACCTGGACGCCCCATAGGGTGATGCGCTCAGGCATCAGCTTCTCCGCCTGCTTGGCGACCTTGTTGAACCGTGCGTTGATCGTCTTCGCGACGTCCATGGCCGGCGCGGTGGCGGCGTTCAGCCGCGCGTTGAAGCGGCGGTTGATCTTGCGCGCTGCGGGAGTGCCCTTGCGCTCCAGACCCTTCACCTGCTTGCGGGCCGATCCGATCGGGTCGGAGGCCACTTCGCGAACGGTCTGGGCGGCGCCAAAGGCGACCTCCGCTACCGTGGTGGCCGTCTCTCCGGCGCTGTCTGCAATCTGGTCGATTTCCGTATTCATAGTTGTCTTAGCCTCCTTTTTAGGTTGACGCAATGCATCATAACGCATTGCGTCAACTGTGTCAAGGAGGTGGGGCGGGCAGCGCGGTGCCGGCCAGCTCGGCGATCAGGTCTGCGGCGAAAGGGCCGAACACGTCGTAGTGGGCGACCTTTCGGCGCTTCTCCGGTTGAACCCACTCCGGACGGAGGCCGTGCTCTCGCCCCCACTGCTCCAGCGGCTTGCGCAGCCCGATCACGTGGAGGAACGGGCGCTGCCGAACCATTCCTCTGATGGTGGTCCCGTGGTAGTGATCGAAGTTGCGGTGGACCGCGATGCCACCTGCCTCCGCAAACGCGATGGCTTCCTTGATCTGCCGGCGCTCGAAGTACCGCACCTGCAGCGGCAGCCCATCGGTCATTGGCGCGTTACGGGAACACGGGCGTCGGGCACGCGAGCATCGGCGCAGATGGACCTGAACGTGCAGAGCATGCACGGGCGCTCCGCGTGCTCGGGTCCGAGCGCGAAGTCTCCCGCGTTTATCCGCGAGGTCGCCGCGGCGATTCTTGCCTCCACCTGCGCATCGTCAGGCGTGACCTCGATCAGGCGCCCGCGCCGGATGTCAAACAGGACCAGGCGCGGTGCAGGGCCACCGGGCAGCAGGCCCCTGCGCGCTGCCAGTCCATAAAGGCGCAGCTGCGTCGAGTACGCCTCGATCAGCCTCGCATCGAGCGTGGCGTTGGTCTTGTAGTCGACGAGAGTGGGCCCGCCATCGAGCTCGCAGACCCGGTCGACGAAGCCCCGCACTCTTGTCTGGCCGAGGCGGAGATTGAACTCGAGCTCCACGCCGAGGGTCGGCGCCGCCGCAAGCGGGTGAGCGAGATAGCGCGAGAGCATCTCGCGCCCGGCTTCAGGGCCCCGATAGATGCCGAGCAGGTCGCCGCCACCCGAATGCCATGCCGCCAGCGCCGCGTGGACCGAGGCGCCGAGCTCGCTCGAGCCCGACGCGCGCACGAACGTCGGCAGCATCTCATCGGGCGGAGCCGGCACTCCCCACACCTGGCTGAACCGATACCGAACAGGGCACACCTCGAAGTCATGAAGCTGCGAGAAGCTGAGCTCCAGCTCTCGATCAGGCACTTTCGCCACAGCCGCCTCGCGCGGGCGGATGCGGTCCCACCTGTCGAGCACGGCCTCGACCACCGCAGAGCCGTCGGCGTCCGAAGCGTCCGCCACGCGCACCACCGCCAGCTCCAGCTGCTCGGCTTCGACCACGGATGCGGCATCGGGATGCGCGAGCGCCCAGCTGAGAATCTCGGCGAAGTGGTCGACCTCGCCATTGACACCGACCTCGACGTCTCTAGGCGACTGCTCTTCCCTCGTGGCGGTGACGTAGAGCGCGTCCTTGGTGCGGGTGATGCCGACGTAGACGATGCGCCTGCGCTCGCCCAGCGCCAGCGCCACGGCAGGCGCCCCAGGCGACGTTTCCTTGAAGCGCTGATGCTTTTCCCCGCGCCAGTTCTTCATGACGAAGCCAAGGCCGTCGGGATCGAAGAAGAGGCGCTCGGTGTCGCGTGGCCGCGGAGGTCGCAGGTTGACGAGGAAGACCACAGGAAACTCGAGCCCTTTGGCGGAATGCACTGTCAGCAGTGACACCGCATCAGTGGTGGCAGACTCCTCTGCCGCCTCACCCACCGGCAGCTCGGCGTCGATCACCTGGTCGAGATGGCGGACGAAGTCGCCGATCCCCGCCAGTGCCAGATCCCGTTCGAAACGCGACGCGAGCTGGAAGACCTTGCGGAGGTTGAGCAGCGCGCGCGGGCTACCGTCGCGCTGAGCGCGGAGCTCTGCCCACCTCAGGTATCCGGTCTCCTCGAGAAGCCTGTTGAGGATGTCAGCGACGGTCAATGCATCGCGGAGCCGGCCGAGCCGGTCGGTGAGCTCGATGGTTCGCACTGCCTGGGCCGCTACCTTTGCGTCCATCTCCGGATAGCCCTCGCGCCCCGACTCCTCGAAGCAATCGCGGAGGCGCATTCCGGCACGACCGAAACGCCGTGACGCAAGTTTGTAAATGCCCCTGTCGGGCAGGCGGACGATCGGGCCCTGAAGCACACGGACCAGCGCCCCGTCATCCATCGGGTTCTCGGCGAGTCGGAGAAGGGCGAGCACGTCCTTTATCTCCTGGCGGTCGAAGAAGCCCGATCCGCCGCTTGTCAGGTACGGGATGCCCTGACGCCGGAGCTCGTCCTCGAACTCGCGAGGGAGCATGCGAATCGAGTGCGACAGAATCGCGATGTCGGAGAAGGCCCTGCCCGCGACGTTCAATCGCCTTATCGTCTCGGCCACCGTGCGCGCCTCTGTGCGTGAGTCGGGCGCCATCACCACCGTCACCGGGCGGCTGCCCGGCCCGCGGGTCGCGACGAGGTCCGGCTCATCAGCGAAATCGGGGTCGCGGCGAATGAAGTCCGTCGCGCAATCCAGGATCTGCTGGTAAGAGCGCCTGTTGTGAGTCAGGGGGAGGCGGCGCCCGGGGAAACGTGTGCGGATGTTCTCGATCTCTGCATCGCGCCATCCATAAATCGACTGCTTGGCGTCGCCGACTGCTGAGACGTTGCCAAAATTGTCAGCGGCGAGCAGCCGTATCAGCTCGAGCTGGATGCGGTTGGTGTCCTGGAACTCGTCGACCAGCAGATAGCGAAACCTTTCGCGACACCGGCGGCGAAACTCGGGCACGCGCTCGAGCGCGGCAATGACCTCGAGAATGAGATCGTCGAAATCGCGCAGGCGCCCAGCGTGCAGGGCGTCCTCGTACGTGCGATAGACGAGAGAGAGGACCTCGATCGCCTCGAGCTCGGCATGAGCGGCGTCGCTACCGCTTGCGCCGCTGAAGGACGCATCCCAGTGGCGTGCGTGAAGCTCTACGGCTCGAGACCGAAACCCCTCGGGACTGATGCCGCGGCCCTTCAGCTTGAGCAGGAACCTGAGTCCCGAGCGTAGAAGGTCATCGAGATCTTCGACCGAGAGCGCGATAAAGGAATCAGGATCCAGAGGCGCGGCGGTGCCGCTGCGCAGCCTCGCGACAAGCCGCTGCTCGAACAGGCGCTGCCCTGTCTCGTCGAGGACCCGCAGCTCGCGCGGCGCGCCGACGAGGTACGCGAACTCGTCCAGCAGGCGGGCACACACCCCGTGGAAGGTTCCGATCCACCCGGAGTCAAGGGCGTCGGGGCCAAGGTTTGGCCGCCGTTCGTTGAGCTCGCGAGTGATGCGTTCGCGGAGCTCCTCCGCGGCACGGTCATTGAAGGTGACAGTCAGGATGCGGTCGGGAGGCACTCCCTGCTCCACCAGCCAGCAGAAACGCTCGGTCGCTGTGAATGTCTTACCGCTGCCGGGACCGGCGGCAATCAGAAACGCGCCGTCCGGCCCCGCATGAGCTGCAGCGGCCTGTTCTGGGCTCAGCGTCATTCGGGTGGTGCCCCTCCGTATGGGCAGATGGCGGCGTGCGGGCACGTGCCGAAACGTGTGACGCAGGTGCCCGCCAGCTCGCGAGGCGCCGGCTCGAAGTGGCCTGCCTTGATGCGGGCTATCGCCTCCACCACTACTGCACGGCTGCGCTCGAGATCCTCATTCGTCAGCGCCTTCTCTCGATATTCCTTCAGCCCTGCCGGCCTGCCCACGCTGAAGATGTCCTGGCGCATGCCGCCCCACACCCAGTCCTTTGGGTACCAGAGCGAGAGAAATCGCGGCTGGAATCCCAGGGGCACACCCTCGTCATCGACGCCGTCTCTGCACGCGAAGTAATAGAGCGCGAGCTGAACGTCCGACATCTCCGGTCCGAAGTAGGCCTCGTAGGCGTACTTCATCGCCTTGCCGCCACCCGTCTTGTAGTCGACGACCTCGACCTCTCCATCGCCTACGTCCATGACCCTGTCGATCTTGCCCACGATCTCCGAGCCCTCGAGCTGCAGGTGGAACCGGCGTTCGAGCGCGAGCGTTCGGAGGCGGCGGATCACCTGCATGCCGGTGACGAACTTGATGTAATTGCCGAGAACCGCACGCACCTGCATCTCCTCGCGCTTGCGGTCGAGCACGCCTTCCATGCGTGACAGGTACGAATCGAGCTGCTTCTGCAACGAGGCTTCCAGCCACTCGCGCTGCTGGGCAGGCTCCAACGGATGCCACGCAGGCTCATTGACGTGAAAGTCCTCCAGCACCTCGTGGAGAAACCCGCCACGCTCCATCGCCACCGATCGCGGCTCGTCGACGAGACCCGGGTGGTTGTTGTACCAGTACAGGCGGGGACACTTCAGGTAGTTGTTAAGCGTCGTCGGGCTGAAGTGGCCGATCTCGACGTTTATCGGATTGCGGTCGCCTCCGTACGGCTCGAAAGGCTCGCCTGCCTCTCGGTCAACGAGGAACCCCAGGTCCAGGCCCACAGCGACGGCCCGCGATTGGGCGACATCGGTGAGCGCCTCGCGATGCGCGGCGATGAGGACCTCGGCCTCGCGCGCAAGCAGCACGTCCGCCGGCGCGAGCCTTCCCGAAGCTCGTGTGAGCTCTCGAGATTCGGCCTCCGGCTGAGCCAGGCCCAGAAATACCGAAGGGCCTGCCTGGCGCAGATACGAGTCGGCGAAACTGATGTAGAGGCGCCGCTTCGCGCGCGTCATCGCTACAAACGCGAGTCGCGCCTCCTCCGCAAGGTGCCCGTCTGGATCCGAAGGCCACGAAGGCATGAACCCGACCTTGAAGCGTTCGAGCCAGGCGCGGTCCTCCGCCTCCAGAAGCGGGTGCGGCCGGACGGCAAGCGGGAAGAGGCCGTGCGCGAAACCTGAGCAGAAGACGACCTCGAACTCCAGCCCCTTGGCCTGGTGCACAGTCAGCACCTGCACCGCGCCTTGGCTCCGCGAGTCAGCGGCCTCGGTGTCGTCCGCCGCCCCCGTGAGGAGCGCGTCAAGGGACCCGACGATGTCGCCCAGCATTGGTTTGGCACCGTGAAGCCTCTCGTGCACGCTCTCGATCGCCTCGAGCCCCTGCATCGCAGCGCGGAGGTCGGCGATCGCCTCTGCACGCTGATCCGGCGCGAGATCGAGGTCGAGCAGCCGGCGCATAGCGCCGTCCTCGATGAGAACCGAGTACGCAAGGCTCGCCAGCGGCAGCCGTCCCACCCTGCCGAGCAGGCGGTGGCGCGCCACCATCGCGGCGTGAAGGCTGTCGAGCTCGGGCTCGGACATGTGCTCGAGGTAGTCGGGCTCCGAGCTGGTTCCATTCGGGGCGTCTCCTCCCCAGGGAAGCGGGTAGCGCGTAGGGTCGCGGGCGAACAAGGCGTACATGAGGCGCCTCACGACGCGCGTGAGCGGACGGCTCTCCTCACGGGCATGGGCTCGAAGGCGGCTTATCGTGCGCGCCCCCACCCCGCCAAGGCTTGACGACAGCGCCCCCTCGAGAGCATCTGCGTCGTCGGGCTTGCGCAGCGACTCCAGGTAGCCGACGAGGAATCGGACCACCTCGTTGCGAGCAATCGCCCCGGATCCCCGCACCTCATAAGGAAGGCCCAGCGCCCGTAGCGCCTCCTCGAACGGCCCTCCCAGCGCAGTGGTGCTGCGCACCACGATGGCGAAGTCGCTCAGTCGGAGACCGGGAGACTCGGCATGCAGCCTCTTGATCTCGCGTGCGCAGAAGAACGCCTCGTCGACGGCATCGCCCTCGCGCGCGACCACCACCGCCGGCGCCTGCGACCGATTGACAGCCCGCAGGCTCCGGCCGTGGCGGCCCTGCTGCGTCGCAGCGAGGAGCCTCTCGCCAGCATCGAGGGCCTGCTGGGAGCAGCGGTGGCACTCCTCGAGCCTTTGCGTCGCTCCGCCATAGACGGCGGCGAAGTCGTCGCTGAGCAAACGCGGGACGGTGCCGCGGAATCCGTAGATCGACTGGTCCGGGTCGCCCACCACCACGAGGCGGGGTTTTGACGACGGGGGCGCCAGCAGCTGGAGCAGCTCGAACTGGGCGGGGTCTACGTCCTGGAACTCGTCCACCAGGATCAGCCGGAAATGCTGGCGGAGCCGCTCGCGCAGGGCGAGGTTCGACTGCAGCAGCTCGATGGCGCCGGTGATCAGGTCGCGGAAGTCGACCATCCTTCCCCGCTGCATGCGGTCCTGGTATGCCTGGTAGGCCGCGGCCAGGATGCGGAGCCTGTCTCCGGCACTCGCTTCGGCCGCCAGCAGCAGCGCAGACGGGTGGACCAGGTTCTGCTTCATGAGGGCGACGAAGGTCAACAGGTCGCGCGCGAACGCCTCCGAGCCCTTGACTCCGGCCAGGCCGCCCAGCACGTCGCCGTCCATCTCGCCGAGCACGCTGCGCATGACCATCGATTCCTGGAAGCCGTCGAGCAGCAGCCGCTCAGGATCGGGCGAGTTTTCACGCAGGAGGCGGGAGCAGAAGCTGTGGAACGTGGAGATCCACGCTTCCCCGTAGTCGTCGTTCAGGCGCTGGTCGATGCGCCTCCCGATCTCGGCAGCGGCGCCATTCGAGAACGTGAGGACGAGGATCTGGCCCCGATCAGCCACCCCCTCCTTCACCGCCTGCTCGTACAGGTCGACAAGGGCGTGCGTCTTCCCGGTGCCCGGTCCGGCGAGCACGCGGAGCGGGCCATCGATGTCGTGAATATCCAGTGGCAAGGTTCCCCTTTTGGTCAGGGGCGGGCGTTCTGATTATGCGATGGGTTGGTTTCCGGGGTCAGCGCCGGCTGTTAAGGGCATCCTTCTGAGGAGAGACGGCGCTATCGATCGCTTTCAGCTCGGCCGCCGAAAACTGGCGGTTGGCGAGCGCGCCGATGTTCTCCTCCAGCTGCTCGACGCTGCTCACTCCGATGATTGCCGACGTCACCCGCGGGTCGCGAAGGGTCCACGCCAGCGCCATCTGAGCGAGAGGCTGGCCCCGTTTTTCTGCGATTGCGCTCACCGCCCGCACCTTGGCCAGTGTGTCCTTGGTGATCTGGTCGGGGGAGAGGTATCGCGAGTGGGTCGCGCGCGAACCCTCTGGCACGCCGCTCAGATACTTGCCGCTGAGCACGCCCTGCGCGAGTGGCGAGAAGACTATGCAGCCCACCCCTTCCTCGTCGAGCACGTCGAGCAGGCCGTCATCCTCGATCCACCTGTTGAGCATGTTGTAGGAAGGTTGATGAATAAGCAGCTGAGTACCAAGGCCGCGGAGGATCGCTGCGGCTTTCTTGGTTTGGGCGCTCGTGTAAGAAGAGATCCCCGCGTAAAGCGCCTTGCCCTGGCGTACCGCCGTATCCAGGGCGCCCATCGTTTCCTCCAGCGGTGTGTCGGGGTCGAAGCGATGAGAGTAGAAGATGTCCACGTAATCGAGACCCATGCGCCGCAAGCTCTGGTCAAGGCTTGCCAGCAGGTATTTGCGCGAACCAAAGTCGCCATATGGTCCTGGCCACATGTCCCAGCCAGCTTTGGTCGAGATGACCAGCTCGTCCCGATACGGGGCGAGGGCACTCTCCATGATCCGGCCGAAGGTCTGCTCGGCCGAGCCATAAGGCGGGCCGTAGTTGTTGGCGAGGTCGAAATGCGTGATGCCCATGTCGAAGGCTCGCAGCACTATCGCTCGACTGAGCTCGAGCGGGCGCGTATGACCGAAGTTCTGCCAGAGGCCGAGCGACAGCTCGGGCAGCTTCAGGCCGCTGTGGCCGCTGCGCTTGTAGTTGATGCCGTCATAGCGGGATGGATCGGGCGCGTATGTCATGGGGAGACCACAACTTTATCGGGACGCGGAGAGCGGTCGACACGCCACGCGATCGCCAATATCCCAGCCAGAAAGGCCAGCTCCGCGAGTGGCCACCTCTGTAGAGGAGGTCCGAAAATCACGTAAGGACTTGTCAGCAGCCAGCCTACTGCCACCGGCACACGCCAGGCCAGGACCGGCCGCTCCTCCCACACGATCACGGCGGCGACCGCGAGGAGGCAGAGATCGGACGCATGCAGGTACGGGACCGCGATCAATGAGCCGACGATGCCGGCCACCAGCACAAGCCCCGGGGAGCGGCGCAGTCTGAATGCAGCCACGAGCACGGCGACGATGATCACAATTCTCAAAACCGTGATCGCAGGGCCCGTGAATCCCAGCGCACGCTCCAGCGTCAGTGCATCGGCGCCGGTCGGTAGGGAACCCGTCAGCTGGCTCCAGTAGTCGAATGCGCCTTCCCCTCCCACTGTGATTAACGCGATAACCGCCAGGAACGCGCCAGCCGCCGACAGCGTGGCGAAGGTCCGGAATCGACCGGCAGCAAGCACTGCTAAGGGGACTACGAAGGCGGTGTTCGGCTTCAAGAGCAGCAACGAAAGGACCAGTCCGGCCGCAACATTTCGGTCCTCTCGAAGGAGGCGCCACGAGACCGCCAGGCTTGCCGCGACGAGCGGCACCACCTGTCCCACACGAACAGCCTCCAAAACCCACCACGGGGCGATGGCTGCCCCGATCAAAATCCAGCGTGCAATCCCGCGGCTTGAGATCGACCAGGCCAGCGCCCCGGCATATGCCGCCAGCATGAGGACCGCCCAAACGTAGTAAGACGGCGTGTATGGCAGCGGCACGAGCACGGCAGCCAACCAGGCAACGGTCGGCGGGCTGAGGAAGGGTTGGGACGCCTCACCCGGGTCCAGCTGCTTTTGAGCGACCGCCACCACGGCCTGGTCGTAGATATGCGACCAGCCCTGCTCCAGCCCGACCACCGCCGCAGCTTTATAGGTGTGGAAGTCGATACCGGGCGGTTCATGGCGGCTGTGGAAATTCAGGGCGATGGCAATAAGCACGGCCACGAAGGCCAGCGGCGGCAGCCATCGCCTGGCGCGGCTCACCGCTCGACGTTACCGCGCGCATATAGTCGAGCGCCATGGCTGCATCGTCGGTGACACGCCAAACGGTCCCACTTTTGTGGGGAGGGGCGGTCACCGCGGTGATCGTAGTCGCGCACGCTCCCTCTTTTTTCCACCGCCTGCTGGATGGTGATGAGGCGATCTACGGGTCCATTGCCGCGCTCATGAACGGCGGAGGTGCGCTCTATGCAAGCGGCGGGGTGGACAACAAGCCGCCAGGAATCTTCTGGGTGTACGCGGCAACCTTCCAC
>DAIUFK010000004.1:0-40948 GCA_036844615.1 Candidatus Dormiibacterota bacterium | reverse complement strand
CGGGGTGGACAACAAGCCGCCAGGAATCTTCTGGGTGTACGCGGCAACCTTCCACATTGCCGGGACCTACCAGCTGACGGCGATTCATGCTGTCGCGCTGGTGGTGTTGCTCGCCACCTGCTTGGTCCTTTTCCTGATCGGCCGCTCCCTCGGCGGCCTTCGGGCTGGCCTGCTGTCAGCGCTCATTTACGGGATTCTGACCGGCGCAGGCAATCCTAGGTTGCTGGCCGCAAACACCGAGCTGTTCATGATGCTGCCGCTCTCAGCCTCCGTCCTTCTAATGCTGCGCCGTCGGTGGCTGTTGTCCGGAGCTCTGCTGGTGGCGGCAGGGATATTCAGACAGTCGGCTGCAACAAACCTGCTGCTGGTGCCGGTGGCGGTCATCCTGTTGGAGCCGTCCGCCAACCGGCTTAGGGCTGCCTGGCTCGTCGCCGCGGGTCTGACCGGCGCGCTGGCGGCCGGCGCGGTCCTGCTGGCCCTGACCGGATCGCTTGCAGGCTTCTGGGTCTGGACCATCGGCAGCCTGTACGGCTACGCCGCGGGCAACTGGACGCCTGCATTCGTCTTGATGCGCGCCAGGGACAGCGTCCTGCCGTTTGTGCTGTCAATGGCTTTGGTTTGGGTTGCCGCCGTCGCGTTCGCATGGCATTGGAAGCGCCTGCCTGCCGCTGTCCAGGTCATCGTCGCGTGGCTTGTCGTGTCAGTGCCAGGTTCGCTGGCGGGCGGCCACCTCTCGTGGCATTACTTCATCCAGGTGATGGGCCCGCTTGCGGTGCTGGCGGCGCTTGGCATCGATAAGGCTCTGAACACGCCGAGACAACGTTGGGTGGCTGGAGCGGCGATCGTGGGTCTTGCCGCCCCGATGATCGGATGGGGATGGTTCGATGTGGTCTCCGACCCTCTGACCTATGACTTCAGCCCGCCGGTGCCACAGCACCAGGCAGTGGCCGCCTTCATCGATAGCCACACGACCCAGCGCGATCGGGTGTTCGTTTGGGGAAACTGGCCCGCCCTCTACGTTGAGTCCGACCGGACCATGGCAACCCGCTTTCCAGGGTTCCTTCGAGGTTTCGCTCGCGGGTCGAACCTGCCACCTAACAACTGGGACACGACAGCCGAGGTCTGGCCTGAGCTGAAGGCTGACCTCACTCGAAATCCGCCGGCTCTGATCATCGATACCGCAGCCGCCGGCTGGAGCGACTTCTCCATGTACCCGATGAGCAACTACCCGGTGCTTGCCGATTTCGTCGCGACCCGGTACCACGTCGTCGCCACTGTCGATGAGGTGGTCGTCTACGCTCCCAACAACTAAGGGAGCATGCCAGTCGCCGACTAGTCCGGGGACGGCTTTACGGGCCGCTTGATCTCCAGGATTCGAGGCTCTTCGGCGGCGATCGAGACCAGGCGGTCGAAGAGGCTCACCGAGTCAGTCGCTTCGGGCGCCTCAGAAAGGCGGACGTATGCGGCAGTGCCACCCGGGAAGAGAAAGGTCGGTGTTCCGAAGATGCCGTGTTCGGTGACGGCAGCCCGGTGGTCCCGCTCCAGCGCCGACAGGATCTCCGGATCGGCCAGGTCCCTGCGAAAAACGTCGAGGTCAAGCCCGGCTTCGTCAGCCACGCGCTCCACAACGCCGACGTCATCAATCTCGAGACGATCGACGTGACGCGCGCGCAAGAGCCGGTTGTGAAAGTCTTCGAAGCCATCCTGGCGCCGAGCAGCCTCGGCCGCCTTGAAGGCCAAACGCCCGCGGGCCGGCTCTGAGGGGGGCGCGCCCCAGATGGTCCACGCGTCATCCTTGGAGTTGACCTGCGCGAGCGAGAAGTATCGCCACCGAACCTCCATCGTTCGTTCGCCAGAATCCCGAACGTTTCCCAGGAGGACCGAGGCTCGATACACGAATGGGCAGAAGTAATCGAAGAAAACGTCGAACTTTTCGGCGAAACGGCCTTTGGGAATCGAGCTGGTTGAATTCATGAGCTCAAAGGCTGAAACGCGGCTGGTGCTCACTCGTATTCCAGATAGCTGGGTATGGATGCGCCCGGACCTGCTGATCCGACTCGCGCCGTTCACCTTCGTGTGTGCGGTGGTCTACCTCGCGGCATCGCGGCCTGCCTGGTTCGGGCTCGGCGCGGGTTGGCTTGGCGTGCAGCTGCTTTTCGGGCTGCTCATGGCGCCGCTGATGTTCGGAGCGGCGGCAGTCGCCCAACTGTTGCTCACACGGCGCAGAGGGGCATTGAACGTCCCCGCCGGCGGCGACGACGCATGGTTTCAAGCGGGCTTCTACGCGCTCAACGGACCGATCGAGGAGGCTTTCTTCAGAGGCTTGGTCCAGGGCGGCCTGGGAGTGCTCTTCGGAGCACCCGCCGGGTTTGCGGTTGGAACCATCGCCTATGTCATTTATCACCGGTTGGGGTGGCCATGGATGGACACTTTCGCCACAGCCCTCGTCGGCGTTCCGCTCGGCGTTGCCTTCTGGTTGCTGCCAGGACCGCCTTCGCTGATCGGGGTGTCGATAGCTCACATCGCAGCCACGTGCGGCTTCCTCGGGCCCGGCCCCTATTTCTTGAAGCGACTCCGGCTCGTCTGAGCAGATGGGTGTGGTCGAGCTCGACTCGCTGCAGCGGCGGACCCTGCTCTGGGCAGGATTGGCGGTCGTCCTCACCGCCTTCGACGGCTCGGTCCTGGTGCTCGCCCTGCCCGCCATCGCTTCCGATTTCAACGCGCGCATTCCAGGCTTGTCCAACCTTGGCTCGGTGCTCGCCATCGGTTCGCTGGGCGCTCTGCCGCTCGCGACGCTCGCCGACCGCTTCGGGCGTAGAAGGTTGATTGCGATAGGGGTGGCCGGGTTCTCGGTGGCGAACTTCGCGAGCGCGTTCGCGCCATCGCTGGTCGGGCTCTCGCTGATCCGCCTTGTCGCAGTGTGCTTTGAAGCCATGGTCGGCGGCGTGGCGACCGCGCTCATAGTCGAAGAGGCGCCGCCGGGTCGCCGCGGCCAGGCGGTAAGCGTCCTAGCGGTGCTGGCGGGGCTCGGCACCCTCGTCACAGTGCTCAGCTACCCACTCGTTGCGCCGCACTGGCGATGGCTGTTCCTTGCCGGCGGGATCGGGATTCTCGCCACGCCTTTCATATGGTTTCGGCTCCCTGAGGGCAGGACCTGGACCAGGGCATCGAGCGAGTCCGCCTCTACTGGCCTTGCCGGCGCTCCTCGGCCGAGCCGATCCGCGCTCGCCCTGCTGATGGGAAGGCAGTGGTTTCGGCGCCTCCTGGTGCTGTCGTTGGCGACGGCGCTGATCGCTGTGCTGCTCCAGCCCGCGGGTCTCCTGTTCACTGTTTTCGCCAGCGACGTGCTCCACATGACCCCGGTCACGATCAGCACGCTGATCATCGCCTCCGGCGCGGCAGGTGGCGCGGCGTATCTCGCCGGCGGCTACCTCACCGACAGGTTCGGACGCCGGTGGCCCGCCATCGGTTTGACGGCGACGACTGCAATCGTGACCAGCCTGAGCTTTTCGACGGGGACCAACGGCTTTGTGGCCGGCAATGTGCTCTGGAGCACCATCGCGAGCGCGGCGACCCCGGTCTTTGGCGCGTGGTCCGCTGAGCTGTTTCCCACAAGGGCTCGGGCGACGGCACAGGCAGTCGGTGGTGTCGCTGCCGCGATCGGCAGCGTGGCGGGGCTGCAGGCGGTCGGCGTCCTGTCGCAGCCGTTTGGGCTCGGGCGTGCCATTGCTCTCGTGGGCGTGGCTGCGCTTGCGGGAGCGTTCCTGCTCTTCCTCCTACCCGAGACGAAGCAAGCCCCTCTTCCTGACTAGAGTTACCGGGAATATGGATCGCGCGAGGGCGGTCGTGGTTGGCGGCGGCATCACTGGCGCCAGCGTCGCGTATCACCTGGCGAAGGCAGGTTGGCAAGACACGGTCCTGCTCGAGAAGGACGAGCTGACCAGCGGATCGACATGCCATGCGGCAGGCCTTGTCACGATGTTCAATCCTTCGCCGACGATGATGCGTTTTCGCCGCTACAGCATCGAGCTGTACGAAGAGCTCGGCGTGTTCGAGAAAGTCGGCGGGCTGCGCTTCGCGTCTAGCCAGGAGCAGCTCAAAGAGCTGCAGCGTGGCGTCAGCCGCGCGCGTGGAATCGGCCTCGACG
Organism: Candidatus Dormiibacterota bacterium; assembly: GCA_036844615.1. GTDB lineage: Bacteria > Chloroflexota > Dormibacteria > Dormibacterales > Dormibacteraceae > Palsa-872. The sequence goes on along the minus strand of DAIUFK010000004.1, from coordinate 36,801 downwards.
TCGAGCTCATCTCGGCCGAGGAGTCGGCTAGTTTGATGCCGGCGATAACGAAGCGGTCGCTGTATGGGGCGGTCTGGGTGCCCGGCGACGGCCACCTCGACCCGCACACCGCAACCCACGCGCTGGCGGCGGCGGCTCGCCGGCTCGGAGCCAGCATCCTCACCCAACACCAGGTCACCGGCATCGAGCTGGACGACCGCGGCTCGGTCAAGGCAGTCGAGACTGACGCCGGGAGGATCGAGGCGGAGGTGATAGTCATCGCCGGCGGGATCTGGGCGCCGCAGATCGCGGCGATGGCTGGAGCATTCATCGTCTCGACGCCTGTCGACCACCAGCACGCGGCGCTGCTGGCGGTGCCTGGACAGGAGCTCCCCCACGACATGCCTTGCTTCCGCGACCCGGACAACCTGATCTACGGAAAGTCGGAGGCGGGTGGCGTCGTTCTAGGCGGCTACGAATCGGACCCAGTGGCGCGCTGGATCGATGGAGTGCCCTGGGACCACGCGGGGACCTCGCTGCCGCCCGACCAGGCGCGCTTCGAGCCGCTTCTCGCTGGTGCGGCACTGCGCTTCCCGTTCATGCGCGAGGCGGGCATTGTCAAGCTGGTCTGCCATCCCGACGCGATGACCCCCGACTCGAATCCGCTGGTCGGTCCGGTCCCCGGCGTGCGCGGTCTGTACCTCGCTGCAGGCCTTTCGCTCAACGGCTTCGGAGGCGGAGGCGGCATCGGCAAAGCCCTTGCTGAGCTGATCACCGCCGGCACCTCTGAGCTCGACCTCCATCCTTACCGGCCATGGCGGTTCGGGCCAGTGCATCGCGACCACCGATACGCGGCCGACCTTGCTCGCGAGGCGTACCGGTACTACTACTACCTTCGCTATCCGTACGACTCCGACGAGTGGGGCCGTCCTCGCCGGACGAGCGCGCTGCACGAGCGAATGCAGGACCAGGGTGCGGTCTTCGGGAGCAAGCACGGCTGGGAGCGGCCCGATTACTTCGAGCCTGGCCGTCCCTGGCGGCGCGCCGGAGCCGACCAGCGGAGGTTCGGCTGGACGCGTCCTCCCTACTTCGACCTGCTCGCTGAGGAGCATCGTGCGTTCCGGGAGCGCGTTGGCATCATCGACATGACTTCGTTCGGCAAGATCGACGTTCGAGGTCCCGGCGCGCTTCAGCTGCTGGAGCGCGTGGCCGGCAACCGGATCGACCGAGCGCCAGGGACCGTCGTCTACACGCAGCTGCTCGAGCGAAACGGCGGAATCGCCGCCGATGTGACGGTGACCCGGCTCGCCCAGGAGCACTTCAGGGTCGTGACAGGTGCCGGTTACATCAACACCGACCTGGGCTGGCTCCGCATGCAGGTGCGACACGACGACTCGCCCGTGGAGCTTCGGGAGACCACCGACGAGCTGTCGGTGATCGGGATGTGGGGGCCACACGCTCGCGAAGTGCTCGAGGCGGTCGCCGATGGTGACGTGTCCGAGGCAGCGTTTCCCTTCATGCAGGCGCGCCAGGTTCGGATCGGAGGCGCGTCAGCCCTTGCGCAGCGGGTCACGTATGTCGGCGAGCTCGGATGGGAGCTCTACGTGGAACCGGGTTGGGCAGTCCAGGTCTGGGATCGCCTCATGGCGGCAGGGCGGCAGTTCGGCATTCGCTCTGGCGGCTATCGCGTGCTCGACTCTCTGCGCATGGAAAAGGGCTACCGCTACTACGGCACCGACCTGACGCTGCTAGACAACCCGTTCGAGGCAGGGCTTGGGTTCTGCGTGCAGATGGACAAGGGTGATTTCAACGCGCGCGAGGCGTTGGTGGCGGCGCGCGAATCCGGGATCAAGAGGAGGCTTCGCACGCTCGCGATCGGCACGGATGACTACCTTCCCGTCTACGGCGGCGAAGCTGTCCATTCCGATGGCAAGGTGGTCGGCCGCGTGCGCAGCTGCGCCTTCGGCTTCACCGCGAAGCAGAACCTCGCGTACTCCTACTTGCCGATGGCGATCGGGCGGGGCGCCACTGTGCATGTGGAGGTCTTCGGACAGATGGTCCCGGCCGCCGTGACCTCCGACGCTGTGATTTCCAAAGAGGGAGCGACGCGGTGACCACGCGGCAGGATGAGGTCGCGAACAAGGTCTCGCTCTGGCGCGGCAAGGAAGTGAACGTCTCCCAGCTGTCAGGGGGGCTGACGAACGAGAACTTCCTCGTCGAAGCCGGCGGTGAGCGGTATGTGATGCGCGTCCCGGGCCAATCGACCGAGCTGCTGGCGATCGATCGGGAGAACGAGGTCTACAACACGAAAGCTGCGGCGACCACGGGGATCGGCCCCCGGGTCCTGGAGCACGTTCCGGGGCTCGACATCCTGGTGCTGGAGTTCATCCCAGGGAAGACGATGTCCGCCGGCTCGCTCCAATCGACGGCGATGGCGGGGCGGATCGCGGCGTCGTTTCACCGCCTCCACGACTCGCCCCGGTTCCTCAAGGACTTCAACATGTTTCGGCTGATCGAGCAATACCTTGCAATCGTCGAAGAGCATGGGGTCACCATCCCCGATCGCTATCGCGACTGGCTGCCGGCGGTTGGCCGTATCGAGGAGGCGGTCGCCGCGAACGCGCTTCCTTCGGTGCCGTGCCACAACGACCTTCTTTGTGAGAACTTCATCGACGACGGCACCGCTTTGCGAATCGTCGATTACGAGCTGAGCGGCAACAACGACCCATGTTTCGACCTCGGCAATACGGCGCAGGAGGCTCAGTTCGACCAGGTGTTGCGCGCCTCCCTTTGCGCAGCCTATTTCGGCAGCGAAGATGCGGGGCAGCTTGCCCGGATGAACCTTTTCGCGTTGATGTCAGATGTCGGGTGGACCCTCTGGGGTGCCATCCAGGCCAAGATCTCGGCGGTCGACTTCGATTTCAAGGACTACTACACGACGCGTTGGAAGCGCGCCCTCGAGGTGCTCGAGTCGGACCAGCTTGAGGGGTGGGTCAGGCAAGCAGTCGTTTGACGACCCTCCCGGGCCCCTTCCGGCCGGGCCTACCCGCCGGGCCGACCTCCCCAGCGAGTGGGGAGGTCAACGGTTCGGCTGCGCCGAACCTGTGCTAGGGTTCCCCGGTATATCGTCCGCATATTGGTCGGGCGAGACCACGGGAGGAGCGGAGGGGTTGGCTTCCGAGGTTCGGCAGGAACGGCGCGTGGAAACGACACGCCTCGAGGAGGCGCCGACCGTAGCGGTAGTCGAATCCGCTGAGGGCGCCAGGTCTCAGAGCGAAACGGCATACCTCCGCATCAGGGACAGGATCGTGAGCCTCGACATGCCGCCAGGGTCGGTGGTCGAAGAGGCCCGCTTGCGCGAGGAGCTCGAAATCGGACGCACGCCGATCAGGGAGGCTCTTCAGCGCCTCGCACTGGAGAACCTCGTCAAGTCGATTCCTCATCGGGGAACTTTCGTGACCGACGTGAACATCACCGACCTGGCTCGCATCACCGAGGTCAGAGTGGTGCTCGAGTCCCATGCGGCGAGGCTCGCGGCGGAGCGAATCGCGGCGTCCGACCGTGCTGGGATCCAGGAGCTTCTCGACGTCCTCGAAGCAGGTGGAGCGACCGACCAGCGTGAGCTCATGCGCCTCGACCAACGGATCCATCGCCAGATCTACAGGGCAGCTCGGAACTCCTTCCTGGAGAGCACGCTCGAGCGATACCTGAACCTGAGCCTGCGGCTCTGGTACCTCGTCCTCGACCACGAGGTGCGTTTGCGCGAGGCGGTCGTCGAGCACGTCGAGCTGCTGCGCGCGGTGCTGGCCGGCGACGGATCGCGGGCCGAGGACATCATGCGACGCCACGTTGCAGGCTTCGAGCGCGAGATCCGCAAGGTTCTCGTGGAGCGATAGCACATGCCGAGGATCTTTTTCGCCACCGACCTCCACGGCTCTGAGATGTGCTGGCGCAAATTCCTCAACGCCGCCAAGTTCTACGAGGCTGAGGTCCTCATCTGCGGCGGAGACATGACGGGCAAGGCGATTGTCCCAATCGTCGAGGAGGATGGGCACTTCACGCTCTCGATGGCGGGCCAGACCCAGACGGTCGGGCACGCTGAGGTGGGCGACGTCGAGGCGCAGATCCGCCGCAAGGGCTATTACCCGCTTCGGGTCACGCCCGAGCGCCTCGCCCAGCTGGACGGGGACGCAAACACCAGGACGCACACCTTCCAGCAGGTGATGCTGGACGGCGTCCAGCGCTGGATGGACATGGCCAAGGAAAAGCTCGACGGGTCAGGTGTACGCGTCTTCGTGTGCCCGGGCAACGACGACGAGATGGAGGTGGATGACGTCATCCGGAAATCGGACATGGTCCAGCTCGGCGAGGGAGAGCTGCTGGAGATCGACGGCTTCTCGATGATCTCCACCGGCTGGTCCAACCACACGCCTTGGAACACGCACCGCGAAGAGACCGAGGAAAAGCTCGGCGAGCGCATCGAGTCGATGGCGAAGCAGATCACGGACCCCTCGCGCGCGATCTTCAACCTGCACTGCCCGCCATACAAGTCAGGCCTTGACGAGGCGCCGGCCATCGACGCCGACCTCAAGCTGCTCCACGGCGGCCGCGCGCTCCGGCCTGTCGGCTCGACAGCAGTCCGAGCGTCGATCGAAAGGCACCAGCCCCTGCTTTCCCTGCATGGGCACATACACGAGAGCAAGGGCGCTATCAAGATCGGCAAGACGCTCTCGATCAATCCAGGCAGCTCATACGAGGAGGGAATGCTCATGGGAGCGATCATCCAGCTCGATCCCAAGAAAGGCATCAAGAGCTACCAGCTGGTCAACGGATAAAAGTAGGGGAGGAAGCAAGCAGATGGCTGAATCGACGATGGGCGGCCCGGCGCCGGCACGGCCGGGACTGTTTCTGAGGAATGCGACAGGGCTCGTCAAAGCCTGGTCGACATTCGACGCTTTCATCTACTCGTTCTGGTCGGTGAACCTGATCACGCTCGGCCTGTACGGAATGTCGTTCGTGTACTGGGTCCCCGACGGGCAGCTGCTGGCCGCAATTGTTGTTTTCGGCGTTTTGACGACGTTCCTCGTGATCACTTACGCCATGTTGGTCAGCGTGATGCCGCGGACCGGCGGCGACTATGCGTGGCAGAGCCGCATCCTCGGAGGCGGGCTTGGTTTCGTCCTCTCGATCACCGGGTGGTGGTTCACGTTGTTCCTCTGGGCGCCGATCTACGCCAACATTCTTAACGTCCAGTTCTTCCAACCTCTTGCCTTCACGTTGGGCTTGAAAGACCTGGCCACAAATCTCAACACCAAGACCGGCGTCTTCGTGACCTGCCTGATCGTCCTCGCCTTTGTGAGCGTGGTGGTCACGCTTGGAATGGAGGCGTACGCGCGAATCCAGAAGATCTGCTTCTGGATCGGCATTGCCGGGCTGGTGGTCGTGGCAGGGCTCTTGCTAATCCACAGCCAGAGCGACTTCCAGGCCGCCTTCAACCGCGAGGCGACTTCCCTCTTCGGGGCGTCGGGAGACTCCTATCAGAAGACTATCGACCTGGGTGCCACGGCCGGCTACACGCCGCACGACTTCGGCACGTTCCAGCTCGGACCGATCTTCCTCGTGCTCCCCTTCCTTGCCTTCTACCTGCTGTGGCCCAACTGGGGCGCGACGCTCTATGGCGAGGTTCGTGGAGCCAAGGACATCCGCAAGCCGTTCTGGAGCATGTTCTGGGGCCTGTGGGTGACCATCGCCATGGTGGCGCTGGTTCTACTTCTCATCGTGAAAACGATGGGCTGGCAGTTCTACAACGCCGCGAACGCGGCCTGGTACAACAATTTGTTCTATGGCGGCGACGCGCCGCCGGTCGGAACCTGGCCGTACCCCGTGATGTTTGCCGGCTGGCTCGTCGACAACCACATATTCCAGGCCGTGCTCATCATCGTCATGGGCCTGTGGTTCTTCGGCTGGGCCGGAACGTTGTTCCTCTCATCGACCCGCGTCATATTCGCCGCCGCCTTCGACCGCGTGCTGCCGTCTTGGGCGGCCAACATCTCAGCCAAACGGCGCGTGCCTTACGGCTCTCTGGTTCTGATGATCGTGCCATCCATCGTCATCAGCGCAATCTGGGCCTATAAGCCGGACTTCCAGGCTGTATTCCTGGACGCCACCGCCGTGCTTGCGCTGACGTTCTTCGCCACAACGGTGGCCGCGATCATCCTGCCCTGGAGGCGCAAGGACCTCTATGACGCATCGCCGATCGCCAGCTGGAAAATCGCCGGTATTCCGACCATCACCGTCGTCGGGGTGATCACTGGCGCGTTCTTGCTCTTCATGCTCTGGCAGTGGTCTTTCAACCCGGACAACCTGTATGGCACCACTTTCTCGAAGACATTGAACTCTCTCTACTACTTCGTCGGGACGTACGTACTCGCGATCGTCATCTACGTCGTGGCACGCGTCGTGCGGAAGCGCCAGGGAATCGACCTTTCTCGTATCCATCACGAGATTCCGGTTGAATAGCAGCGTGGAGGCCGCCGGACTTCGGTCCGGCGGCCCTATCTCTCACTAGATCAATGCTGGAACACACACTTCGCACCTATCAGAGTCCAACGCGCCTTGTCCAACGTCTTGGCGCCATTCGCGAGCTTGGCAACGAGGCCGTCTTGCTCGGCATGCGCAGGCCGCTGCTCGTCACCGACCCAGGCGTGAAAGCGGCAGGCCTGCTTGACACCGCCCTGGAAGCCCTGCGCGGCTCCGACTGCGAGCCAGTCGTGTTCGACCGCGTCAAGGCGAACCCCGGCGTCGACCTTGTCGATGCAGGCGCCGCGGAATATCGCACGCAGGGCTGTGACGGCCTCGTCGCGATCGGGGGCGGCAGCTCGATGGACACCGCCAAAGGCATCGGCGTCGTCGTGGCGCACGATGGCAGCATCCTCGACTACGAGTGGGGCCACAGCCCTATCAAGTCACGCATCCCGCCGATGATCGCGGTGCCGACGACCGCCGGCACCGGGAGCGAGGTGACGCTGTGGGCGGTGATCACCGACCCCAAGCGCAAGATCAAGTTCAACGTCGGCGGCACGCCGAACATCGCAGCCTGGGTCGCGGTGATCGACCCCGAGCTCAGCGTCAGATTGCCCGCCGGAGTCACCGCCGGAACGGGCATGGACGCGCTTGCACACGCAGTCGAGTGCTTCACGATGGTCTACCACCAACCCTTCACCGATGCTGTGGCGCTCCTTTCGATGGAGTACGTCGCCAGGTATCTCAGGGTCGCCTTCTCCCAGCGCGACAACCTGCAAGCGCGCTACTACATGAGCGCGGCAGCGATGCTCGGAGGCCTCGCGTACGGCACTGATTCCGCCGGCGCCGCTCACGCGATGAGCCAGACAGCGGGCGGCGTCCACGACGCTCCGCATGGCGCTCTTACGGCGCGCCTGCTCGGCCCGGTGATGGAGTACAACCACGCAGGCGAACCTGAGCGGTTCGCCAGGATGGCTGCCGCCTTCGGTCTCAACGTGCACGGCGTCGCGGTGTGGCGCGCGGCGGAGATGGCGGTGGAGTATGTCCACCAGCTGACCGTCGACGTTGAGATCCCGAGCATGCAGGAGCTCGGGTTCGCCGAGGACGAGATTCCGATGCTCGCCGACAAGGCGCAGGCCGACCCGCAGACGATCGGCAACCCCCGCGACGTCGATGCCGCCGCATACAGGCGCATCTACGCTCAGGCCTTCGAGCTGGGGTCCAGGCGCAAGGCCATGGAGAAGACCAAATGACCGTCGACATCGCCAGCTCGGTCAAGAAGATGTTCGTTGACGGCAAGTGGATTGAGTCCGAGAGCGGCAAAACATTCGATGCCATAAGCCCCGCCACCGGCAAGACGATCGCCCAGGTCCCGAAGGGCACGCGCGCCGACGCGCAAAGAGCCGTCGAGGCGGCCCACCGCGCACGAAGAGCGATGGCAGCCCTCAAAGGCTTTGAGCGGGCGCGACGGCTGCACCGGATCGCAGAGGCGATTGAGCGCCGGCGCGAGGAGCTCGGCCACCTGCTGACCCTCGACCAGGGCAAGCCGATGGTGGCGGAAGCCCTTGGCGAGGTGGACGAGGCTGCCGAGTACTTCCGAATCGCTGCCGAGGACTTGAAGCGCCTCGAGGGCCGCGTGCTTCCGTCAGCGAGCCCCAGCAAGCTCGTCCTCGCCCGCCACTACCCGCGTGGGGTCTACGGGATCATCACTCCCTGGAACTGGCCGCTCACGATGGCGGCTGAGCTCATCGCCCCCGCGCTGGCCGCGGGCAACACCGTCGTTTGGACACCTGCATCTTCCACCAGCGTCATCTCGGTCGCGCTGATGGAATGCATGGCCGAGGCAGACCTGCCCGCCGGCGCGCTCAACCTGGTAACCGGCCCCGGAGCCGAGGTCGGAGACGAGGTCGCGGGACACCCGCTCGTCGACGGGGTCGGCTTCGTCGGTTCGACGGAAACGGGCGCCTCTGTCGCGCGAAGGGCGGCGGGCAAGCACGTGATGCTTGAGCTGGGCGGCAACGGCCCGCAGGTGGTGTTTGCCGATGCGAACCTCGAGCGCGCGGTGGAGGGAGCGATCGTCGGCTGCTACCTCTGCGCCGGCCAGAGCTGCACTGCAGGCGAGCGCATCCTGGTTGAAGAGCCAATCCATGACGAGTTCGTGGCCCGCCTCGAGGAGGCGGCGCGCGCGCTCCGCCTGGGAGACCCGTTTGCCGCTGACACGACGCTAGGCCCTCTAAACAACGAAGGCGTGGCGACCAAGATGGACGAGCACGTGGCTGATGCCATCGCCGGCGGCGCGAAGCTCGTGCTCGGCGGCAAGCGGGCGGACGGCTTTCCGACGCGGCTCTACTACCCCGCCACAATCCTTGACGGCGTGGTCCCGACGATGCGCGTGAGCAAAGAGGAAACCTTCGGCCCGATCGCTCCGATCATCAAGTTCCACGACGAGAAGCAGGCGTTGGAGCTCGCGAACGATTCGCCCTACGGTCTGCTCGGGGCGGTTTACACGCGCGACCTATCACGCGCCCTGCGCTTCGCCGACGGCCTGGAGATGGGCTGGGTGAATGTCAACGAGTCGACCAACTACTGGGAGGCCCACCTTCCGTTTGGCGGCCGCGCCGGCAAGCACAGCGGGATCGGGAGGGTCGGCGGTCGGTTCGCTCTGGAGCAGATGACCGACCTGAAGACGATCGTGATCGAGGTCGATGGGGGATAACAGTCCGCTCGAGGATCCCATTGAGGAGGCGGAGCGAATCGCGGCGGCCGCAAGAGCTGCTCGAGTGGGCGTCAAGCTGATGGGCGGCGCCGGCATTCACATCCATTCGCCGAGCGCGCACCATCCGCCGCTCAAGCGGAAGTACGGCGACCTCGATTACGTGATGCCGAAGCGCGACCGCAAAGCGGTCCTCGCGTTCTTTCCGTCGCTGGGCTATGAGGCGAACGAGCGTTTCAACCTGATGCAGGGTGACCACCGCCTGTTCTTCTTCGACAACATGAACGGCAGGCAGGTCGACGTGTTCATCGACGCAATCAAGATGTCGCACGTGATCGACATGCGTGGAAGGCTCGACCACGAGGGCCCCTGCGCAAGCCCTTCCGACCTGCTTCTGAGCAAGCTCCAGATCTACGAGGTGAACCACAAGGACCTCGTCGACCTGACCGCGCTGCTCCTCGACCATCCGGTGGCAGCGAATAGCGACGAGGCGATCGACGCCGGCTACATCGCACGGTTGCTATCTGAGGAGTGGGGCCTTTACAGGACCCTTCAGGTGAACATCGAGAAGCTGAACGCCACGCTCGACGAGCTCGACGTCGACAGGGAGCTGATCAGGTCCAGGCTCGCCGAAATATGGAAGGCTGTCGACGCGCAGCCGAAGCCGCTGGCGTGGCGGTTGCGCGCCCAGCTTGGCGACCGAATGCGATGGTACGAGCTGCCGGAAGAGGCTCGTTCCCCATACCAGCCGGAATGAGCCCTCTTCCCAGCCACGCCCGCGTCGTCGTCATCGGGTGCGGGATCGTCGGCAACAGCGTGGCCTACCACCTCGGCCAGCTCGGCTGGCGGGACACTGTCCTCCTCGACAAAGGCCCGTTGCCCAACCCCGGCGGTTCGACAGGCCATGCCTCGAACTTCATCTACCTGGTCGACCACTCGAAGGAGATGACCGCGCTCACCGTGGAAAGCGTCGACCAGTACAAGGAGCTCGGCGTCTTCACGCAATCAGGCGGCATCGAGGTCGCGCGCACCAAGGAGCGCATGCAGGAGCTCACTCGCCGCATGGTTTCGGCGCACGCCTGGGGCATCGAGCCCGTATCGCTTGTGACTCCCCCAGAGGTGAAACGCCTGGTGCCTTACATCGACGAGTCCATCATCCTGGGCGGCTTTTACACGCCTGGCGTTGGCGTCGTGGACTCCCTGCGCGCGGGCACTCTCATGCGCGAGCGCGGTCAGTCTGCCGGCGCCCTCACCGTCTCAGCCAAGACAGAGGTGCTCGGAATCGACGTCGAGAATGGGCGAGTTCGCCGAGTGCGCACCACCGAAGGTGACATCGAAGCCGAGAGTGTCGTCATCACGTGCGGCGTCTGGAGCCCTCGCCTCGCCAGGATGGCGGGGACGCACATTCCGCTCACCCCTGCCGTCCACCAGATGATCGACGTCGGGCCGGTGCCAAGGTTCGCCGGCGCCAAGAGCGACATCGAGTTTCCGATCGTGCGCGACATGGATACCAACATGTACGAGCGCCAAGCGGGCGGCGACCTCGAGATCGGCTCCTACGCGCACCGGGCGATCCTGTACGACCCCGAGGAGATACCAACCCTCGAGCAGGCCGCGCTGTCACCTACCGAATTCCCTTTCACTCAACCCGACTTCGAGCTACAGATGCAGCACGCCCTGGAGCTCATGCCCGAGATCGTCGGGGACGAGAAGGTGGGAGTGAAGTACGCGATCAACGGGATCCTGTCTCTCACGCCAGACGGCATGCCGATCCTCGGCGAGTCGCCTGACGTGAAAGGGTTGTGGTCGGCCGCAGCGGTATGGGTCAAGGAAGGCCCCGGCACAGGCAAGGCGATCGCCCAGTGGATGGTCCACGGCGAGACGGAGATCGACCTCCACTCCTCCGACATCGCTCGCTTTCACGAACATCAAAAGACACGTGCCCACGTGCGCGCGCGCGCGGCGGAGGGTTTCAACAAGACCTATGGGATCGTCCACCCGAGCGAGCAGTGGGCCTCCAACCGGAACGTTCGCCTGTCGCCGTTCAACGCGCGGGAGCGAGAGCTTGGGGCGACCTTCTTCGAGGCCGCAGGCTGGGAGCGGCCTCAGTGGTACGAATCCAACGCTCCTCTGCTCGCCGAGTTCGGCGACAGGGTGACGCGCCGCGCCGCCGAATGGGAAAGCCGCTGGTGGTCTCCGATCATCAATGCCGAGCATCTGGCGATGCGCGAGCGCGCGGGCCTCTTCGACCTTTCCGCTTTCACCATCTTCGACATCGTCGGCCCAGGCGCGCTGCGGTCGGTGCAATGCGTCGCGCTCAGGCAGATGGACGTTCCGGTCGGCCGCGTCGTTTACACGCCGGTCCTGGCCCCCAACGGGGGCTTCAAGTCCGACCTGACGATCATGCGCCTTGGCGACGAACGCTTCCGGGTGGTCACCGGCGGAGCCTCAGGCATGTCGGACCGCAAGTGGTTTCACGACCACCTGCCCGCCGATGGCACCGCACAGCTCGCCGACATGACTTCAACCCTGACCACCATCGGGCTGTGGGGTCCGCGGGCACGGGACATCCTCGCGCTCGTGACGTCGGACGACATTTCGGGCGATGGCTTCAAGTTCGGTACCTGCCGCACCATCGAGGTCGGCACGCTGCGAGTCCTCGCCTCGCGAATCTCGTACGTCGGGGACCTGGGCTGGGAGCTTTACATTCCGATGGACCAGGGGTTGAGGCTCTGGGACTACCTGTGGGAAGCGGGCAAGGCTCACGGCCTGGCGCCCTGCGGCATCGGCGTGTACGGCACGACAGGCCGCTTGGAGAAGTGCTATCGGGCGCATGGCAACGAGCTGGAGACCGAGTACAACGTGGTCGAGGCGGGCATGACCGCGCCGCGAGTGAAGGAAGAGGATTTCGTCGGCAAAGAGGCGCACCTGCGCCATCGCGAAGAGGAGCCTGCCGCCCTCATGTGCACCCTCACCGTTGACGACCACACCTCCAAGAGCGGAGAGAAGCGGTACATGCTCGGTCGCGAGCCCATCCTCACGCGCGATGGGAAGCGGATAGTCGACCGTCGCGGGCGCGGTTCGTATGTGACGAGCGCGGGTGCGGGGCCGTCGATCGGCAAGCACATCCTCATGGCTTATCTCCCCCCAGAGCACGCGAGTGTGGGCGCGCCGCTTGCCGTCGAGTACATGGGCGAGCGCTACCCGGTGACGGTGGCGGTCGCCGGCCCGACCCCGGTGTTCGACCCAGAGAATCTGCGTATTCGGTCATGAGTCTTCGTGTCCTGGTCTGCGTTAAGCGAGTGCCGCTGACCGGAGGGAGGATGGTGCTCACCGGTGATGCGCAGGCCCTCGAGACGCGCCACCTGGGATTCACCATCAGCCCGCACGAGGAGTGCGGCGTCGAAGAGGCTGTGCGGCTGATCGAGGCGAACGGCGGCGAGTCGGTGGTCCTGACGCTGGGGCCCGCAGAAGCCGTCGAGCAGCTCCGCGACGCGATGGCCCTTGGCATCGACCGCGCGATCCATCTGCAAACGGACGGCGTCGAATGGGATCCCGAGGCGACCGCAGCCGCAATGCTGGATGCGATCCGCGCGAATGAATCCGCCGCCGGTCCTTTCGACCTCGTGTTCTTTGGCAACGAATCGGCGGACTCGGGCGGCTTCCAGGTGGGCGCGCGTGTCGCCAATGCACTCGGCCGTCCGCTCGTCACGGGGCTCAAGCGCGTCGCGCTCGAGGGCGCGTCGGTCCGTTGCGAGCAGGAGGTCGAGGGAGGCAGGGACGTCTACGTCGTGCCCCTGCCCGCGGTGTTGACAGTAAAGGAGGGCCTGAACCTTCCTCGGTATCCGTCTGTGCCCGGACGGATGCGAGCGGGCCGGAAGCCCGTGGCGGCGAGCACACCGTCAAGGCCTGAGTCGCGCCTCGAGCTGGTCAAGCTCGTGGTGCCTGAGGGACACGGCAAGCGCGCCGAGGTCCTTGGCAACGGCCCGGCGGCGGCGTCTGCAGTGGTCGAGATGCTGCGCAAGATCGGGGTGCTCTAGGTGACTGCCGACTCCGCTCCCTCTCCCCGACCCTCCCCCCTGAAGGGGGAGGGAAGCTTGGTCCTGGTCCTTGTCGAGCAGTCCGAAGGCAGAGCGACGGATCCCTCGCTCCAGGCACTGACCCTGGCTCGATCATTTGGGCAGCCGGTGCACGCGCTTCTCCTCGGGTCTGCAGTGGACCTCGACCGGCACGGCGTCGACGTAGTGCACGTCGCCGAGCACGAGGCGCTCGGAGCCTTCGCTCCTGACGCATGGGCCGCCACCCTGCGTGGGCTTGCGGATCGCCTCCAGGCGAGCGCAGTGTTCGCGGCCGGCACCGAGCGAGGCAACGACGTGATGGCCCGCCTCGCGGCCCGCTGCGCGCTGCCGCTGGCGGCAAACTGCACTGCTGTTGCGCCAGGCCCGCCGGTGACCCTGACTCGACTTCGCTGGGGCGGCAGCCTGCTCGAGGAGGCACGCCTGCACAGCTCCCGGCCCCTGATCACGGTGGCGCCTCACGCGGTGCCGATCGAGGCTGCGCCTTCGGAGACGAAAGTCGAGAAGTTCAATCCGGAGCTGACCGAGAACGACCTCCGAGTGCGCGTAGCCGAGCACGTGGGCGCGGCGGGCGGCGGCATCTCGTTGACGGAGGCGAAGGTAGTCGTGAGCGGCGGCCGCGGCGTCGGGTCGAAGGAGGGCTTCGCCATCATCGAGGAGCTCGCCGGCCTGCTTGGCGCGGCAGTGGGCTGCTCGCGCGCTGTGACAAGCGCCGGGTGGCGACCGCACACCGACCAGGTCGGCCAGACCGGCACGAAGATCGCACCTGACATCTACATCGCGTGCGGCATCAGCGGCGCGACCCAGCACATGGCTGGGTGCAAGGGCGCCAAGAAGATTCTTGCCATCAACGCCGACGGTGAGGCCCCGATCATGCTCAGCGCCGACTACGCGGTGATCGGCGACCTGAAGGAGATAGTGCCCGCGATCTCGGCGGAGATAAGGGCAGCGCGGGCGACCCAAGCTGACGCCCCTCTCCCTGACCGTCTCCCCGAAGGGGAGAGGGCATGAACTCCTTCCCCGCGATAGCGCTGGCTGCAGTCCTGCTCGCGTCCGGCGCTCTCTTCGGCCGCCGCGCCGTGTTGCTGTACCGCCTGATTCGGATGGGCCAGTCAGTGGCTCGCTTCGACGATGTTGCCGGGCGGGTGCGCGCCGAAGCTGTCGTGGTCGTCGGGCAGAGCAAGCTCCTTCAGGTCCTCGTCCCCGGCCTTATGCACGCGGCGATCTTCTGGGGCTTCATGGTCCTGCTCCCGACGATCCTCATCGCGATGATCGGCGCCGTCGATCCCCACGCGACCCTGCCGTGGCTCGGCTCGCAGGGCTGGTACGCGCTGATGGTCGACGTCTTCGCGGTCCTCGTGCTCGCGGGCGTGGTCACTGCTTTCGTCATCCGCAAATGGCAGAAGCCCCGCCGTTTCAGCGGCAGCCACCTCGGCGAGGCGGACCTCATCCTTGCGCTGATCGCAGCGATCATCTTCAGCCTGCTGCTCTGGCACGCCTCGCAGATCGCGCTGGGGCTTAACGATTACCCTGCGAGCTGGGCTCCGGTGTCGGGCCTGCTGGCCGGCGCGCTCCACCAGAGCTGGACGCCGGTGCTCGAGCGAGTCGCGGTGTGGGCTCACGTGCTGATCATCCTTGCGTTCCTCGTCTACCTCCCCTATTCCAAGCACCTCCACATCTTCCTGGCCGCCGTGAACGTGTTCTTCGGCCGCACGCGGGCGAGAGGGCGCCTCGAACCGATCCAGTTCGAGAAAGCGGGGATGGCCGAGGAAGACGTCAGGTTCGGTACGGCCACCGTCAAGGACATGACGTGGAAGCAGGTAGTCGACACGATGTCATGCACCGAATGCGGCCGCTGCCAGGACGTCTGCCCCGCTTACGCGACAGGCAAGGCCCTCTCCCCGAAGCTCCTGATCATGGCGCTCCGAGACCAGGCGCTCGCCGAAGGCCCGAAAATCCTGGCGGCGCGTGACAAGGGCGAGACATACAACCCGCCACGGCTCGTGCCCAATGCGGTGACCGACGACGTCGTCTGGGACTGCGTGACGTGCGGGGCGTGCCAGCGGGAGTGCCCAGTCGGCATCGAGCACATCGACCACATAGTCGACCTGCGTCGAAACCTCGTCATGGTCGAATCTCGATTCCCGGCGGAGGCGGCGCCGATGCTGCGGGACGTCGATCGCTCCTCCAACCCATGGGGCAAGCCGCAGGCTGACCGCACGCATTGGGCCGAGGGGCTCGGCATCCACGTGCTGCAGCCGGGGGAGGAGCCGCCCGACATCCTCTTCTGGGTCGGCTGCGCGCCCGCATACGACGAACGCGCTCGCCAGGGCGCCGTCTCGACCGCGAAGCTGATGAAGGCGGCGGGAGTCGACTTCGCGATCCTGGGGCCGCGGGAGTCCTGCACCGGCGACCCGGCGCGCCGGATGGGCGACGAGTACACCTTCCAGCGGCTCGCGAAGGAGAACGTAGGCACCCTCAACTCGTCGCGTGTGAAGCGGATAGTGACGACGTGCCCGCACTGCTTCAACACGCTGTCGAACGAGTACCCCGATTTCGGCGGCAGCTACGAGGTGGTGCACCACACAGTGTTCCTGGCCGAGCTCATGCGCGAGGGCAAGATCAAGCCTCTGGCAGGGGACCGGTCGATCACGTACCACGATTCCTGCTACCTGGCGCGCCACAACGACGTGATGGCCGAGCCGCGCGAGCTGGTCGCCGCCGCAGGCCGGCCCGTCGAGATGGCCCGCAGCGGCAAGCGCACCTTCTGCTGCGGCGCGGGCGGGGCGAGGATGTGGATGGAGGAAAGCCGCGGGAGCCCGATCAACCAGGAGCGCGTTCGCGAAGCTGTAGCGACAGGAGCTCAGACGCTGGCGGTCGCGTGCCCGTTCTGCACGGTGATGCTTGACGACGGCGTGCGCGAGACAGGCGCCAAGCTGCAGGTGATCGACCTGGCGACGCTGCTGTCAGAAGCAGTAGAGCGCCGCAAGGCCTGGGACGAGTCGACTAAAAGCTGAAGCACTCCATCAGGTTCCCGATCTCCGGCCTTCCGTCGCGGGGCGGAGCCGGCGGGCCGAGCGAGTTACCGTTTGACGCTTCGTAGTTCGCGCCGCCTGGCGTGGACTTATCGAAACGGTGGTTCACGGTGGCGAGCGTCGGTAGCCCAAAGACTGCCTCGATGAACTTGAGTATCGACGCGTGCTCGTACAGCGCCGGCTCGAGGTGGCGGGGCTTGGCGAATGGCGAGATCACCCAGGTCGGCACTCGCATACCGAGCCCGTAGGCATCGACTCGAGGCGGTGGCACGTGGTCGAAGAACCCACCCCCTTCATCGTAGGAATGGATGTACGCGGAGCTTGCCCAGGCTGACGATTTTCGCAGCGCGGTAATCAGCTCCTGCTGCAGGCCCATCCCGACCGAGACATCAGCCGGAGGGTGTTCGTCCACGTGCAATGAATAGCTGGGAATGATGAATGACACCTCTGGCAGGCGGCTGAGCTGCAGGTCCTTCAGGTAGTCGTCCTTGCCGGCGATGGTGCGGGCGTCATGCGCCCATCTCTTCCAGAAGACGAAGACACTGTCCGACGCGCCGTTCGTCACCTCGTCGAGGCCGAGGTTGTAGATCTTCCAGCTCACGCCTGCCGCCTCGAGAAGGTCGAGGATGATCGGATAGTCGAATATGCCGTAGCCGAACACGTTGTTGTTGGTGATGCCGCCCGAGGTGCCGGCGGCAAGGTACATGCGGTTCGGATACGTCGGGCCGAGGACCGAGCAGAAGTAGTTGACGCAGAGCGCTGACGACTCGAACAGGCTGTAATAGAAACGTAGGTCGGCCTCCGTGTAGTACCCCAGGGCGTTGGGTCCGTCGGTGGTGAGAAAGCCGTCCATTCGCCCATCGTTGTACTCACTGTGCGTATCGGTCCATGTGTGGCTGATGTCACCAATGGACAGGGTCGTCAGGTGATGCGGCCTTACGGGCTGGCCCTGTCCGTCGGGCTGCTTGAAGCCGGCGGGTACACCGTACCTTCCGACGAAGGGCGCGAACCCGTAGTAGTGGTCGAACGAGCGATTCTCCTGTAGGTCCACTATCACGTGCTTGATCGGGGTGGTGCGCGGCCCGAAGCTTGGCAAAGGGAAAGCTGTAGGGCTCGTAGCTGATGAAGGTCCGCAT
This sequence comes from Candidatus Dormiibacterota bacterium, assembly GCA_036844615.1. GTDB lineage: Bacteria > Chloroflexota > Dormibacteria > Dormibacterales > Dormibacteraceae > Palsa-872. The sequence continues at coordinate 19,340 of DAIUFK010000004.1, read as the reverse complement.
GCCACGAGGGGGCCCGCGAGGCCGGCAAGGCCAACGGCAGCGGCCCCCTTCAGGAATTCGCGACGCCCGATTGGTTTGGTCAGCATCGGGAGTTCCACTCCCTACGAGAGCCCGACGATCTCCCCGTTCTCGTCGATGTCAATGCGCATCGCGTTCGGGCTGGAAGGCAGGCCTGGCATCGTCCTCATGTCGCCGCAGATCGGGTAGACGAAGCCGGCGCCGACGGAAGCGCGGACCTCGCGCACCGGCAGCTTCCATCCGGTCGGCGCGCCCTTCTGCTTCGGATCCGACGAGATGGAAAGGTGAGTCTTGGCGATGCAGACGCTGAGCTTGCCGAAGCCGTTGCGCTCGAACGAGTCCAGCTGCTCGGCCGCCGGCGGGTAGTACTCGACGCCATCGGCTCCGTAAACCTTGGTCGCGATGGTCTCGATCTTCTCCCTGAGCGTGGCCTCAGCCGGGTACAGGAAATGGAACGAGCTCGGCTCGTGCGCCGCCTCATCGACTGCCTCCGCGAGCTGGGTCGCGCCACGCCCACCCTCGGCAAAGTTGTTGCAGATCGCGGAGCGCACGCCAAGCTCCTCGGCGATCTCGCGGACTGCAGCCTGCTCTGATGGGTGGTCGGTGGGGAATGCGTTGATCGCCACCACCGGCGTAACTCCGTGGATCCTGATGTTCTCCACCTGCTTGCGCAGGTTGGCGGCGCCGGCCCACACGTCATCGGGGTTTTCCTTCACCATCTCCGGCGGCAGCGGCCTGCCGGCGACGACTCTGAAATGGCCCGAATGGACCTTCAGCGCACGGACCGTGGCGACGACGACTGCGGCGTCAGGGGCGAGGCCCGACGCTCGGCACTTGATGTTGAAAAAGCGCTCGGCGCCCATGTCTGCGGCGAAGCCCGCCTCGGTGACAAGGAAGTCGCCGCAGTGGATGCCGATGAGGTCCGCGATCACCGAGGAGTTGCCTGTGGCGATGTTGCCGAACGGGCCCGCATGGACGAGCACTGGCGTGTTCTCGAGCGTCTGCAGCAAGTTGGGCTTGATCGCGTCGCGCAGGATGACGGTCATCGATCCGGCGGCGAGCAGCTCCTCAGCTGTGATCGGCTTTCCGGCGGTGGTGTTGCCGATGACGATGCGACCCAGCCTCTCGCGCATGTCGCGCAACGAGGTGGTGAGCGCAAGCACAGTCATAACCTCGGATGCGGCGGTGATGTCGAAGCCGGTCTGGCGGATGACGCCGTCCTCTCGGGTGCCAAGGCCGACTATGACGTTCCGCAGCACGCGGTCGCTCACGTCGAGCACGCGGCGCCAGGTGACGCTGTCGCGATCGACCAGCGCCTCGTGGTGATGGATGTGGTTGTCGATCATCGCCGCGAGCAGGTTGTGCGCAGCCGTGATGGCGTGCGTGTCGCCCGTCAGGTGAAGGTTCAGGCGCTCCATGGGGACTACCTGGCTGTAGCCGCCACCCGCCGCTCCTCCCTTGATGCCGAACGTCGGTCCCATCGACGGCTGGCGGATGGCCACTGTCGCGCGTTTGCCGATGAGTGAAAGGGCCTGGCCGAGACCGACGGTGGTGGTCGTCTTGCCCTCGCCAAGCGGCGTCGGCGTGATCGCAGACACGACAACGTACTTGGCCTTCGGCCGATCGGCGAGCTCCTCGATCGCCTCCAGCTTGATCTTGGCGACGTCAGAGCCGTATGCCTCGAGTAGATGCGGTCCCAGGCCCATCTTGGCGGCGATCTCGGGCATTGGCAGCAACCTGGCGCGCCGTGCAATCTCGAGGTCGGTCGGAAACGGAACTGCCATGCCTACCCTCCTTTCAAGCTGCGAGCAGAGCCAGGGTGTCCTGGCGCCAACGCTCGGTCGGTTCGATCTCGTTGAACGTGAAGATGTGCAGCCCCGCCACCTTACGGTCGGGCGACGCAAGGTCAGGCAGCAGGCCCGCGGTGAATCGTCCTGGGTCGTAACCGCCTGGCTGGACCATCCGGAGAAACCAGTTTGAGTGGCCGCGCAGGAACCGCGCGGAATCGACGACGCCGATGCGGGTGGAGATGCGGAGGAGCTTGGCGGGGTCGGCGACACCCGCAAGGCCGATATGGATCGGCAGGAGGACCCCACGCCGGCGCACGCGCCCTACCCACTTCTTCACGACGCGGGGATCAAAGCAGAGGTTGCTGACTATGTAGGTGGCGACGCGCCGCTTGTCCCACATCGCCTGGATGGTGAGATCGTCGTCGATGAAGCTGTGCCGCTCGGGATAACCGGTGACTCCTATCTCCTTCAACCCGTGCGGCTCGTTCATGAGCGCGGTAAGCAGCGAGACTGAATCGGGAAACTCGCCCGCCGGTTCCTTCGCGTCCCCGGCGACGACGAAGATCTCGTTTCTGCCGATCGCGGTGACCCTGTTGATGACCTCGCGAAGGTGCCCTTGATCTTTGATCAGGCGCGCGGAAATGTGCGGCACCACCTGGTACCCATGACCTGCCAGTCGCTCCGCCAGGCCGAGCGTCGCTTCGATGCCCCTGCGAGGCGAGGCTGTGATTGTGATGATCACGTCGCGCGGAACGGCGGCAAGCAAACGCTCTTCGACGTCGTCGGTAGGGAGGACCTCATAACGGGGCGCGCGCATGAATTCGACAAGCGCTCGCCTGCTGGCCGGGTCGATCCGGCCGAGCCGCCGACCCTGGGCATTCGCGATGCTCACCACTCCCACCTCAATCGACCCGGACGTCCTCGCCGTCGCACTATAAGATACCGTCGCGCTCTGCGCAACGAGGCATCAATCCCCGCTAAGGCGGGTGTGCGCAAAAGGGGCACGCAGCGGCAGGATCACGTTCCGATCGAGAGGCGTGCCTGCCCTACCGGAGGTGAAGCCGCCAAAGGGCGCGTTGCCTGAAAGCTCGCGATGGAGGTCGGCGAGCTCAGAGCCCTCGTGGTCGACCATGGTGCTGGCGATGGCCAGCATGCCGTCGCCTACGTCCAGGAGCTCCACGATGCGCCCCTGGCACGGCCAGTCCACGAGCGACGAGGTGGTGACCTCCCAGAAGCCGCCGCCCTCCCCGTTCGGATCGGGGCGGGGACGCACCCGATTGGCGTGGATGTGACCGTTCAACCAAAGCACCACGTTGTTGAATCTCAAGAGGATTTCGAGCAGTCTGCCTGCATCTACGTGGCTCTCCGCACCTCCATCGCCATGCGGTCTTGGGTTGGTCAGCGTGTCAAGCCCGTGGTGCGAAAGGATGACGACAAGACGGTCCTGGTGGAGCGTGCTGACGCTTGTCCCGTCACGTGATCGGAACGTCGAGTGCACCTCCTCCAGCCGGCGCTCGAGCCACTGCAGCTGCGTCTCCGTGATGCAACCTTCCGCGCCGCCCGCCGGGCATGCGGTGTCGAGCGTGATGAATCGAACCGCTTGCGTGTCGTGCACGTAGTACGCGATTCCGTCTTCGACGTTCAGCGCAGTGAAGCCGTGTCCGTGGGGCCGCGTCTCTGACCGCAGGTGGGAGTCGACGAACTCTCGCAGGTCGAAAGGCCGTCGCGCGCGGTCGGCTGTCACATCGACCTGCGGCCCGTCCATGAAAGCCTCAGGCCTCTGCACGAAAGTCTCGACCACTGCGTCGAGGTCGAGGCTCTCCGGCAATCGCAGCGGCTTGCGCGCCCCCACCATCGCCGCAGCAAGCCCCGGTGTGACTATGCCGACCCCGGCGCAGACCTCCTCGTGGTTGCCATGACAGCCCAGCCAGGGGAGGGCAAGCCCGGCGGCGCGGAAAGGCTGCTGTGAGCGCCCGAGGAGTCCTGGGATGCGCGGAAACCCCAGTGCTTTGGTCTGGACGTCCTCTCCGTCCGCGGCGCCGTCAGGCTTCCAGAAGAAGTCATCTGGCCAGCTGCGGTCCTGGACGCCCTCGTACGCCGGGCCGCCCGAGCCTGGATTGACCTCGCCGCCGTCAAGCAGGGCCATGACCGCGCTGAGCTCGTTCTCCTGAACGTTGTCGACCGCGTCGCCGGTCATCGCCACCAGCTCGATCGGCATCCCCGTCAGCGGGCCGCCGCGGATCTGATTGATCGTCTTGACCATTGCCTCGATGGCACGCGGATTGAGCGCCTCCTGCGCACGCTGCATCGGGAGCATCTCGCGAAATCGTGGGTCCTGGTATTCGCGGTTGATGTACTCGAACCGGGCAGGCGACTCAACGTCTGTCATGTGCAGGTCGGTGATGTGGGCGATGCAGGCGATCGCGACGCCTTCTGGCTTGAGGGCGCCCGCGGCGGACGCGCCAATGAGCTCCGAGCGGATCGCATGCGGCTCGCCGTCGACCTCGACGACCGAGCGGTAGGCCGCCAACGTGCCTGTCCGCTGAACAGGACCGGCGTCGAGCCGGTGATGAAGGGTGAGCGCCCGATCTGGCGGCGATGGGCCCTTGGTGCGCCCGGCGGTCACGCGTCGGCCGTGCCTGTCTCGTCCCTCGCTATGAGCACAGGGTCCTTGCGGAGCACCAGCTTCACGCGCGTTCCGGCGGGGTTTGCGGCGGCCTCCGACGTGGGCAGCTGGGCGAGCACCGTGATGTCGCCGAGATCAACTGTGACGCGACTTGTGGCGCCGAGAAACGCAACTGCGATGACCGTGCCGACGAGCGGGCCGTCGCCGATGTCGCCCTCGCTGGTCATCGCCACCGCTTCTGGGCGTACGAGCGCGACAGCGTTGCCCTCCGCCGCGTCAGAGTGGACCAGCGGCAGGCGAGCGCCCCTGACGTCGACCTCGCCCCGACTCACAGTCCCGGGCAGACGGTTGGTAAGGCCGACGAATTCGGCAACGAAAGGCGAGGCAGGCCGTGTGTAGACCTCGGTCGGCGGACCAAGCTGCTCGATGTGGCCTGCGTTCATCACACCGACTCGGTCGGCGATGGCAAGCGCCTCCTCCTGGTCGTGGGTCACAAACAGAGTGGTGATCCCAACCTCCAGCTGGACGCGCCGGATCTCGTCGCGCAGCCGTGAGCGCACCTTCGCGTCAAGAGCCGAAAGCGGTTCGTCAAGCAGCAGCACCTTCGGCTGGATCGCGAGAGCGCGCGCCAGCGCCACGCGCTGCTGCTGGCCTCCCGACATCTGGACTGCGTACCTATACGCCACTGGCGCGAGGCCCACGAGGTCGAGCACCTCGAGCGCCCGGCGCTTGCGTTCTGCGGGACCAACCTTGCGCATCTGCAACCCGAAGGCGACGTTCTCCCACGCGACCATGTGGGGAAACAACGAGTAGGACTGGAACACCATCCCGACGTCGCGCTTGTTCGCCGGCAATCCGGTGACGTCCTGCCCTCCGATGACAACGCGCCCGCCATCCGCCTCTTCCAGGCCCGCGAGCAGGCGCAGCGCTGTGGTCTTGCCGCACCCGGATGGTCCTAGGAGGGCGACGAGCTCACCTGGCGCAAGAGTCAGGGAAAAGTCATTGAGAGCGGTCACCGCGCCATAGCGGCGTTGAAGGTTCTCCAGGCGAACTTCGACGCCTGCGCGGGCTGCTGTCTCGACGGTAGCCGTCATCTCGTGCCTCCTGAAAAGTCGCGGGCGTATGTCTGGACAAGCCGCTCCGTGGCTTTCGGACTTTGACGCCGTCGGCCGCCGACGAAGGACAGTGCCACCAGCAGCACGAACGCGAACAGCAGGGAGGCGACGGCAACTGCGATCGAGACGCCGGCGTTGGAGCGGGCGACCGTCACGATCTCAACCTGGAGGTTGGGATACAGCAGGTTGTTGGCGATCGTGTACTCGCCGAGCACCAGCGCCACCGACAGCAGGCCTGCGTTCAGCAAGGCCGACGAGATGTTGGGCACGATGACGCGCCACATCACGGTGAACCAGCCTGCTCCAAGGCTGCGCGCGGCCTCGGAGAGCGTCTTCACATCGATCGCTGCAAGGCCGGCGTCCAGCGAGCGATATGCGTAGGGCAGCACCAGGATGGCGTAGGCGAAGGAGAGGGTGAGGATGGAGTCGCTGAGGTTGATGCCCATCCACCTGTACATCGGCGAGAAGCCGACCACCAGCACGATGGCAGGAATTGTCAAAGGCAGCAGAGAGATGCTCTCGATGGCCCGGCGAAGTTTGGGCAGCCGCAACCGAACCCACACCATCGTCGGCACCAGCACGACGAGGATGCCGATCGAGGTGATCGCCGCGAGCTCGAGCGAGGCGATGATGCCCGCGACAAGGTCTGGATACGTGCCAATCGCCTTCCAGGAGTCGAGCGTACGCGCGGCGTTTTCTCCGACACCGCGCGTGGAGAACTCGAACATGGACCAGATCGGCCCGAGGAAAAAGATGCCAAGGACGACGAAGGTCACGACGCGAAAAACCTGGAGCTTGGCCCTTCGCGACCGGCTCACTGCAGCCACCTCGCAGTGCGCCGCTGGAGGACCGCGTACAGCACGCTGACTATGGCGACGATCACTATCAGCACCACCGCCTGCGCCTTCGCAAATCCGGGGTCGTGCAAGCCGACCTCGCTCGTGATGGCGTTGCTGATCTGCAGCGGCAGGATCGGCCCGCCCTGGTTGATCAGGGCCGCCGCCGTCGCGTATGCCGACAGCGAGTTGGCGAACAGCAGTAGGGTCGAGCCGAGAAATGCAGGCGCCAGCAAGGGGCCGGCGACATAGCGCCAGTAGTGCCACGTGCCGCCCCCCAAGCTCTCGGTCGCCTCGCGCCACTGCGGCTTGATGCCGTCAACGGCGGGCAGGAAGATGAGGACCATAAGAGGGATCTGGAAGTAGAGGTAGACAAGCTCGAGCCCGCGAAGGTCATAGAGCCAGACGCCGCCGGCGTAGTAATCAAGACCGTGCGTGGAGAAGTAAAGGTAGATGGCGCTGGCAGGGCCCATGAAGGCGATGAAGGCGAAAGCAAGGATCACGCCCCCGAACTGGGCAAGCACGCCGCAGGCGGAGGTCACGGCACGTCGAAAGGTGCCGCGCGGGTTGCCGGTGGCGATCGCGTACGTGAACAGGGCCCCCAGGACGGCGCCGCCGACGGCGGTAACAGCAGACAGGATGACGCTGGCGATGATGGCGTTGACGATGAATGGCTGTGAAAGATTGGCGAAGTTTTCGAGAGTGAACCCGCTGTCGTTGGCGAAGGCTCCCGCCACGATGATGACAGTCGGGAGAAACAGGAAGATCGCCATATAACCGAGGAACGGGACCGCGCCGATCCAGTCAAGGGAGAAGCGTCGGCCGCCCACCACTGGGCGGCCGACGCCGGTTACAGCCGGATAGCCGGCAGCTGTCAAGAAATAGCGGCCGCCCAGTGGGCTGCCAGGTACGCCTTCGCTGCGGTTGCCTGGTCAGGGGTTAGGCGGATCGGCGTGCCGTCTGCCTTAGGGAGCGCTGCGGCGGCCGCGGCGTCGACCTTTCCGGAGGTCGTCATTGCCGCCATGCGCACAGGTCGCGCCAGGCCCTTCAGCCACAGGTTCTGGCCCTCGTCGGAGTACAGGTACTCCTCCCACAGCCGCGCCGCGGCAGGGTGAGGAGCGGTCTTGCTGATCGCCTGGGCGTAGAAGTCGAGGAGGATTGCGTTCGAAGGCACGAACACCTTCCAGGTCGGCACGTCCTTACCATGCCCTGCCGAAAGGTAGTCCCAGTCGAGGACGACAGGCGTGGTGCCGTTCTTGACAGTCGCTGTAGTCGCCTGCACGGGAACGAAGTTGCCCTTCAACTTCAGCTGGTGGAAGAAGTCGACGCCCTTGCTGATGTCATCGACGGAGCCGCCGTTGGCCAGTGACGCCATCATCACGCCGTTGAGCGCGGCATTCGCCTTGGTCGGGTCCCCGTTGAGGGCGACCTTGCCTTTGAATGCAGATCCCAGCAGGTCCTGCAGCGAGGTGACTGCCGGTACCTTGCTCGAGTCGTATCCGATCGACATGTAGCCGCCGTAGTCCTGGACCCAGAGCCCGGTTGGCTCCTTCTGGGCGGCGATGATGTCATTCCACGTTGCGACCTGGTACGGGGCGAACAGGCTGGTGTTCGCGAGCGCCACCGACATGCCGATGTCGACCACGTCCGGAGCGCGGCTGCTCTGGCCGAGCTGCTGGACGGCGTTGACCTCGTCCTGGCTGCTGCCGGTGGGGTTGTCCGAGGTTATCGCGAGGCCGTATTTGGCAGTGAAGCCGTCGATGATGGCCCCATAGTTGGCCCAATCCCGGGGCAGGGCGATCACGTTGAGCTTGCCCTCTTTCTTGGCCGCCGTCACCAGCGCGTCCATGCCGCCGTTGCCGGCTGCGGTCGTGGCAGTTCCCCAGTTGTCTGCTGTTGAGGTGCCCCCGCAGGCGGAGGCCAGCAGCGTGATGATTCCGACGACAAGGCCGAGCCGATGGATCCGATGCCAGTTCATTCGCAAGCTCCCCACTTCACGTTGGCCGGTGCATCTGGGCGCCGTCGCGCCCACATTTTCAGCCGCCATGATGCTCCCTCCAGGACTCTGTTGCAAGGAGCGCGCGGGGTGAGGGCGGATAAAAGATCGTTAAGCGCCGGTAAGAGACGCCGGCCTCACGCCTTGGCGGCGGGCGCCCGATAGCCGAGGCGCCGCGACAGGTCCGCCGCCGCCTCGCGCGTCAGGTCGACCAGGTCGGGCCTGTCGCTGCTCTGAAGACGGTGGGCGGGACCTGACACGTCGATGGCGGCGACGACGCTTCCGTCCGCCGAGTGGACTGGGGCGGCGATAGCGTCAAGGCCCACCTCCAGCTCCTGGTAGGTGCGGGCAAAGCCCCCTTCAATGGCGGCCGCAAGCTGCTCCTGCAGCGCTGCCGGGTCGACAATCGTGTTGGGCGTCCTGCGCTCGAGCGGCCGCGCCAGCAGGCGCTGGCGTAGCGCAATCGGGGCGAAGGCAAGGATCACCTTGCCGCTTGCTGTGCAGTGGATCGGAGTGCGGCGGCCCAGCCAGTTGACGCTGACCACCGACGTCGACCCGCTCGCCTGCTCGATGGGGACTATCTCGTCGGCATCGAGCACGTCCAGGGTCACCGTCTCACCCAGGGCACCGGCAAGGCGCTCGCACACTGGCCGCGCCATGTAGCGAAGGTCGAACTCGCCGGTGACCACGCTCGCGAGCTGGGGCAGCCGCCGGCCGAGCCGGTACTTGGCTGTGCGCGGGTCGCGCTCCACGAGGTTGTGCCTCTCCAGCGTGCCCAGCAGCCTGAGCGCTGTCGAGCGGTGGACCCCGAGGTCGCGCGCCACCTCAGCGCCCGCCCGCCACCCATCCCGCGCCAGCAGGTCGAGGATGGCGACGGCGCGGTCGACCGAGCGAATGAGACCTGGATCTCGAGGGCGGCCGGCGTTGCTCACCGCGCAACAATACATGCTTGTGAGGAGCTCAGCGGCGAGGTAGACTGTTGGCCCCTGAGCATCTGTTGAGCAATGCGCAACAAGTTCCTTTCATCCTCTCCTGTCGAGCTTGATATAGCCTCACACCTGGGACGCCTAAAAGGACGCCGAAGTTTCGTGAAACCAGGAGGAGCGACATGAGCCGAGAAGAGGAAATTCGCGCCAGCCTGTTCGACGACACCCTCAATGGTCGCGCGCCCGAGGTCAAGGCGCTGACCATCGAGGCTCTCGCGCTTGGCATGGACCCGATGGACATCCTTTTCAAAGCCCTCATCCCGTCGCTCGAAGAGGTGGGACGGCGCTTCGAGAAGGGCGACTTCTTCGTCCCCGAGATGCTGATGGCGGCCCGTGCGATGCAGGGTGCGCTGACACTACTGCGACCTCTGATTGCTGAGACAGGCGCCCAGCCGGTCGGACGCTACGTCATCGGGACCGTCAAGGGCGACATCCACGACATCGGCAAGAACCTCGTGGTGATCATGCTGGAGGGCGCGGGTTTCGAAGTCTTCGACCTTGGCGTCAACACGCCTCCTGAGAAGTTCGTCGAGGCGGTGGTCGCTCACAACCCTGACGTCGTCGGGTTCTCTGCTTTCCTGACCACGACCATGCCGATGTTCAAGGTCAACATCGACGCACTCACGAAGGCAGGGCTCAGGGACAAGGTGCACATCGCGGTCGGCGGGGCGCCGGTCACGGAGGAGTATGCGAAGCACGTCGGCGCCGACAGCTACGCGCCCGACGCGTCGATGGCCACGCGACTCGCGAAGCAGCTGGTCGGAGCGCGAAACGAAGCCTCACAGGGCGCGCAGGCGCTGGAGCAGGCGGTCAAGCTGATCGACGAAACCCTGAAGAAAGGCTAGGCGCTCAGTGGCCCGCTCCGGAGGCTAACTTGGACACAGTTCTACGCTCGCGCGGCGGCGAGGTGATCGTGTCGGTGGACCGGCCGTTTGTGATCATCGGCGAGCGCATCAACCCGACAGGGCGCAAGGTCCTCGCGGCGGAGATGAAGGAAGGCAGGATGGACCGCGTCCGCGCGGATGCCATTGCGCAGGTCGCCGCCGGCGCTCACATGCTGGACATCAACGCAGGCATCCCAGCACTAGACGAGGCGGCGCTGCTGGTCGCGGCGATCAAAGCCGTGGTCGAGGTCACCGACGTCCCGATCTGCATCGACTCATCGATCATCGAGGCGTTGGAGGCAGGGCTTTCAGCCTACGAGGGCAAGGCCCTCGTCAACTCTGTCACCGCTGAAGAGGAGCGCATGGAGCGGATCCTCCCGCTGGTGAAGAAGCACGGTGCCGCGGTCATCGGCATGGCCAACGATGAGACAGGCATCACGATGGTGCCCGAGGAGCGCCTCGCGCTCGCTCGCCGCATCGTCGAGAGGGCCGCGGACCATGGCATCCCGCAGGAAGACGTGATCATCGATCCCATCGCGATGACTGTGGCGGCTGACCCCACGTGCGGGCTGATCACCCTGGAAACCATGCGCCTGATCCGCGACAGGCTCGGCAACAACATGACCTGCGGCGCCTCCAACGTCTCGTTCGGGCTCCCCGATCGGGCGACTGTCAACGCCGCTTTCCTCCCGCTCGCTATGCACGCGGGTCTCACATGCGCCATCACCAACCCTCTCGTGCCCGAGGTGCGGCGCGCGGTGCTCGCGGGAGATCTTCTCCTCGGTCACGACGAATATGCGATGCGCTGGATCGCGAGCTATCGGGCCGACGTCGCGCAGGCGGCGCGGCAAGGCGCCGCCCCCGCATGATCCAGCGCAAGCTGGAGATCACCTACCAGCCCTTCGACCGCACGACCCGCGTTCCGCCAGGAACCACCCTGTTCAGCGCCGCGCACTGGATCGGCCTGCCCATCGATTCCACCTGCGGCGGCCGCGGCACGTGCGGCAAGTGCAAGGTGCGTGTGGTCGTCGGGGAGGCCGAGGTCACGACGGCGGACCATCGCCTTCTGAGAAAAGAGGAGATCGAGGGCGGCTGGCGTCTCTCGTGCCAGACGCGCATCTACGAGGACATGACGTGCGAGGTTCCTCAGCTGCTGCGCGTGCCCAAGGCGGCGACGATGGGCCTGGGGCGCCTCGTGATTCTCGACCCGAACGTTCGCAAGATCTACCTCGAGCTCGCCGAGCCGACACTCGAAGACCAGCGCAGCGACGTGATGCGCCTCCGAGACGCGCTGACCGCGGAGGGACACGACATGGTCGCCGGGGTGCCGGTCATGCGCACGATTCCGCGCGCTCTGCGCGATTCCGGCTTCAAGGTCACCGCGGTGCTGGGAGGCGAACAGCTGGTGGCGCTCGAGCCTGGTGACACGACAGGCGAATGCTTCGGCGTTGCGTTTGACGTCGGCACGACCACGCTGGTGGGAACGCTGATGAACCTTCGCACCGGCATGGCAGCGGGCGTGCTGTCGACGCTCAACGGTCAGGCGCCGTTTGGGGCCGACGTCATCTCACGCATCAGCCACGGCATGAACGGCCCTGACTCAGTCCTCGAGCTGCAGATCGCCGTCGTGGCCACGATGAACAGCATCCTCGCCGACCTTTACCTGCAGACGGGCGTGTCGCGCGACCGAACGTATGAGGCGGTGGCGGTCGGCAACGCGACGATGCTCCATCTGCTGTTCGGCATCGACCCCACCCCGCTTGCGGTCATGCCGTTCACCCCCGCTTTCATGGAGCCGCTGCTCGTGGGCGCCGGTGAGGTGGGCCTCGACATTCATCCCAACGGCTACATCCAGACGCTTCCAGCCCTCGGCGCGTATGTCGGTGCGGACATTGTCGCCGGTGTGCTTGCGACCAGCGTGGTGCGCGAAGACAAGCTGCGAGTCTTCGTCGATGTCGGCACCAACGGAGAGATAGTTCTCGGCAACGCGCAGCGAGCGCTCGCCACCGCGGCGCCAGCCGGCCCGGCGTTCGAGGGCAGCCAGATCCGCTGCGGTATGAGGGCCACCGAAGGTGCGATCGAGGGTGTGACCCTTGGCGACACCATCGAGCTTCAGGTGATTGGCGGTGACGTACCCGCGTTGGGAATATGCGGGTCGGGCCTTGTCGATGCCGTGGCGCAGCTCCTCCACGTCGGCCTGCTCGACCACTCGGGCCGCATGAAGCTTGCGTCCGACGTTCCGGGTCATCCGCTCGCCGACCGCCTCTTCGACGTCGACGGGGTGCGCGCGTTCCTGCTCGCGGAAGGCGTCTACCTTTCGCAGCGCGACGTCCGCGAGCTGCAGTTCGCCAAGGGGTCGATCGCCACGGGGATCAAGGTTTTGATGGACATCCTCGGCGTCGAGACGAAGGACCTCGACGAGGTCTTGCTCGGTGGCTCATTCGGGTCTTATCTGAACCCGGAGAGCGCGAAGATCATCGGCCTGGTCCCGCCCGTCGACGTCGACAAGATCATCGCCGTCGGGAACTCGGCAGGGGAGGGCGCGAAGATCGCCCTGCTTTCATATCGTGAGCGGCAGGTCGCCTTTGAGCTGCCTTCGCGCATCGAGTACATCGAGCTTTCGGGGCGCTCCGACTTCAACGACGCATTCGTCTCAGTCCTGCAGTTCCCGCACCTCGAGGCTGTCGTATGAACGCCACCGCGTTCGTCATTTGTGGGGCGCTCGGAGCGGAGGTAAAGGACATAGTCGATCGGCGCGGCTGGGACGTGGACATCTATGGACTTTCCGCGATGCTGCACCTTTACCCTGCCCGGATCGTCGAGGAGCTCGGAGATAAGCTGCGTGCTCTTCGCCCGCGTTATGAGCGGCTCGTCGTCGTGTACGGCGACTGTGGCACCAACGGACGCCTCGAGCCCTTGCTCAGAGAGGTTGGAGCGTCACAGGTCAGGGGGCCGCACTGCTACGAGATGCTTGCGGGCGCCGACCTTTTCCACCATGTCTCGGAGGACCGGCCGGGAACGTTCTTTCTCACCGACTGGCTCGTGCGCAACTTCGATCGCGCTGTCGTACGCGGCCTCGGCCTGAATAGGGATCCGGAGCTCATACCGATGCTCTTCGGCAACTACGAGGCACTCCTGTTCCTGCGCCAGGTGCCAAGCCCTCGGTTGGCGAAGAAGGCGCGGGAGATCGCCGCGTACCTTGGACTTCCCCTCGAGATAGTCGACGTCGGACTGGGCGAGCTCGAGGAACGGCTTGCGGAGCTGGTCGAGGGCGGCCCACCAAGCCAACTGAACGCCCCCTCCGGCGCTTTGCGCCACCTCCCCGGCGAGCGGGGAGGTCCGCTTGGCTAACTATCAGGTCACGTTCTGGAAGCACATCCCTTCCCAGGTGAAGGCGTGGGACGAGACCGGCGACGTGAAGGGCATGATGCCCGACCGGTTCCAGGTCGCGATCGACGCCTACTCGATGAAGGAAGGGTCGACCGACATGGACGCCTACCTGGAGGGCTGGCGCAGGGGACCCGTCGAAGAGCGCGACGGCTCGCCCGAGGAAGTCCTTGCCGCCGTGATCAAAGAGCTCGACGCGGCAAATCCGAGAGCACGCCTGATGCTGCCCGAGGCCTAGACCTCCAGAGCGTCCGACTTGTCGCCGGCGGCGCGTGCCGTCTTCTGTGCCTCGTCCAATCGCGCATCGCGACGCGTGCCTGAGAGGTTGGTGGCGATCAGCCTCGCCGCGGCGGTCGCGGCAGCAGCGGCGAGCGTGGCAGCGACCATGGCGTCGGCGCGCAGGTTCGGGTTGCCGTGCGCAGCCAGCTCACCAGCGAGCTCTACCGTTTCGGCGCCGAGGCGCGCTATCGCAAGCGGCACGTCCACCGTCGCGGCGCGGGCCGGACCCACTGCGCGCTCGCGCGCCTGGCCTCGCAACTCCTTCGCCGCGCGCATGGCTTCAACGAACGAAAGGTAAGCGTGAGCATCAGCGTCCACGAGCTCCTCGGCACGCAGTCGCAGCGAGTGTGCCTGCTCGAGCGCGACCTCCGCGCTCGCCCACTGCGCAACCGAAAGTCGTGCAGCCTTCTCGAGAAGGGCAGCCGCCACTGCGATGACAGCCGCCGCCGCCGAACCGCCCGCGGGCACTGGCCGGTCCGACGCAAGGCCGTCGAGGAGCGCGCTGACCCTCGCGTCGGAGCCCTGCGCTTCAGTCGTCGCCGATCTCCTTCTTGCGCTTGGTGATGAGCTCACGAAGCTGCTCGTCAACGCCTGGGTCGATGCCCGGGTCCGGGTACTCGGCAAGGACCTGCTTCCAGCGCGCCAAGGCGACGACGTCAGCAGTCTTCGCGCCCATACGGTTCCAACGGTCGAAGTTCTCGGTCGATGAGATCCACGGCCGGTAGAAGCCCGTCCGATAGTTTCTCAACGTGTGCTCGGCGCCGAGGAAGTGGCCCCCTGGGCCGACCTCTCTCATCGCGTCCATCGCCATCGCCTCTTCGTCGACGGGGAAGCCGCGCTGCAGGATCCACTCGAACATGCGAAGCGCTTCGACGTCGATGATGAACTTCTCGTAGGACGCGAGCAGCGCACTCTCGAGCCAGCCGGCCGCATGCAGGACGAAGTGGACGCCACCGAGGATGGTCGGCCACATGCACATCATCGATTCGTATGCGGCCTGCGCGTCGGGCGATTTGGACGAGGTGAGCGCGCCGCCGCCCCGGAACGGGATGCGATAGTGACGCGCCATCTGCGCGCTGGCGAGGATGCCCATCGCCGACTCCGGCGTGCCGAATGCTGGGCTCCCCGACTGCATGTCGGTGTTGGTGAGAAACGACCCGTACACGCACGGCGTGCCTGGGCGCATGAGCTGCACGAGCGCGATTCCCGCCAGCGCCTCTGCGGTCTGCTGGGCAACCGTGCCGGCCAGGCCCATCGGCGACATCGCTCCGGCCATTAGAAACGGCGTGACGATCACAGGCTGGCCCGCCTCCGTGTACTCGAGGAGGGCGCCGAGCATCCGGTCGTCGTAACGCAGCGGGCTGTTCACGTTGATCAGGCTCAGCATCGCCGGCGTCTTTTCGATCTTGTCGCGACCGCCGAACAGGACCGACGCCATCTCGATGGCGTCGCGCGCGTTCTCAGCCGAGATGACGCTGCCCATGAAAGGCTTGTCAGTCCAGCGCATGTGCGAATAGAGCATGTCGAGGTGCCGCGTGCCCAGCGGCAGGTCCTCGGGCTCGACGGTGGTCCCGCCCGCGCAGTGGATCTGGTCGATGGCCTGGGCCATCTTGTCGAAGTTGTTGAAGTCCTCGATTGTGGCTCCTCGGCGCCCCCGCTCGAGGTCGGTAATGAACGGGGGGCCGTACACCGGCGCGGTCACCACGTTGTTGCCGCCGAGGGTAACGGTGCGGGCCGGGTTCCGGGCCTGGAGGTCGAAGGTCGACGGCGTCTTGGCCGCCATCTCCATCACGAACTCGCGGTCGAAGCGCACCCGCATGTCGTCGACCTTCATGCCGGCTTTGCCGAAAAGCTCACGGGGCCGTTCGTGGAGGAAGTCCACCCCGATCTCCTCCAGGATGGTCATCGCCTGGTTGTGAATCGCCTCGACGTCCTCCCCCGAAAGGATGTCGTAGGGCTTGAGGCGGTTCTTCCACATGAGAGTCACGATAGCGCGCAACGGCGCGCTTATGAGGGAAACCCGGAATGGTTTCCCTGCGCGCAGAGCGGCGTTGAGGATCGGCCTTACTGAATGCATCGCCAGGCGCTTCGCGCGTGGACCCGGCCCTGCATCGCTGCGCAATGTTTAGATCGACCTCGGATTTGGGCCGGCGCTCTTTTCCGGTATAAGGATGGGCTTGTCTTAGAAGAGTTACTCCCGGCCACGTTCGGAGATTGAAAAGACAAAGTCATGGCCGGGGGAACCCCGGCCAACCCAGCCATGCCGGTTAGGCAAAAACCGTAAGGCTATCGACCCGGACTGGCCTGTGCTAACGTAAGGGTTGCCCATTGGGGTGCTTGGTCCCGCCTGCGGACCCCCTTTTTGAACTCAGGTGACTCCTATTTCACGCCTAACCAGCCTGTGGCGAACCCCTAGGTCCGCATAAATGAGCACGTCCAACCCTGGCGACGTATTACCACTCTGGAACCCGGACATCCCGGGCGAAGAGATCCAGGCCGGCCGTCTGTGGATCCGCGTGCGCCCCGGCACTCCGGCCGCCCTCAAGGTGTCGGCGCTCGAGGCAGCAGGCGGAGCCGAGCTCCTGCGGCAGGTGCTCGAAGAGCAACGGAGCATCGACGGCACCTACACCATAGTCAAGCCTGAAAAGCCGCTCGAGTTCGTCGGCCAGGTCAAGCAGACGCTGCTGACCGGAAGGCTTGGACGGACTCCGCAGGGCCTGGCTCTCGAGATCACCGACTGGCAGGACCTCGACGGCGAGTTCGAGATGGAGAAGAACCGGCTCAGGCTTGGCTACCAGGAGCTGCAGCTGGTCAAAGAGTGGGACGGCGACCTGGAAGGGTTCACCGCCATCGTCCTGCGTGAGCAGGCAAAGAGGCTGCCCATCCTCGACTCGACGATGCGCTTCATCGAGCATCTTCGCGACTTTCGCGAGAAGCTCGCCGAGGCTGCGGTACGGCGCTATGAGGCCACCGAGCAGTGGATGGAGTGCCCGAAATGCGAGGCCGAGGTGCCGACCGCCAGCAGCATCCATTGCCCCGAGTGCGGCGAGGACATGCGCGGCGGCGAGTACGTGCGCGCGGTATTGCACCTTGTCGACGACGCTGACGGCAGGATCTACCGCGGCATCGATTCCCTTACCGTGCGCTCGGCCGGCTTCCCTGAATACAGGGGCATGTCGCTCGACCGCATCCAGGGCTCCAACCTCTGGGTCAGCTTCAGGCGCTACGACCCTCTCCCTGACGAAGGCATAGTGCTGCCGACGGCGAGCGTCGAGATGTTCGAGGCGCAGCGTTCGGTCATCCGGCAGCTGCAGATCGGCAGCCCGCGCTCGGGCGCGCTCGCGGCAGAGCTTGCCGACCCCGGCTGGCTCGGTAGCCCTCCTCGCGTGCCGCTCGACGGCAAGAAGGCACACCACCTGCCTGACCCGAACGAGGAGCAGGCGGAGGCGGTGTCGAGGGTCATGGGCATGCGCCCGGGCCAGCTCTATCTCATCCAGGGGCCACCAGGGACGGGCAAGACCACAGCCATCGTGGAGTCGATCCGCCGCATCCTCGGGCGGAATCCTGGGGCGTCGATCCTCCTGTCGTCTCACTCGAACGACGCTGTCGACACCGGGCAGGAACGCCTGCTCGGCTTCTCACACGTCCGCCAGGCCCGTGTCGCCGAGCCAGGCAAGGTCCCGCGCCGACTCCGACCGACAATCGTGGAGGGCGACGACCTCGAGCCCTACAACCTCGTCGCGGGCACCTGCAACCGGCTCGCCATCGACTCTCGGCTCCGGTTCAAGGTCTTCGATTGGCTGATCCTCGACGAGGCCAACAAGGTGCGCGCGAACGAGGCGCTCGCCCTCATGCCCCTGGCCAAGCGCTGGGTAATGATCGGCGACCTCAAGCAGCTGCCTCCGGTCATGGAGGAGGCCGCCTCCACCTTCAAGATCGAGCAACCCCTGGACGAGATCGTGCGCGACGACAGCTTCTACGGCTGGGTCTGGGACAAGGTGCCGGCGAGCTCGAAGATCATGCTCCCCCGCCAGTACAGAATGCGCGAGCCCATCGGCAGGGCGGTATCCGACCTGTTCTATGACGGCAAGCTGATCCACGAAGCGCCTCATCCGCGGATGCCGCTGCCCTGGCCGTTCGATCGAGAGCTCGTGTGGGTGGACACGGGCGCGCAGGACGAATACCGCGATGCTCAGCGGTCCGTCGCGAACGAGTTCGAGGTCGCGTTGTGCAAGGACATCACCTCGATCATCAGGCGGAGGGTCCGCAAGTCAAAGCTCGCCGTGATCGCCATGTACGCGTCACAGGTCAACCGCCTGGTATCGGCTCTGAAGGGCATCGTGCCGCCTGAGGACGTCGAGTCGGTTGACGCTTTCGAAGGCCGCGAGTCGGACGCCGTCATCCTCTCCCTGGTGCGTTCGAACGACCGCGCCGCCATCGGATTCCTCAACGACCCCAACCGCGTCAACGTCGCAATCTCGCGAGCCAAGAAGCTGCTCGTGATAGTCGGCGACTCGAAGACCGTGATCGGCGGAGCGCCCGAATTGTTCGGCCCACTCTTCGAGCACGCCAAGCAGGAAGGCCTTGTCGCCGGCGTGGGCGCAGTCGTGACCGCGTGTCAGCGCGTGGGCATACGCTCCCAGGTGCAGCGCCTGTCGCGGCCTCACCGCGGCGAGCGCCGCGCCAGGCGTCGCCGTCGCGGCCAACACGCTGATGGCGCGACTAATGGCGGCGGCCTTGGAGGCGAGCGTACGGAGATCGTGGTGGCGATCCCCGATGACGACGCGGCCCTCGCCACCAATGGCGGATCGGACGCTTCGATGGCCACCCCATCCGTGGAGGCGGATCTCGCACCGCGGGTCAGCGCACCGCTCGATCCACCCACGGAGACCGACCCTCCGCTTTAAGCTTTGCACTGACGAAGTGGCAGATCAGTGCGTGTTTTGCGAGATCGTGCGAGGCGATGCCCCCGCGACCTTCGTCCACCAAGACGACACCGTCGTTGCGTTCATGGACATCCAACCGATCACGCACGGCCACATCCTGGTGATGCCTCGCGAGCATGCAGTGCTGATGTCAGACCTGAATGAAACAGCCGCAATGCGTACGTTCAGGGTCGCCCGAAATCTTGCCGCCACGGTCCGGCACACGCTGGGCGCGGGCGGTGTGAACCTGTTCGTCGCTGACGGCGAGGTTGCATTTCAGGATGTGCCGCATTTCCACGTGCACGTGATCCCTCGCTATCCCAATGATGGCTTCGGCCTCACGTTCCCGCGAAACTACACAGAGCCAAAGAGCAGGACTGAGCTGGAGACGATCGCCTCCGCGATTCGAGGCGGCGGCTAGCGCGCGCATCCGTGGATGCGGAAGCGAGGAGCGGAGGTCGCAACGACGTAGATGGGCCGCATGGGCGCCGAAGATCC